>NZ_CP011805.1:1225000-1531250 GCF_001028625.1 Pelagerythrobacter marensis | reverse complement strand
GCTTCGGCCATGGCGATGGGCATGGTCCCGCAGGCTTTCGAGCCGGGCATGGGGATCATGGGCTTCGGGATTTCGCATTGGCAGGGTGAACAGGCCATCGCGATCGGGTTCTCGAAGGCTTCGGACAACGGCCGGTTCGTGGTCCGCGCCACCGGTACCTACAACACTCGCAACCAGGCCGGTGCGGCGATCGGTGCAGGGATCCAGTTCTGACACGCTGGATCGCCGCATCCCCCTTCGACCTAACAAATTTTGGAGATCGTCAGGTGAACATTCGCAACCCCGTGATCGCTGCCGCCGCCCTTGCCATGGCCTGTGCCGGCTCTGCCGCAGCCGCAGAGCCAGGCCAGGGCACGCCCACCTACCGCCCCGGGCACGACACTTCGGTGGAGTTTCCCGAACCGCGCAAGGCCACGCGCAAGGACGGGGCCTTCGTACCGCCGCGCAATGTCGCGATGGTCACCCCGGGCATGACCAAGAACCAGATCTACACCCTGCTCGACGTGCCGCACTTCCACGAAGGGGTGTTCTTCGTCCGGAAGTGGAATTACATCCTCAACTTCTACACCGGCAACGGCGACGAATATGTCTCGTGCCAGTACCAGATCAGGTTCGACAAGAAGGCACGGGTGGAGAACACCTACTTCCGCGAGCCGGAATGCGCATCGCTGCTCGATCGCCTTCTGGCGCCCGAAGTCGTCACCGTCGCAGGGCCGGCAACCCCGGCCAAGCCGGCCAAGACCTATCGCTTCAACTTCGCATTTGACAGCGCGGCGATCGACGATCAGGGTCACGCCACGCTCCGCCAGGTGGCCGAAGAGGTCCGCGGCGGCGACTACCGGGAGGTTATCGTGACCGGGTTCACCGACACCATGGGCGACACCGAATACAACGATGCGCTGGCTGCCCGCCGTGCGGCGGCATCGGCCAATGCCCTGCGCAGCATGGTCGGCGAGGTCCCCGTCTATGCCCGCGCCTCGCGCGATCTGGAAGTGCCGACCGGTTCGCAGAAACGCGAACTGCGCAATCGCCAGGTCCTGATCGAACTCTATACCACGGCTGTCGAGCGGCCGGCGCCGGTTACCCGTCGATGATAGTATCGCGGTCGCATCTGCCGGGGCGCATCGCCCTGACATTCGTGGCCGCGTGCTGCATGGCTGCATCGTCCGGTCTTGCCGCGCAGGGTCGCAACGGACCTGCGGCCCAGGCGGGCGGTTCGCCGCCCGCCGCGGTGCCCGTGCAACTCGGGCCGAGCGAGTTCCTCAACGCCGCGCTCCACATCGTGGCAGCGGTGGACCGCTACGAAATGGGCGACATCTGGGACAAATCCTCGCCCATCATGCAGGCCAGCATCGCGCGTGACCGCTTCGTCGGCAACACCGCACAGCAACGCGCCGTGCTCGGCGCCGTCAGCAACCGCGAATGGCGCGCCATCATGCGCGTCGTCATCAGCCCCAGCGACAACGGACCGCTGCCCCCAGGCCGATACATGTCCATCCGCTTCGCAACAGCAGGACAAAGCGGCATCACAATGGAAGAAGTCGTCTCCTTCCACCTCGATACCGACGGCCAATGGAAACTCGCAGGATATACCATCAATCGCACCAACTAACCCGGGAATAAACCGGGAGGCTGGGGACGATTGAACAGGCCGCCGCTTCCATGAAGAGCGGCAATTGTCCGGGAAAAATCGGCCGACTTTCACCGCTGCCCGCCATGCCGCGCGGTGCGCATCGCGTGCGAGCGGGCGGGGCAAAAAGAGGCCATCCGCAGCCGTCGCCGCGGCAGGTGCTTTCATCCGATACTAGACGCGCGGAATTTCACCGCGTACTCCGCGCACATTCCTTCGGCGGTTTTCGAAGGGGCAATCGGAGGTTGATTACTTGCGACGCAGCGCCGCTCTGGTCCTCATGATGCTAGTCGCCGGGTGCGCCACCCCCGCAAAACGATTTGGCGAAGCGCCACCCCAGGTGTCGCAGGGGAGCGAACGAACCTTCCGAATGAGCGACGACAGCATGGCTTCGCAAGCTGTACGCCAGGTTCTGTCGAGCATCGGCTTCACGGAGGCCGAGAACGCCGACCTGCTCGTCGAAGTGGGCTTCTCGGTCAGGCCGAAGGAGCTGAAGATCGCGGCTACCGGGGAAGGGGGGGAGCCGAAGATACTATCCCCATCGGCCGGCAAGATGCCCCGGCTTTGCCGAGAGCGGGCCTTCGTTCTGAACGTCGCCTTCGTAAGCATGTCTTCGGGCGAAGTGAGTTCGCGCAGCGGAGCGACAATGATACGCTGCGAGGCCGATCACGAGGTGGTTCTCGACCAGCTCGCCCAGACTGCGCTTGCTGCAAGCGACTGAAGGTCAATCAATCGCCGGAAAGGCCATCCTGACGCGGGTGCCGTGCGGTTGTTTGACCTCGTACGATATCGTGCCCTTGTGGTGTTCGATAGCCGCCGCCACGTAAGCCAGGCCCAGACCTGCCGACAGGCCTCCGCCCCTGCTGAAATTCTTGCCGAAGCGTTCGAACGGGGCTTCTCGCCTTTCGGCCGGCATGCCCGGGCCGTCATCCTCGATCACGCATTCGATCGTCTCGCCTTCGCGCCGGACCGAGCACTGGACCACGCCGTTCTCGGGACTGAACTTGATTGCGTTGTGGAGCAGGTTGACGAATGCGCGCGACAGGCTTTCACGCTCCGCCTCGATAAACAGTGAATGTTCCGTACTGTCGATCCTGATCTTGACGTTCCGGCTCGACGCGAAAGGCCATAGCTCGTCCGCCGCTTCCGTCAGCAGGTCGCACACGTCGGCCTCTTCCGGGTCGAAGGAAACCGCTGAAAAGCGCGCCATCTGTACGAAATCGTCGGACAGGCGCAGCGTCTTGCGCGCCAGCGACTGGATTCGTTCGACCAGCCCCTTGTCCTCGATAGCGGCCTGGTGCTTTTCCAGAAGCATGATGATCGAGCTTTGCGGTGACCGCATATCGTGGCTCAGGAATTCGAGCATCTCGTCCCGCTCGCGCTGGGCGCGGCGGATTTCGCTGATGTCGGCAAGCTGGAGAATCCATCCGCGCTGCTCGCCCGAGTGGTTGCGCAGGGGGAAATGCCGCTTCGTGAAGGTCTTTCCGTTTTCGAGGCGCAGTTCCACGAATTCGTCGTCGGCCGGGTCTGCATTCTGCTTCAGTTCGCCCAGCCAGGCACGCACCGGATCGTCTTCGCCTGCCGTGGCGAGAAGCGATTGCGCCGCCCGGTTGGCCAGCACCGTCTGCCCTCCGCTGTCGGTAACCAGAATGGGGTCGACCACACTGTCGATCGTGTCGGAGACGAGGCGGCGCAAGTCCCGCATTTCCGAAATCGCCACCTGCAGCCGCGCGGTTTGCCCGCCGATGGGATCGAGATAGGCATCGTCGGCGATATTCGATTTGATTGGCGCTTCTTCCCTGGACAGGCCGTCCAGTTCTTTCCCGATCGCCCGATCCACCGTCTGCAGCCGTCGCCAGCTCCACAAAGGATATGCCACCAGCACGCCCGCCATGGCCGGGGTTGGGGGGACCCACAGATCGGCGGTAAGCAGCAGGCCCGAAGGAACGGCCAGCGACAGAAACAGCATTGCAATCCAGGCGGAGAACGCACCGGAAGGGCGGAGCCACCAGAACGAAACCAGCAGGAAGAAGGCCGGAAGGATCGCGGCCATCACCCTGACCCTGTTGCCCGGCACTTCTATCATCCGATTGGCCAGCAGACTGTTGAGCAGGTTGGCCTGCAATTCGACACCGCTGGTGAGCGTGCCGGTATTGTTGGGCACCCTGAAGCGATCGCCCAGTCCGGCGGCGGTGGCGCCGACCAGCACGATCCGATCCTCGATAAACTCGGCCGGCACTTCGCCTGCGAGGACATGGGCAAAGGGAACTGTGCGGAAATTGCCGCTGCCGCGCTGGAACGGGATGGTCGCGAGCGTTTCGTCGCTGCGGGCCAGGCGCTGGAACACCGACGAGGGATGGCCCTGCGCGGCGCGATAGGTGTGTTCCATCAGATGGATCCACTCGCGGCCCGATGCCGTGAAGGTGAGCGGCACCGATCTGGCCACCCCTTCCTCGTCCGGGATCAGGGCGACTTGCCCCAGATTCTGCGCCGCTTCGGCCAGCGCGGGTATGGGCGGCACGGCATCGACCGCTCGCCCATCCGTTCCCGGCGCTTCGAAAAGAACGGGAAGCGACACGTTGCCGAGACGCATCATCGATTCGGCGAAGCGGCGATCTTCTTCGGGCGCTGCCGGTTCGGTAAACAGCACGTCGTAGGCGACCGCAGCGGGCCGTGCGCGCGCCAGCTGGTCCAGAAGCCGGGCATGAACATCGCGCGACCACGGCCATCGGCCGATCGCCGTCATGCTCGTATCGTCTATCGCGACCAGTAGAATGCGATCGGATACCGGCGGAGCCGACAGGCCGACAAGAAAGTCATAGAGGATATTGTCGGCGCGCGCCGTCGTGCGGCCCGTGCCGAGCATTGCCGCGATTGCGAGGGTGATCGCAAGAACTACGGACCACTCAAGCAGAAACCTTACGCGCAACTATCATCTACCGTCGGACCGCGTGATCGTGAGTTTTTCAAAATCCGTCCAGTTTACGAAGGTATCCCCGGAATCGGTCCGATACACTCCGACGCGCCAGAAATACACTCCTGCCCGAAGCTCTTTCACTGATATTTCGGTATCGGTCAGGCCGGCTTCGTCGATCACCGGGAGCCCGTCGACGGTGTCGCTATGGAGCTGCAGGCGGTAGCGCCGCGTTCTGTCGTCCGTTTCCAGCCACCTGAACACGTAACCATCGTCCGACCGTTCCACGTTGGCGTCGATCGTTTCCAGGCTCCGCCTGAAAGAATAGGTTTGCCGCATACCGTGGAGCCCGCCTTCGCCAATCGCGAGGACGCGTATGAACTGGGTGCCGTCGGGCACCTGGGTGAATTCGAAATGCGGCGTGGCCGATTCAAGCTCGGCAAATCTGTCGACGAACCCTGCGTCGGTTGCGAGAAGAGCGTAGTAGCCAGTGGCGCCGGCAACAGGGGTTACGTCGAATGACACGACTTCGCTTGCCTGCAGGCGATCGGGATTTTCCAGGCTGGGGGCAGGGAGCAACTCGACCCGTTCGCGGCTGTCGCCGGTGTCGGCGATGACGCCGAATCGCTGGGGCACCAGTTGTTCCGACCGGTCGCCGGGCTGCGAAACCGCCACGGTACCTTCGAACACCGCCGTACCCGCCGTCTGCGTATCCATGTCGTAGGATACGGTGAATTCGGTTCCCCGAACGGCAGTAAGCGACACGGGTGTTTCGACATTGATATTGCTGCCGCCGCCGGAAAGTGGCCGGACTTTTGCGTCTATCCGCCCCTTGTCGAGCTTGAACTGATAGTCGATTGCGCTGTCGATCAGGTACTTGCGCAACCGGATCAGCCGCGCGCTGCTCTGAGACGGCAGGGCGACGCGCGACCCGTCCGACAATGCGAGGGTCAGAAAACTGTTCGCGCCGGTAGAGATGCTGGTGCCTTCGCGCAGCCGCATCCCGACCCTGGGGGCGAGATTTCGGCCGCCGATTGCCAGGTTCACGGTCCCGCGCACGCTTGCAACCCGGGCCTCTTCAGGGACCCAGCGCAACCAGTGGCGGGGGATCGAATGCCGGCGATTGACGGTCAGGCGCCGTGTGTCGGGAACGCGCCAGAGCTTCTGCAAATCCCGCCAGTCATACCTGGGCAGGATGTAGCGCTCCGCCACTTCGGAAAGCGTATCGCCCTGCTTTACCTCGTACCGCACAGGGGCGTCAGCCGCTGGCTGCGCGGCTGCTGCGGCTGCAAGATAGAGTAGGCTCAGCCTTCTTCTCCTCGCATGAAACGTTCCAGGCGATAGCCGAATCCGGATATTGCGGCAATCCGCAGCCCGTTCTCAGGCTGCAGCTTGAGCTTTATGCGTATCCGGGAAATATGCACATCCAGGGTTCTCGTCGGAAGGTCGGGATTCGCCTGCCAGATCGTTTCGAGCATATAGCCGCGCGACAGCGGGCGATTGATGTTTTCGAACAGCATGAGCGCCAGGGCAAACTCCTTGCCGCTTACTTTCACGCATTCGTTGTCCATCCAGATCGACTGGGTAAGCCGGTCGAATTCGTATCGGTCGAACACCTGGCGGCGCGAAGGTTGCTGTTTTTGTTGCTGTTGCTGCGATCGACGGTTCACCGCCTCGACGCGGGCCGCGATCACGGGCGCGGTTTCGGGTTTGACGATATAGTCGTCAGCGCCCGCCCGCAGAGCCTTTGCGATCGCGTCCTTGTCCGAACGATTGGTCAGCATGATGATGCCGGCCGAGGCGTTGTTCCCGGCGCGAAGCTGTTCCAGCAGGTCGAATCCCAGAATGTCCGGCAAATGCCAGTCCAGCAGGATGACATCGAACGTTTCCCGGCGCAGGGCAGAGGTGAACTTCTGTCCATTGGGGTAAACCTCGCAGGCATGGCCAAGATCGCGCATCGAATCGCGCACGAAAGTGGCGAGATCTTCGTCGTCGTCTACAACAGCTATGTGCATGGTCACCTCACCTGCCGGCCCTCAAGCTCCAGGACGCCGGCGAATTTCTCTAAACTGGAAGATACCTATAGGAGTTTACAACAAATGTAACACGAGGATCGCTAAATGTTACAATGATTTACAGGCCACGCCGCGCGTTTGGAGCTACATCTTCCGGGATGTCGTACACGTACGGCGCAGTCGAGTTGGATTTCCTGCGGGGCTTCTTTCCGGTGCGTCGGTTTTAGGTGCCACCACCTCGTGCTTCGGCAGGAGTGGAGGAGGCCTTGTGGACTATTCAGCCAGAAAACGTTGCAACGCGGCCGGGCGTCAGGGTGTCAGATGAGTCTGACCCTTCGATCCATGCGCCTTTCGCCGGAAGTGGATGCTGTCATGAGTGACCCCAGGCTCATGCACATTCCCGACGATGCCCCGTCTGCCATTGGCAACTGGGCCGCATCGAGCGCGACGTTTCTTCCGGCGATGACGGGTCTCACATTCGATGAGGCCGTAAAACGGGTCGTCGATATTGCGCCGTCGAGCTTTCTTGAAAACGAAATTTGCATCAGTGTTCGATGCGAAGGGCGCCAGATAATACTCGATTATCATAGAATCCACAAAATCTGGCTGCAGAAAAAGGTTGGATTAAAGAAAACGTGGATATGTCAGGGGGAAAATAAATCAACTGCGCGTAAATGATAGAGTTGTCGTTTTGTGGCCATTATAGATTCAGCGTGGACTCAGTGGCTGGCAAAATTACTTATCCCATTATGATTCTATATTTAGACACACTTTCGCAGACGGCTAAAATCTCCTAATGTAAAGCATTTTACAATGCTTTACATTATAATCTTACTTTTTGTGTATATGCTTTACCCATACTATTATTAACCGCGAGATGTCTGGCGGCGATATGGTTCTTCTTCGGGTCCGGCATTTACACGCGTCCAGCGTATGTCGGATTCGAACGGCCAGGTGTCGTCTCATGCTCGTGAAGAGAAGGAGATGACCGTGCTGCACGAATGGGGCGACAGGATCGATTGGGGGTATATCCAGGGATGGGGGATGAAGATCGGCGCGTCGCTGCTGATCCTGATTGCCACGCATTTCCTTGCCAAGATCGCCCAGTGGGGTGTGACGAAAGCAGTCGACCGTATCCCGTTCTTCAACCGTGACGGGGGCAATGCCGGCGAAAACCTCGGCCAGCAGACGGGTTCTCTGGTGTACTGGCTGGTGTGGCTGGTCGGCCTTGTCGCGGCTCTCAGGCCACTCGGTCTCGATCAGGTTGCGGAACCGATCAATCAGCTCACATCGAACGCATTTGCCTTCATTCCCAACCTTCTGGGGGCGGGGCTGATCCTGCTCTTCGGTCTTCTGCTTGCATCGGTGGCGAAGAAGGCGGTCGAAACCGCCCTCAGCCTGGTGAACCTCGACGGCCTTCTTAAGCGCATCCAGCCTGAACAGGCCGGCTTTGGCGGCGCGAGCATAGTCAAGGGTGCAGGCGTGGCGGTGTACGTTCTGATCGTCATCCCCGTGGTGACGGCAGCGCTCGAAACGCTGAATCTCAATTCGCTGTCCAAACCGCTGACTGCGATCCTGGAGAATGTCGCGCTCTTCTTCCCGAAACTGGCCGCCGCGGCCCTGGTTTTCGTCATCGGTTATCTGATCGCCCGCCATGTCGGTGCCTGGGTCAGCCGCCTGCTCGATGCGATGGGGCTGGACGGGACGATGGAATCGTCGGGTCTTCTGCCGCGCGGCGTCGTGGCCTCGAAAGTCGGCGGGACGATTGCCTATATCGCCACCTTCCTCGCCACGGCCATTGCGGCGGTCGACATCCTTCAGATCCCGTCGCTCGAACGGATGCTGGAACAGTTGCTCGCGCTCGGCGGTCACGTTCTCTTCGGCACGGTCATTATCGTCGCCGGCGTGCTGCTCGCCCGCTTCCTGCGGGGGGTCGTGAGCCGTTCGGGGAGCGACGGCCTGGCGCCTGCGATCGTGCACTACGCGGTCATTGCGCTCGCCACGGCCATGGGCCTGCGGTTCATGGGCCTGGCGAACGAGATCGTGAACCTCGCGTTCGGTCTCATCCTGGGTTCGGCAGCGGTGGCATGTGCGATCGCATTCGGCTGGGGCGGGCGTGAGACGGCCCACAGATTGCTGGAGCGCTGGACTTCGCGCTCCGACGACACCTGATCGGATCGTTGCGGATGTTTCGATCCCGCCGTTCCGGAGCCGGACGGCTTTCGGAAGGGCGGGATCGGGGAACACACAAGGCGCGGCACATTCCGTCCGCAATCTTGGAAGAAGGAAAGGCGAGATAATGCTTCAGCATAGAGCTTCGCAGTTTGATTCTCAGCCACTGGCTATCCCGCTTTATCAGATCAGCGGGGAGAACGCGTGTTCCTGCTGCGGACACCGCCATTGGTTCATCGGCCGGACGACCGCGGAATGCGCCCACTGCAGCATCGCGCTGCCGCTGACGCACGGGGCCGCGCTGCCTTCACTGCCGGGCAACGATTTCTAGGCGGCAGGCACTCTATGCCTGACGGCGGCCAATAGCCCTCAAAGACAGGCTTCGAGATAGGCCTGATCGAAGCCGAACTGCCGCGCTTTTTCTAGCGTATAGGGGCGCAGGCCCGAACTGCGGAATTCGCCGAGGATCTTCCCTTCCTCGGTTTCGTCCAGATACTCGAACTTGAACAGTTCCTGCGTGACGATCACGTCGCCTTCCATCCCGATGACTTCGGTGATGTTGGTCGTGCGGCGCGAACCGTCGCGAAGGCGCTTCACCTGAACGATCAGGTCCACGCTTTCCGCGATCTGGCGGCTGATGGCTTCTTTCGGGATCTTGATGTCGCCCATCAGGATCATGTTTTCCATACGGCCGAGGCATTCGCGCGGGCTGTTGGCGTGCAGCGTACACATCGAACCGTCGTGGCCCGTGTTCATCGCAGCGAGCAGGTCGAAACATTCGGAGCCGCGAATTTCGCCCAGGATGATCCGGTCCGGGCGCATACGCAGTGCGTTCTTGACCAGATCGCCAATGGTGATGGCGCCTTGCCCCTCCAGGTTCGGCGGGCGGGTTTCCAGCGGCAGCCAGTGCGGTTGCTGCAGGCGCAGTTCGGCCGCGTCCTCGATCGTCAGCACACGTTCGCCCGGGTCGATCATTTTCGACAGGGCGTTGAGCATGGTTGTCTTGCCCGAACCTGTGCCGCCCGAAATGACGACGTTCATCCGGCAGGCCCCTGCGATCTTGAGCGCGGTGGCCATCTTCTCGCTCATCGAACCGAAATCCTTGAGCATGTCGAGGGTGATCGGCTTTTCGGAGAACTTACGGATCGAAATCGCCGTGCCGCGCAGGCTGAGCGGCGGGACGATCACGTTGACGCGCGAACCGTCTTTCAGGCGCGCGTCGGCCAGCGGGGTCGTCTGGTCGACCCGGCGGCCGACCTGGTTCACGATCCGTTGCGCGATCTGGAACAGATGCTGTTCGTCGCGGAACTTGATCGGTGCGACGATCAGCTTGCCCTTCTTTTCGATATAGGTCTGATCGGGCCCGTTCACCATGATATCGGAAACGTCAGGGTCGTTCAGCAGCTCTTCCAGCGGGCCGAAGCCGAGAAGTTCGTCGATCAGCACCTTTTCCAGCGCGAACTGTTCGCGGCGGTTGAGGGTGACCTTCAGCTCGGCCAGCACCTCCATGATGATCGGGCGGAATTCCTCGCTCAGTTCGTCTTTGGTCAGGGTCGCGGCGGCCTCGGGATCGACCCGCTCCAGCAGCCGCGGCAGAACCTGTTCCTTTATCTTGTGGACGCTTGCTTCGAACCCGCCGACTTCCGCCTGTTCGTGGATCGCGTTGGCGCGATCCGCAAGGCGGGTCATCGCGTCGGCCTTGTTCGGGGCCGCGGGTTCGCCTGGAATGGGGGCATCGTCACCGGGAAGGGGCGGGAACTGGCTGTCGTCAGGCGCGGATCGCGCGGCCTCGCCGCCTTTCATAGGACGGGCAACGCCGAACGACGGGCGGCCGCCGGGGGACATGCCGCCGGGTCCGTTCTTCCTGCCGAATGCGCTCATTCCATGACCCCTTGATTCTGTCTTTTTCGGGCAAGCCCCCCGGCGTGTGGCGACGGCGGGTCCTGCCAACGTGGTGAATAAATCGGAAAGTTAATTATTTTACTAAGACCGTCGGCAATTGCGGCGGACCGGCTCCGGTTTCGCCGGCGCGCGTCTCGCTGCGCGGAGCCCCTGCATTCAGCACGGCGAGGCAGAGAACCGCGATCATGACGGGATATGTGTGATACAGCGCCCCTTCGAGCATCGCGATCGCCACCAGGCCGGCCAGCGTGCCGAACGCGGCGAGATCGGTGCCCTCGGCATGCCGGGCCAGTCGTCTGAGCTGCATTGCGCTTGCCGACAGCATCAGGGCCAGTCCAGCGGTGCCGACGATGCCCCACTGATAGAGGAACTGAAGAACGGCATTGTGTGGATGATTGAGGCCGCCGCCGGCTGCTGCCACCTGCGACCGGAACTGGCCTTCACCATGGCCGAACAGCGGCCGCTCGCCGATCGCCGCCAGGGTGTCGCGCCAGATCGCCAGCCGGCCCGATGAATATTGATTGATATCATCCCCAATGAGGCCGCGGCTCAGGATCCGGTCCAGGCCCCATGCCTCGTGCGGGACCAGCAGGTACGATGCCGGCATGGCCACCGCGAGCGCGGCCAGCGCCAGACCGGCGAACCGCAAGCGGTATTGCCTGTCCACCAGTGTGCAGAGGGCGATAGCGACGAGGATAGCCGCCGCGAATGCCACCCTGCTACCGCTGAGAATGGTCAGCCAGAAGCCCGCGGCCGCGCCGATCCCTGCGATCGCCCGAAGCTTGCCATCCAGACCCTGCGACAGCCCGAGCGAGATGCACGAGAGCGCAAGCCCGAAGAAGCCGAGCTGGCGGATGTTGGTAATGCCGATCCCGACCCCGATCCAGTTGAATGCGGGGTTTCTCAGCTCGACCAGAACGATGGTGGTGAAAACCGCGGCGTACAGCAAGACGCCCGCGCCGGCCGCACACATGACCGTGCGCCGGTATGCGCCCCCGGTCGCTGTCATTAGCGAGCAGAGAGCCAGTCCGAACACTGCATGGACGATGGTCGAAAACAGCAATGGATAGGCCGCAGCCGGATCGGCTGCGATAATCAGGCTGGCGGTGGCCGCGGCGATGATCCACAGGCCTGCGCCGAGCCGCGTTGTAGGCGCGAGAGCGGCAAACGATGCGCGCAGATCGAATCCGGTGACGATTGCCAGGATGATGACCGCAAGCTCGACCGCGACCACGGGAACCGCATAGAACAGGATTACGGGAGCGTCGGCCAGAAAGAACCAGCCGGCAAAGGCGAACGCGGGGGCTGCAAGCATCAGCGCAGCGGCCGCCGCAAGGGCCGGCCATTGCGCACCATTTGCCAGCCGCTGAACGGCGGGGGCAGGACCATCTGCTGCCATTGTTGCGATTGTCGCCCCCTTGCGAAACAAATGCAGAAGGCGGCTGACTAGACAGCAAATTTTAACGTCGGGTAAACCATAGGCCGGTCCCGGGAGGCACCGTCCGGCCTGTCGCTGCGCCCGAACGGCGATCGATTTCGCGGGCCTGGTGCAATTAGCACTTCGACGCCGATTGACGCGGGCGGATTTTCCCGCGAGCAGGCTCCCGATCGAAATGGGTGTCCGGCCCTGATGTTAACGACCGAGGTAACCAGTTCATGTGTGGAATTATCGGCATCGCCGGGAACGAAGAAGTTGCGGACCGGCTGGTCGACGGCCTGAAGCGGATGGAATATCGCGGCTATGACAGTGCCGGGGTGTGCACCGTGCGCGACGGCGCGCTCGTCCGTCGCCGGGCGGAAGGAAAGCTCGCCAATCTCGTTGCCGAACTGGCCGAAAATCCTGCATCCGGGACGATGGGCATCGCTCACACGCGCTGGGCCACGCATGGCGCACCCACGGCGAACAACGCCCACCCGCACGCGACCGGCCAGGTGGCGCTGGTCCACAACGGCATAATCGAGAATTTCCGGTCCCTGCGCGAAGAACTCGTCGCCCGCGGGCGCACGCTGGAAAGCGAAACCGACAGCGAAGTCGTCGCGCATCTCGTTTCGGAAGAGATCGAAGGCGGGGCCTCCCCCGAAGAGGCGGTCAGGACCGTCCTGCCGAAACTTCGCGGCGCCTTCGCGCTTGCCATTGCCTTTCGCGATCATCCCGATCTGCTGATCGGCGCTCGTCTCGGCTCACCCCTGGTCGTGGGATACGGCGACGGTGAGACATACCTGGGCTCCGACGCGCTGGCGCTGGCCCCGCTGACCCAGAAGATCGCCTATCTCGAAGAAGGGGACTGGGCGGTCATCCGGCGTGAAGGCGCGCAGGTTTACGATGCGCAGAACAATCCGGTCGAGCGCGAGGTGACCAATTCCGGGGCCACGGCGGCAGCGGCGGAAAAGGGCAACTATCGCCACTTCATGCAGAAGGAGATCTTCGAGCAGCCGACCGTCGTCGCGCAGACCCTTCGCAGCTATGTTCACCAGGCGAACAATTCGGTCGCCCTGCCGCAGATGGATTTCGACCTGTCGGCGGTGAAACGGATCACCATCGTCGCCTGCGGCACGTCGTTCTATGCGGCGATGGTCGCAAAATACTGGTTCGAAACGTTTGCGCGGGTGCCGGTCGATATCGATGTCGCCAGCGAATTCCGTTACCGTGAACCGGTGCTGGAAGAAGGCGGGCTGGCCCTGTTTATCTCGCAGAGCGGGGAAACGGCCGACACGCTGGCGGCGCTGCGCCATTGCAAGGCGGCGGGGCAGACGATCGGTGTCGTCGTGAATGTGCCGACCAGTTCGATGGCGCGCGAGGCCGACCTGCTTCTGCCGACCCATGCCGGGCCGGAGATCGGGGTGGCGAGCACCAAGGCGTTCACCTGTCAGCTGGCCGTTCTGGCTGCCCTGGCCGCGCATCTTGCGGTGAAGAAGGGACGGATGAGCCGCGAGGAAGAGCAGGACGTGGTGCGCCATCTGCTCGAAGCACCGGCAGCGCTCAACGCCGCGCTCGATCATGACGACGACATTGCCGCAATGGCCCATCTCATCGCACCTGCTCGCGACGTTCTCTATCTCGGCCGGGGGCCGGACTATCCGCTTGCGCTGGAAGGCGCGCTGAAGCTGAAGGAAATCAGCTACATCCATGCCGAAGGCTACGCCTCGGGCGAAATGAAGCATGGCCCGATCGCGCTGATCGACGAAGCGGTCCCGGTGATCGTGCTCGCGCCGTCCGGCCCACTGTTCGAGAAGACCGTTTCGAACATGCAGGAAGTTCGCGCGCGCGGCGGCCAGATCGTCCTGATTTCCGACGCGGCGGGGCTGGAGGAAGCCGGGGAGGGCTGCCTCGCCACGATCGAAATGCCCAAGGTGCATCCCCTGATCGCGCCGCTCGTCTATGCCGTGCCCGTTCAGCTGCTGGCCTATCACACCGCCTGCGTGAAGGGGACCGATGTCGATCAGCCGCGCAATCTGGCCAAATCGGTCACGGTGGAATAGCCGCATCGGGGCTGCTGGCGGCAGTAGTTATATCTAAATCGGTCCTGACACATCTAATTTGGTTCTGACATATGTAATTCGGTCGTGACACGCTTCAGCGCCGCCATCGAATAAGGTTCTGACACTCAGGAAAAATTCTAAGCTGCCATCGTGAAGAGCCAAGGTAAGCTGCCTTCACACAGAAAAGGTCGAGTAAGTTCGGCGGTGGAGTGTCAGATCGCCCGGGCTAGTCGCGGACGCGGTCGAGCTTGGACAACGAACTCTTTCCTGACGCGCGTGATGTATCGAGGGGGAAGGCCAGCGCCTCTCATCACGATCCAAGGATCGTCTTCCGCGCGGTCGAGACAGTTCCGAATATGCCATCTCATCCGGCGTGCACGAAACTCGTCCACGCTTTCCACGATCTCGCTCATGGCAAGCGCGGATATCGGCAGCTTCTCAATCCGCTTCGCCAGCCAGTCTCTCCCGTTTAGTTGCTTCTCCAACGACGCGGCGGTCACCCGGACCGGAGGCGAGAGTCGTTCCATGCGATAGGCGCGCTTGCGCAGCGCGATCGAATACTCCCGATCAATGGCATGCCAATCCATATCGCTGCCGCTGGTCTCCGGTTCTGATGCTTCGTCCGCATGCGACCGAATGGCGTCAATCCGTGCGGCCCTACGCTTGTCCGGCAGCTCTTCCATTGCGTCGAGAAAGGCCTCCAACAAGATGTGATGAAGGGGAGAATGCGCTCCGCCAGCAGATCGCACGATCGAGTTCAGCCATGTCTCGCACCGCGCGACAGGTCTCGTGCCAGGCATGCGATCCAAGAGTTCAGCGAAATGGTCCACGAAAAGCAAATGCAATTCTCTCTGGCGGACCTTATGGCGTCCCCGAACCAGGCCAAGGTCACGAAGACGCTCGCGGTATCCATCCCGCAGTTCGTGGAAGCTGGATGCTGGCCGCTCCCGCGCAGTCAGATCAGCACATTTGCGAGCGAGTTCGGTCGCGAGTGCCCTGCTGCGTCCTCGCAATCTCTCCGTCACCGGTTCGCTATCGTCCGGGCAGACGTGCCGAGACGCGGCAATGTAGGCATGCCGGTTCCTAGCCTGCAGCTTGACCGCGCTGCGCCGAAGCCGACGATCATGACGGTCGCACACGAGCACTCCTGGCAGCTGATGGTTGACGCGCCAATAGCGAAACCCGTGATCGTGTTCCTGTTGAATGGCGCAATCCGGACAGAACTGCAGACAGACCGGACGGCCGGTGCGGAACACCGAGGCCCCGAGCAGGAAGTGAACACTTCCTTCGCCCCGAAGCATTGCCTCGAGAGCCATCTTCCGCGGTTCCAGCGGTTGGAACGCGGTGTAGTAACCGTAGAGCGTGTGAACTTCCATCAGATCGCGCGCTGCGTTTTGCAGGGCCGGCAGCCTTCCCAACAAGGTCGACAGATTGTTCGGCAGATCGCTGGTCGCAATCATGTTCGCCCGGCCATACAACTCCTTCATCAGTCCCTTCGGACTCGTCAGACCGTTGAGGACGCCGTGACGGGCAAGGGCGCTGTAGAGAAGTTCTCCCGGCAATAAGGGTGGGAAGAAGGCAAGCCCCCTCATTCCAATGATTCCTCCAAGGACACCGCGCTAATCGCACCGGCTATTGCGGAGGCTTCTTCGACGTCCTTGAGTCGCGCCCTGAGATCGTCCTTATCAGAGGGCGGTTTCTCCTTCAGCTTGCCTTTGCGCAACCGATCTGTCGCCGACAAGGCCGACCGGTCCTTCTGCACGGCTGATACCAGGCCCGCCAGATCCCCATTCTCGATCAACCGGCGATGCCGCGCCACGATCATCTCGCGCTCCTTCACGGCGATGCCCAACCCTTCGAGGAGCTGATCCACTACCGTCACATCGATGCCATCCTTAGTTACCATAGGCGGAAGATGCATGGCACCGTGATCCACGTCGTGAAGAGGCTCCTGCTCGGCAAAACCCAGTCCTTGGACCTGCTTCATGAACCAGTCGCCCGAGCCCATCAGGTCCTCGAACTTCGCCAACGCCTTGGAATCGTTGTTGCGAAGCGCGTCGATGAACGGCTTGACGGTGTTGAAGCTGCTCGCGGCGACCTCATGTATGAGTTTAGCCGTGATAATCTCCTGGGTGTCCGGCCGGGCCGATGTGATCATCATCAAGCGCATCTGACAGAGGATGAAGAGCTTTACGACGAGATCAGTGACGCCCTGCGTCTCGCTGTAGAGAGCGTTAAGAACCCCGACCGAGAGTTCGGTGTGGGTGTTCGTATACTGCCATCGCCACATGCGCTTCACGAAGCCTTCGAACGCAGGACCATAGATCGGAGCAGGCGCACCATGCTCATCGTCCGCGACCGCAATAGCAGATCCCGGAGGCGGACTTGAGTCAGCACCCGGCATGCGTTCGAATACGACCGAACCGAAACCGTCCCCGCGACGCGCATCGCGGAAAGTGCGCTGGACTATCGGAAGCGCCGTCATCGTCCCGATCATGAGCATCGAAATCCCGATCGAGTTGCGCAGCGTAACGAGGAAGTTGAGCAGGGCATTGCCGTCCTTGCGGTTCACGCCAACATGTTGAACCTCGTCAATGACCAGAAGTCCGATCGCATGGAGGTTGGCGACGCGGGCCATTCCGGTGAGGAGAACCGCAAGGGGCTTGGTCCGATAACGTTTGTGAAGATCGGATTCGAAGCCGGCGTGCCGAAGAGCCTTGTCGACCGCCGCGAAGAAGAACCGGCAGAGTGAAACCAACGAACCGTCCGGGGGGCACTCGATACGGAGCCAGGTAATCTGCGCGACCTGGACCGGTTCGGTATGAAAGATGACCTGCGGATAATAGGACAGGCTCGTTGTGCAAGAATGCGTCTTCCCGGTTCCCGGCGGTCCGACCATCATGAACGACATGGAGGTGTCCCTAGTGGGCGACAACTGCTCCAGCACGCCATCGCTCGATGGTTCGCGTCGACCGACCTTTTCCTTATGCTTCTTCGCTTCGCGTTCTTCTTCCACCGCACAGGCATGGGCGAACCGCAACCAATCCGAACTGCCCGGATTGCGCCCCACGTATCCCTGACGCATGATCATGTCGATCTTCAAGCCCACGTCCCGCGACTGGACGGTCGGCTGCGAATAATGCAGCAATCTGAGACAGGCGTGCATCCTCGCTTCGGAACCCCGGCGCCTGTCCAGCTCGGTATGGATCGGCGGGCAATCGAAGCTGCGCTGGATCTCCGCGAGACTGCGTATCGGTGGAAGCCGGTTGATGAAGGCATTCTCCGCATATTCCGGCAGGGTCAGCAAGTCAGGATCATCGTCAGGCATCGTCGATCTCATCTAGGTCTGGGACCGAATAGCTCGGTCGAGGAGAAACGGAGAGTTGGTGGATGGTCGCCCCCTCGGATCGAGCATCGCGCGCTCTGGACGCATGATCGCAGAATGCGGTTTCGCGCTCAGCCTGTCGCTCAGAGCGTCTGGCTGCGGCATTGTCGGCCCTTATCTGGGCGACCGTCCGAGTATCGGTCGCCGGCACTGAAGAGCGCGCTTCACGTTCGCGCCTCGACTCGTGTGCCTTATGGGCCCGTTTACGATCTTCCTCGACGCGCCGGACATGTTCCGCTTGTCTTCGTGCTTCCTCGAGCGCTTTACCGTCCTCGAAACGAAGCCCACGGAATGCTCGGTCGCGGTCCGCCAGTTCGCAGGTGATGAATCCCGATGGAACATCGGTGTGCCAGAGGACACGCTGTCCGCTCAGATCATAGGAGATCTCAACTGGCAGCGTTCTTCCCGAACGGTTGGCTTCGGCCTGCAACGGCTCGAGTTCCCGCGTGGTGAATACCCTTCCCTCGAAATGGATGCCATCGGGATATACCCGAGCCCGTTCGCGGGGCATCATATGGAACTGCACCTGTTCCGGATCCCATCTCTTCGGAGCCCCGCGATTTGCTATGCCCCATTCGAACATATCAGCGGGAACCCGTGCGACGCCAGCCGCCAGCATGTCGGGGTCAGCATCATATCCCGTCAGAACATGATCATTGTTGAAGTCCAGAATGAACTGGATGACCTTGCGCTCGAACTCCCATATCGAATCAAGCTGCCCGGCCGCCACCGCTGCGAGGTCCGCGTTGCGCTTGGCCTTCGACCTGTATCGTGGGGGAGAGATCCGACCTTTCGTGGTGCGCGACCACTCGACATCCGCCCACTGAAAGAGTGACTCGACCGCACCCTTGAGGTCACCACGCTCGCCGCTGGTCTGCTCGAACGTGATCGCCAACCTGCCTACCAGCCAATCTCCCCAGTGCCCCGTGAGCTCTCCGCCATCATGCAACAGGGAAGCACAGACATGCTCCGACGGCCAGCGGTCCACTTCGGGATCGAAGCCGAACGCCTTCAGCACCGCGTCCTTCGGCGTGAAGGCATTCAGAAGTGCCAGAGCGGCAGTGATCTGCGATGGCGCCTGCAATCCCAGATAGTAGCCGACGATCATGCGCGACCAGACGTCCCGCACGAAATAAAGATAAGGACGTCCCAGCAGGACATTCTTGTTGGTTCTCGAAGTCACGCCGAAGTTCACAACCGTCGCGTCGATCTGGAACCGCGCTCCCGGACCCCACGTCTCGTTGGTGGACGTGCTGCGAATGGCGCGATTGTCCTTCTCGTAGATCGGCGTTCCGAGCACCTTGCGACTGGTCTTCTCGTGCCTGCCATCGTTCCGATACCAGTAGAGGAACTGGGCGTAGGTGGCGGGGGCTTTCGTGTCGTATCTTTCATGGAGGCGGGTCGTCCGGACGCCATCGACCTCGACCTGCACGTGACAGGACTCGTTCTTCCAGCGGTCGTATGCGCCCGAAATCCTGAAAGCCTCGCCGACAAACTTCACTTCGCGATCAGTCGCCGCCGCGAACTCTCTCGCCAGTGCCGGTGTGACGTTCTCGGGGAATCCTTCCAACCCTTGCGAGGGTCGACCCAGCTTTCTCCAATCCTCTCCCGTGGTTCCGGGGCGCCGATGACCGCATCCTTCATAGCGATCGAGTAGTGCGTTGGCGCACCGACCATTGGCATAATAGCGCAGAAGCCATTTCTTGATGCTGTTCCGTGCCCGACCGGTCCGCCGCATCGCCCCCGCGATCAACCTGCCCCTCTCCAGTGGATCGAAGATCGCTGGGCTGGCGTCGATCAGCGGTCGAATGACTTCCATTCTCGCATCGCGCTTCTTGCGTTCCTCATCGCCGACCTTGCGGGTCAGCCAGGATGGAGAAAGCCGCTCAGCGGGCTCAAGGATCATTCCGTCGCGCTCGATCCGCGCGACGACCGCGCTCAGCCGTTCGAGCCGAGGCCACCCAACGTTCCGGGCAGACATGAGGGCCACGACATCGCGATCCTCGTCCACCCACACGACGATCTCTCGGTCCATCCCAGAGCCGTTAATGAGCGGATCATAAGGATCAACAGCCGGACCGAACATGTCTTCGGGTCGCAACATCATGCCGCCAGTCCCACATTGAGAGCACACGCTGAGAACGCGCTCGACACCATGTCGAGAGATGGTTCGCCGAGATTGAAATCGTAGGCGATCCGCTGCCGGGCGATGAGGTGGCGGAGCGTCGAGAGAACGTCGCCCGATCCGAAACCGCCCTCTTGCTCGAGACAAGCGACGAGGCCGCGCAATGTCGCATGCTCGCCGGAAACGAGCGCTGCCTCGACAAGCTCACAGCGCCGCGTCCAAACGGCCAGAGGCGCGCCGGAGTCGATGGGCAGGTAGAACCATTCCCGCGCCCACATCAGCGCATTGAAATACTGCGTCCGCCGCAAGGTGCAGTCCAGTAGCGGCTTCCATGTGTGGCCGAACCGGGTCCAGTATCTCCGCTCAATCTCCTGCTTCACGACCGTGCGGTGCTTGAGGAGGTCTTCGGACTGTTTGACGGAGAAGACCCGGGAGATCGTCTTGCCGCTCGCGATACGGAAATCGACCACGACATCAGAGGTCATGACGATATCCTCGCCCGTCCACGGATCCCTAGGATGTGAGACGCCCATCGCGTGCGCGATCCTGCGAGTGATGTCCCGATCCAGCGGGAACTGTTCACGAATGTCAGTGACCTGCGGCTGGCGCTCGAAATAGAGAACGGCGTTGCGCTCCAGGTCTGACATAAGGTGCATAACCCGATCGTGCAGTATGCCGCGCATACGACTCTTGCGGCCGGATGACTTGACGTTCCTGACCTCGAGCCAGGGTCGGTATTCCGCGCCCGATCCCTGCCCGCGACCTTCCTTGATCCATCGCAGGCGACGATCCTCGAAGAAGGCATAGGGACTGCGTTTCGGATTACGCACGCTGCATCTCCGCAGCGCTCAGCCGCGTTGCCGCTCGACCGCTATGGCGCGCCCACCCAGTGTCGGCTGGTGACTTCGATCTGACGCCTGTGCGCTCGAACGCATACGGGGGATGCATGCCGTGAGCGTGCGCGCGACCGATCGGAAGACACCGAGCGATGCAAACAGCGGCAGGCGGCAGCCGGTTCCCAACCTCTCGATATCCCACTGCGAATCGCACGAAAACTCTCCCGAATGGATGGTTCTTACAACGGTCGGATGCACGGGATGGATAGTGTTTACAAGGAAAATCGGTATGCCGGGACTTGGATCTATAATTGCGAGACGGAGGTCGGTGACAGTAAGCCATCCGGTCTTGCGTGACATTCGCGATCGCATGATAAGCTGCGGCGGAATGACCAACATGGATGACATCGCAAGAGATCCCCGTTGGCTGAAGCTTCCTGCCGGACGGCGCCAACGCGCTCTGCGACGGCACGAGGCTCTGCTCGAATACCGGGAAGG
This sequence comes from Pelagerythrobacter marensis, assembly GCF_001028625.1. Lineage (NCBI taxonomy): Bacteria > Pseudomonadati > Pseudomonadota > Alphaproteobacteria > Sphingomonadales > Erythrobacteraceae > Pelagerythrobacter > Pelagerythrobacter marensis. The sequence continues at coordinate 1,510,293 of NZ_CP011805.1, read as the reverse complement.
GCCGGAGAACATGGATCGCGCGCAAATCGCGGCCGACAAAGCAGGCATGTCCCTGAGTTCGCTCTACAAGCTGCTTCCCAAGTGGGAAGGTCCCGCAGGCCCCGACATCTGGGCGCTCGTCCCCTACGCGCGCTCGACCTATCTTGGTCAGCCGCGGCTCGATCCCGAAACCGAACGGACCCTGCACAGCCTGATCGAAGAGGCAGTGGCAGATGGCGTGCGTGGCACGGTCGGGATTTCCGGCGAAGTCGTTTCCCGATGGCCAGACGCTGGACCTGCCATGCCCGCATCGAGCACCATCAGGGATCATGTCGACAGCCGCGGCGGGTTCGCAAGCGTAGAGAAGGGAACGATCAGCCTCAATACCGGGCGCCACGCGCAGGAAACCGCAGACACCGCCACCACTTATGGCGAGGTGCTGGTCATTGACCATTCCGCGATCGACCTGTTCCTCGACCATCGTAAGGCGCCGCGACGCGCCACCATAACCCTCGCACTCGACCTCTTCAGCGCATCCATCGCCGGAGCGTGCATATCCGAACGCGCCCCCGATCCGGCTCTCGTCGTGGCAGCCCTGGACGATGCCGGAAGGCGAAGCAGCCAGTCCGGTGGAACGGCAATTAAGCCCAGGCTCCTCTTCTCCGCCACCAATGGCGAAGGCTGGCGGGCACTCGTCGAAAAGATCGGACAACGCGGTCTCACCGCGAAGGTGCGATGGGGCACGCGCCTCCATTTCGGAGGACCGATTAGGCGCATTGTCGGAACGAAGCTCACTGACCTCCGACTGCTCTCGCGCAAGAGTCACAGCCGCAGCGCTGCCAAGGACCGCTTCGATCCAGCGGTCCACGCGCTGGTGACCCTCGAGGAAGCGCGGCTGGTCTTGAACGACGCCATCGATCGGTTCAACTCGGAACGCCTGAAGGGCCAATCCACCGTGCCGATCGACACAGGATGCTAGGGCGCGCACGGCTGGCATCAGTTCACCCGACTTTCCCGAGCGTTGGCCGGCGTGCCAATCCGCGCCGCTGCCGTCCGGTCGCTTTCCAATAAGTGCAATGGTCCGGCTTCGCCTCCACCGTGCTGCCGGCCTTGCGAGATTCCTGGGCGGACATTCAGCATCGGGGCAGCAAGCGCCGCCAGATCAATCATCGCATCATCAGCTAGGCGCTGCTCAAGATCGCCCAAGACGAGAACGCTCTGTCGATCGAGTCCAGCGATAGCGCGAACCTCTTCGACACTGATGGTGGGGGAACCCCAGTCCCATCGCGTGTTCGACACCAGTAATGAGAAGAGGGCTCCATCGGGAAAAGTGCGGAAGACCATCGGTGTCTTGCGTTCGAAATTGATCGGATCGACAGGATCGAAATGCCTCGCGAGACCGAAACGAAGAGATATCACCACGCTGTCAGACCTGTGTCCGACCAGCATGGCGACTGTTTCAGCGTCAAGCGCCCCTCCATCGATCGCTATTCTTCTGCCATTGACCACGATCTCGCCAGCCGTGTTCATCGGTGAACAACCATCGAAGGTCGCGTCGACCGGGTCAGAAAGGCATTCGAACTGCTTCATGATGGCACGGACCGATCAGGCCTGCTTGCCAACGGCGAAGCGATCGCAGAACCCGAGTTTCATGAAATGCTCGGTCAACGCGCGTGCACCATCACGCGTCACCAGTTCGCTCCAGGAATCCCAGCGATCAATGCGCTCCAGAAGCCAGAGATAGAACCGGTCCCGCGCAAATCGATCACCATCGGGCCAGGTCATCGTCCATAGGGTGCTGCGCACCGGGATCTCGCGGGTGATCCGCAATCCAATCAGTTTCACGGCCGGATCCCCGCCGATCGTGTCGGTCGCAAAGCGATGCGCCATGCGTTCAGCGACGCACTCGCGCCGCTCCACCTGCTCCGCAGCTTCCCGGCGGGCGGCTTGATCCGCGACTGTGCGGTTCGCCACGATCCAGTCGAGACCGACCTTTTCCTCGGCATCCTCGCGCGTCCGCGTGGCAATGAGCATCAGCAACACGGCGCGCCCCTCAGGCGTCGGCCGTCCGTCCGTGTCGTTCACCAGTCCAGCAGCGAGCAGGTAGGCTCTGAAGAACTGATCGAGGTGACCATCACCGAGGAAAATGTCCCTGTATCTCTCCTCCGGCGCCACGAACCGGCCATCGAGGATCGCGAGATAGCTCGCCATGAACTCCATGATACCGTTCATCCAACCCGAATGGATCGAGGGCAGGCCGAGGCGATCGACCCAGAAGGCTTCACGGACCGATTCCCATTCACAGCCCTTCTCGTCCACCAGCGGCGGTTGTCCGGGAATGTCCGACGTCGAAACGAACCAGTATCCCCACGGAAGATCGGGATGCCGATCGTCGCCGTAACGCACCTTGTCGGCTCCGAAAGGGTGAAACGAACCTACCATCATTCGCCTCCGTGCCCGGTGGGGGGCGGAAGGCCGAGCGGCTTACCGGCGGCCGCTTCCCCATCCGGACTGTCGGTCGCGACCTCTGCCTGATGGTCGGCGACCAGCGATTTCAGCTTTCGCGCCAATTCGATGCAGTTCGCGTATACGAAGGATTGATCGCGATAGACGTCACCCTTGCGACCTTCGCCATATCGACCGCCCGGAACGAGGTCGCCCGCATGGTCGGTGTCGAAGCCCAGCCACCACAGATCTTCGTGGAACTGGTCCTCCGTGGTCTGCACCGTGCGATAGTCCTGAACCGTCCTGACCCAACTCGTGTGGCATACCGTGTAGCGCTCCTGACGCGGCCTGCCGTGGGCTTGCCGTTCGAACCGGTTGACCTCGCATGCCTTGCTGTAGGTCACGCCGCCGTGGACCGTGTTGGAAATGCCGACCGGCACCGCGTCCGCCTCGAAGCCGAAGAGCGGATGCTCGGGGCCAACCCCCACGAAGCCCGAGATCGTCCCGTTCCTCTGACGGAGCATGATGCAGCCGAGACCGGTCGTCTCGTCGATCCAGGAGACCTTATCGGCCTCGTTGTTCCAGGGTCCATCACCAGATGGCTTGCGATCGGGATTGTGATACACCTGTAGCGCGGTGATGCTGGTATCGGCCACCGGGTAGGGCACCGGTGCAACGTTCACGAGGCCGTCCGGCAGCGCCGCATTTGCGACCTGCTTGTCCGCTGCCTTTCGTCGGATCGGCTTCTTTGCCATTTTCGTTTCTCCTGTGCTGGCTCTTGAGCGCATGGGTCAGACGCCATCATCCAGGCGGAAGCGGCTGTAGGCATCGCGACGGGTGAGACGCGGTCCGAGGGCCCGGGCTCCCTTTCCGCTCGCGTAGACCTCGCTGGCCAGCCATGCCTGCTCGGCGACGAGCCGATCGTCCATGACCTCACGCCACCAAACCTGCCTCGTCGGGTTCCAGCGATAGCCGCGCATCCGCAGCACATCCTTGGTCGAGAAGGGCGAGCCAACCGCTTCGATGAGGAAGCTGTCGCATGACGAAGCGTCATCGAGCTCGTAGAGCAACGATCGCCCGTCGGTGCCCTCGTGACGCAGCAGCTGGATCACCGCATCGACATCGCCCTGCGCGCGGTGTGCATCGTAGAACCAACCGGCCTGGGCACAGAGCCAGCCAAGCGAGCGACCCTCAAAGCCGGCGCCCGCCCAGTCGATCTCGACGCATGAACAGGCCCATTGCTTCGCCGGCAGGGCGGAAAGCCGGTTCTCCACCATGGGGCGGTCGAACGCGGCGTTATGGGCGATGACCACGTCGGCTGACGAGAGTATGTCCGTGGCCACGCGTTCATCGATGCGACGGCCGATGAGATCCTGATCGGTGATGCCGGTGATGCGCACGATGTCTTCGGGGAGGGCGACACCCGGATCCTCGCGCCAGCACCAGGATTTACCGATCTCGACGATATGTCCTTCGGGATCATACGTGAACCGCCGCATCGCCAGTTCGATGATCTTGTCTTCCTGCGGTGACAGGCCCGTCGTCTCGACATCCACCACCAGAGCGACGCGAAGCGGGCCGTCGGGATCGCCGAGGCCGGTTTCACCGACGGAAAGTTCGATGCGGCGCAGTTCGCGAACATTGGAACGACCGGTATCAGTCATTGTCGCTCTCCACGTCATCTCGAGCGTCGAGGAAGCCGAAGCGACCATAAATCATCTCAGCCGCGTCAGCTTCGAGACCGAGACCGTGCAGGGTGACGGCTTTCAGAAAGGCGCCGCGCTCGAGGCACGCCTCGATCGGCGCGAGCCCGCCGAACAAGGGCGATCGTTCGACCATCCAGTCCATCGGATCACCCGCAAGGCCATCGCGCTGCATCCGAGCTCCCGTCTCGGCTGCCACGCAAGCGACGCGAACGAGCGAGACCCGTCTTATCGCCAGCATGCCACCGCTTCTGTCATCGAGGGGGTCGAGCGCCCAGTCGGCGGGCGCTCCCGACAGAAGGGGTTCGAACTCAAATTCCGCGGCATCTTCCATGGCACCGCTCCTCACGTTCCGCGCCGGACCTACCAGCGCCTCGTGACACGGGACATAGCATGAACACAAAATACTTCAATAGGTAATGAAGTATTGAATTAACTTGTCGGTAGGGACGGCTGGCGCTATCTGCAGGAGAATGGAAAAGATGGATGCCGTGACGAAGCTCAGTGCCTTGGCTCAACCGACCCGGCTGGAGATATTCCTGGCCATAGCGCGAGCGGCGAACGGCATCACGTCCAGCGAGGTTGCCGAGCAGACCGACACGATGCCCAACAACACCTCTGTGCACCTGTCGGTGTTGCGGAACGCGGGGCTCGTCTCTTCGACGAAAGAAGGGCGCTCAGTCACCTACAGGGCAGAGCGAGGAGCCGTGCAGAGGCTAGCGACCTTTCTCTCCGAAGCCGCCAAGTAATACCGCATCGAACAGATAGGTTCCGGCCGCCCGTGCTTTTCACGTGCGAGTTCAATCCTCGGATACGCGTCCGGAATGCCCGGCTTGGGCTATCAGTCCCTCATCGCAGTCCGTCGCGAGACAAGCTTCCAGCGTCGTGTGTTCGATACCGAACCGGGAGGAGACGCGCAGCCGCACCGTTCTCTTCAGGTCTTCGAAACGTTCGAGAGACGAATGGGACGGCATGATATGCACTTCGAGGGCGCGGCGGTGCTCTCCCAGGTTCCAGACATGCAGATGGTGGATGCTCTCGACCCCATCGATCGCCTCGAGTTCGTCCATGATTTCTTGCAGCTCGACGTCATCTGGCACGGCACCCATAAGCAGGCGAACCGTGCGCGGCATTAACGAAAGCCCCTGCCAGATCACATAGGCGGCGATGATGACGGTGATGACCAGATCGGCCACGTAGAGATCGTATAGCAGGATCAGGACCCCTGCGACGATCACACCGACAGAGGCCATGGCATCGGACACATTGTGCAGGAACGCCGCCTTCATGTTGATGCTGTCCTTGGCGCCGCGGTGGGTGATGAAAGCGGTCACCAGATCGATCACCAATGCCACGCCCGCTACGGCGATCACCGTCCATCCTTCGATGGGTTGCGGATCGGCGAAGCGGTTGATCGCCTCAACGAGTAGATAGAACCCGATGATAAGCAGCGTCGTCAGGTTGATGAGGGCAGCGACGACCTCTCCCTGTGCGTAGCCGAAGGTCATCAGTTTGTCGGCAGGACGCCGTCCAATACGGCGAGCGAACCAGGCGAGACCCAGCGACGCCGCATCGCTGAAATTGTGCAGCGCGTCGGCGATAAGGGCGAGCGAACCCGAAACGATACCGCCGACAATCTGCGCCACCGTCAGGAGCACGTTGATCGCCACAGCGAAAATTAGTTGGCGATCGCTCAGGTTCTCCTCGCCGTGGCTATGGTCGGCATGCCCGTGACCAACGTGTCCGCCGCCATGATCGTGATCGTCGCTCATCGCCTAAACTGATAGCCTCTCTCGTGCTGGGTCCCTTCCTCGTCATGGATGTCCATGTGAGCATCGCGTAGGATCTGGATGCCGCCATAAAGGGCAATGCATGCCACAGCGACGCCTACCACCAGGTCGGGCCAATTAGCGCCGGTGAGCATCACGACGATGCCCGCGATGATGATCCCGCCATTGGCAATGAAATCGTTGAAGCTGAAGGTCGTCGCTGCGCGCATGCTGACGTCCTTGTCCTCTGTCCGCTGGAGCATCCGCAGGCAGATCAGATTCACCACGGCTGCGACCGCCGCCATCGCGAGCATCATAAATCCACCTGGCTCCGAGCCTTCCAGGTAACGGCGGACCGCATCGGCGATGACCCCCGCGGCGAAGATCAGGAGCATGATGCCGGAGAAGCGTGCGGCGCCCCGCTGCCAGACACGCGAACGGGTCAACGCGAGAAGGCTCAGGGCATAGACGATCGCATCGGAAGAATTGTCGAGACCGTTGGCCAGCAACGCGTTCGAATCCGCGAAGTAGCCCACGACGAAAAAACCTATCGCGATGGCGACATTCAGCCAGAGGACGATCCAAAGTGTTCGGCGTTTCTCAACCGAGCCGATATCGATATCGTGGTTGCCGCTCATGACATGCTCTCATCGGATCGCGCCCAGACTTCGGCAGCTTGGCGTTCGGTAGGGTGGAAAAATTCCATTTCAGCACGGAAGAGCGGATCGAAAACCTCGGTGCCCCATTCTTCCCATTGGTTATCGCCGACGATGGCAATGCGACCGAAGCTGTCCTTGTGCCGGACGTCGAACTTGAGGTCGCGCCAAAAGCCACCGAGATCCCATCCGGAGAAATCCGGCGCGAGTTCGATCACCATCGCCACGGTGCCGGGCTCCCGTTCGGCGATTTCCTCGAATTGAGGGACGAAGCGGTTGTAGTCCTCGTCCTCCAATTTCCCCGAGGCGCGTATCCAGAGCAGACCTTTCTCTTCCTTAATTGCCAGCATGGTATTCTCCTTTCTAAATTGGTCATGCGATGTCCATCAGCTCGCGCTGCTCGTCGCTGGTCACGTTTAGACGCAGGCGATCCCACCACTTCTCGCGCCAGCTACGCTCATCGTCCGATCGATTGAGCACGAGCCGCGCGATCGCTGGCAGGACGAAGAGCGTGAGCGCAGTCGCGGTGATCAATCCACCGATCACGACAGTGGCCAGCGGACGCTGGACCTCCGCGCCAGTTCCGGTCGCCAGGGCCATCGGCACGAAGCCGAGCGAGGCGACCAGCGCCGTCATCAACACCGGTCGCAACCTCGCCAGTGCACCATCGCAGATCGCCTCATCGAGAGGCAGTCCCTCGTCGAGCCGCTGGCGTATCGCGGTCATCATCACGAGCCCGTTCAATACCGCGACGCCCGATAGGGCGATGAAGCCCACTGCGGCGGACACCGAGAACGGCATTCCCCGTAAGGCAAGCGCGAAGACCCCGCCTGCCAGTGCCATCGGGATCGCGCTGAAGACCGCGAGAGCCGGAACCCACCCGCCGAGCGCCATGAACAGGAGCAGCAATACCAGCGCGAAGCAGACCGGAACGACGAGGGCGAGCCTCGCCTGCGCAGCCTGGAGGTTCTGGTATTGCCCGCCCCATTCGATGAAGGATGCGGCCGGCAGTTCGACGCTTTCGGAGACGCCTGCCCGGGCCTCCTCGACGAATGATCCGAGGTCGCGTTCGCGCACGTTCGCCGACACGATCACCAGTCGGCGACCCTGCTCCCGGCGAACCTCGGCGAGACCATCTACCACCTGGAAATCCGCCAGCGTGCGAAGCGGGACCGTGACCCCGCTCTCGAGGACTATGGGCAGAGCGCCGAGCTGATCGAAATCGTCCCGGGTCGCATCCTCGAGCCGCACGACGACATCGAAACGGCGGTCCCCCTCGAATACCAGTCCCGCCGGGCGACCACCCAGCGCGATGGCCACGGATTGGGCGACCTCCTCCACGGTCAGACCGTAGCGGGCGATCGTCGGGCGATCGAAGGCGATGTCGAGCGTCGGAAAGCCAGTGACCTGCTGGACCTTGACGTCGGCAGCACCCTCGACGCCGCGCAGCACCTCGGCCACTTCTCCGGCTGAACGGGTCAGCGCGGTAAGGTCGTCTCCGTAGAGCTTGACCGCCACGTCGCCGCGAACACCCGCGATCAGCTCGTTGAAGCGCAGTTCGATGGGTTGGCTGAACTCGTAGAGGTTGCCCACCAGACCGCTGAGCGACTCCTCCATCTGTGCGACGAGTTCGTCCTTCGACAGGTCGGGATCGGGCCACTCTTCGCGCGGTTTCAGGATCACGTAGGCGTCGGACGCGTTCGGTGGCATCGGATCGCTCGCGACCTCGGCCGTGCCGGTGCGCGAGAAAACCAACTCGACTTGCGGGAAGGTCTCGAGCCTGTCCTCTACCTGTCTCTGCATGGCGAGTGATCGTTCGAGCGAGGTCGACGGTATCCGCAGCGACTGAACCGCGATGTCGCGTTCATCCAGCTGTGGTGTGAACTCGCTGCCGAGGAAGGTGAACACGAAGGCCGCTACGGCGAATAGCCCGGCGCCCGCTCCGATCACCGGCCAGGGACGAGCGATGGCGCGACGCAATGCCGGGCCATAGCGTTCCTTCGCCATCCGAACGGGCTTCACCTCCTTCTCGGTCAGCTTGCGATTGAGGAGCACCGCGATCATCGCTGGAACGAAGGTCAGGGACAGCACGAAGGCGGAGGCGAGTGCCAGCATGACCGTGATGGCCATGGGCGAGAACGTCTTGCCCTCGACACCCGTGAAGGTGAGCAGCGGCGCATAGACTAGCAGGATGATCGCCTGACCGTAGACGGTCGGCTTGATCATCTCCTGCGCAGCCAGCCGTGTCTCCGTCAGCCGTTCGCCGAGGCTGAGCAATCTGCCTTCGCGGTGCTGCCTGGCGGCGAGCCGCGCGACGCTGTTCTCGACGATGATGACTGCGCCATCGACGATGAGGCCGAAATCCAGTGCCCCCAGGCTCATCAAATTGCCCGAAACACCAAGCCTGTTCATTCCCACGGCCGCCATCAGCATGGATATCGGAATGACCAATGCGGCGATGATCGCTGCCCGGATATTGCCGAGCATCAGGAACAGGACTGCGATCACCAGAAGCGCGCCCTCTACGAGGTTCTTCTCGACCGTGGCGATGGTCGCATCGACGAGCGACGACCGATTGTAGACGATCTCGGCGACCACTCCGGAAGGGAGCGAAGCGCGGACTTCGTCCAGTCGCTCAGCCGAGGCGGCAGCCACGGTGCGGCTGTTCTCGCCGCTGCGCATGAGGACCGTGCCGACGACGGCCTCCTCGCCATTAAGCGAGGCAGCACCGGTTCTGAGGTCACCCCCGATTCGCACCGAAGCGACATCCCCGATCCGGATCGGAACGCCCTCGCGGGTCGCGACCACCGCCTGTTCGATGTCCTGTGTGCCCCCAAGCCGCGCATCGACGCGGACGAGCAGAGCCTCTCCGGCACGATCGACAAAGTTGGCGCCTTCGGCGAGATTCGCCGCTTCCAAGGCCTTGATCAGGGAGTCGAACGACAGACCGTAGCCGGTGAGACGAGCAGGATCGGGCTGGACGAGAAACTGCTTCTCATAGCCGCCGATCGAGTCCACGCCCGCTACCCCGTCGATGGAGCGCATAAGCGGAGCAACGACCCAGTCCTGCACCGTGCGAAGATAGGCTGCCTTGGCGACCTCGGTGTCGAGGCGATCACCGCGTTCTGTGATGAAGCTCCCGTCCGACTGCCAGCCTGTTCGACCACCCTTGGGCGCATCGCGACCTCCCGGATACTCGTATTCGATCGTATACATGAGCACCTCGCCCAGGCCCGTCGAGATCGGTCCCATCGTGGGCTCCGCTCCTTCCGGCAGGGAGGCACCGATCGGGGCTAGCCGTTCGTTCACTTGTTGCCGTGCGAAGTAAATGTCGGTGCCTTCTTCGAAGATCGCGGTGACCTGGCTGAAGCCGTTTCGCGAGATCGAGCGGGTCATCTCGAGCCCCTCGATCCCGGCAAGCCCGGTCTCGATGGGAAATGTCACCTGAGTCTCCACCTGCGACGGGGAGAGCGCGGGCGCGCTGGTGTTGATCTGCACCTGCGTGTTGGTGATGTCCGGCACCGCATCGATCGGCAGGCGCAAAAGGTTCATGGCGCCGTAGATCGCGGCGAAGACGGTGAGGACGATGACCGCCCAGCGGAACCGCACGGCGATGTCGAGAATGGCCCTGATCAAACCGTGGCGATGGCTGGCCGAACCGGTGTGGTTTCCCACCTCGGGCGTGGGCCGTGTCTCAGTGACCATGTTCGGCGCCCTCCTTCCCGAGTTCGGCCTTGAGCAGGAAGGCGTTGGCGACAGCGATCCGCCATCCCTCCTGGAGGCCGGAGAGAATTGTCACCATGCCCGCAGACCGAGTTCCGACTTGGACCTCGCGGGCCTGGAACCCGGTCTTCGTCCGGACAAAAACGACATCGCGCCCCTCCACCACCTGGATAGCGTCCTCCGGCACCGCGATGCGGTCGCGGTCGATCTCACCCGAAGGTCTGATCCGCGCCTGGAGAAACGCGCCCGGCTGAAGGCCAGGAATACCGCGCGACAACGACAGGACCGCAGTGGCACTGCGGCTTTCCGGATCGAGAGAAGGCGTGACCGAACGCACCCGGGCGCCAATTTCGCGGCCATCGCCGACGACCAGCACGGCCTCGTCACCAGGCTGGATGCGGGAGGCTTCAGCGGAAGGGAGCGCCACCTCGATCTGAAGCCCGTTCGGATCGACCACGCTGTAAAGCTCCTCGCCGGCGTTCACGAAGGCTCCGAGCACAATGGGTGCCGCGGTGATTCTGCCGGCCAGAGGAGAGGTGACTGCCAGCGATCGCCCATCACCGCTGACACCGGCTGCTGCTACTGCCGCCTGCGCCCGTTGCAGTTCCGAACGCGCTACGCTGAGATTGGCCTGCGCGGCTTCCAGGTCCTGGCGGGCGGTGACGTTTGCGTCGAACAACCGCCGTTCGCGTTCGTAGGCGGCCGACAGCTCGCCCACCCGCGCACGCGCGGCACTGAGCTGCGAGGCGAGAGCCGCAGCGTCCGCGCTTTCGATGCGGGCGACGGTTTCCCCGCGCGACACATAGTCGCCGAGCGTCTTGCCCACCGAGCGAACGACGCCAGAAGCACGGGCGTCGATCCGCGCGGAAGCGGTGGGGCTTGCAGCGACGGTCGCCGGGAAGACGAGCTCGACAGCGGCGCCAGACCGCACGGCGGTCAGCTGTATCGCGGCCTCGCTGATCTGCTCCTCGCTCAGTGTGACCACCCCCTCGGGTGTCTCCGCCTCCGCTTCCTCCTCCGTATGGTCGTCGTCTTTGGCGGTCGGCCAGAAGATCAGCGTCAGCGCGCCGATCGCGATTACGATACCGACGAGGATCGCCAGATTTCTGCGTATCATGGATGTATCTTTCATTGTGCGGCCAGCCCGATCAGTTCGGCTGCGGCCAGGCCCCTCTGTTCGCGGGCGGCGATGAGCGCCTCGCGGATCGTGTGGCGCGCCTCGGCGGCAGCGAGAACTTCGATCAGGGGGAAACGTCCGTTGCGATATCCGATGCTCACGAGGCGTAGCGCCTCCTCCGCCTGCGGGAGCGATGTCCGCGACAGGGTCTCGACGCGCGCTTCGGCACCAAGATACCTTGCGCGGGCGCTGGCGACCGCCTGCTCGTAGTCCGCGAGGGCTACGGCTTCGCGAGCGTTCGCTGCCCGCAACCGAGCCTCGGCAGCCGCAACGTTGCCCTGGTTGCGATCCCGAAAGGGAAGCGGGATCGAAACACCGACGAGGAAGGCGTTATCGCCGCTTTCTCCGAAGCGCCGCACGCCCGCGGAGACTGTCGGATCCGGAATACGCAGAGTTCGCTGCCGCTCAATTTCCGCCGCAGCAGCCGTGCTTTCGGCACGCGCGACCCTGTAGGTCAGACTTTCCGTCGCATCGGCCATAAGTGAGGCGGGCGGGAGAACATTCGGAAATTCAGCTGGAACGAAGGGCGCTTCACCGCCCGCCCATAGAGCGGCGAGCGCAGTTCGAGCTGACAGGCTCTCCGCCTCGGCCTCGACCAGATGTGCGCGCGCTTCGGCGAGGGCTGCATCCGCTCTCAGCGCGCGCAGAGGCGGCTCGCGGCCGACTTCCACAAGGACGCCAGCTATACGCGCCAGTTCTTCATTGCGCGCGACCACATCCTGCGCAAGTTCGACCCTGGCAGCTGCGGCAACAGCCGTGAGGTATCGCTCGCGCACCAGTTGGCCGAGTTCGACCGTGGTCAGATCGGCCCTGAGGGATGCGATTCCCGCCTGGGCTTCAGCCGCACTGACACGGGCGGAGCGTTTGCCGCCTAGTTCGAGACGCTGTCCTACAGAGAGTGTATACTCGGTCGCCTGAAGGCCGGAAAAAGCCCCGCTGCCAGCGAGGTTCTCGACCTCGAAGGACACTTCGGGATTAGGCCGGAGGCGAGCCTGATCGACAAGCGCCGCTGCCGCCTCGGATTCCGCGCGGGGACCCACGAGGCGAGGGTTGGTGGTGGCGGTATCGGCCTCAGCGGCGACCCCGCTGAGTTCGAGGGCGTCGTCGAGCGTGACGACACGCGGGTCCTGCGCGCTGGCAGGTCCCGTGGACAGGGCGAGTATCAGCCCCCAGACGGGGGCTGCTCGCCACGATATGGCGAACATTGATGGGTATCCTTTGGTGACGTTCAGTTAGCGTCGGAAAACAGGTCCGACGCGCGGCGAACGTCAGCCGCGAGGAGGGGGCGTTGCCAGTTCGGTCAGATTGGACGCGAACGAGGGCTGGTCGCCAGCGCGTAGGCCGCTCATCACCGAGCCCAAGGTGACGGCGTCAGACGACCGTCCGACGGCCTGCGAAGCATGATGGCAATGGCCATGCGCACATGCGCCGTGCTTCTCCGGGCCACGGTCATCATCGCCGGGCTCGTCGTGCTGCTCGAGTTGGGATGCTACCGAGGGCTCTCCCGCGCATTCGGCCGCTTCCGCCACCGGAGCCCACAGGACACCGAATGCAGTGCATAGCGTGATCAGCTGAAGCAAGAGGGAGCGGGCGAAGAGCCGGGTCATGGCGTGTCCGGTAGCATTGGCGGCTTGGCTGCGAAAGAACTATCTCGCCAGACGGAATGTGATTTCATAACAAAATCATCGATCTACTTCAAGCCACGAACATCTTGAGCTGGCGATTGACCAAGCACCCGACTGATCTCCGGTTCTATTTCCATCCGAGCGAATGCGCTTACATTCGAACGACCACTGTTTCCTATTGGAAGTCTCCCGGTGATGTTGCCTATGGGGGCAAGGGAAAGTCGGAATATCTGACCTAGAAGTTCGCGCCAATCACGCGTTCTCCACGCAAGCTCCAGCATACGCCAATGCGAGACGCAGTGCGGTCCCAAGCGGTCCTGAGCAACTACGTGGGCCCGTTCGAGATGGTGCCAGGCTTCCTCGAAATTCTGCTTGTCCGAAGCCTCGGCTGCGCGTCGGTATTCTTCTGCGAGAAATGCATCCCTGCTGGGAATGGTATTGCTATCCATGGGACAGCTCCTGGCGTGCCTGGCCGAACACCTCCGCACTGCCCCACAGGGCTAGTCCGGCCATGATCGAGGCGACGAGCAGGTCGGGCCACGCGTCGCCCGTTCCAAACACGCCGAGGGCGGCGCCAAGAACCGCAACGTTTCCGATCGCGTCGTTGCGAGAGCAGATCCATACCGATCGCATGTTCGCGTCGCCTTCTCGGAACCGGAAGAGCATGAGGGCGACGATCACGTTAGTCGCCAGAGCCAACGTGCCGACCACTCCCATTGTCTGGGGCTCCGGGTCCGAACCAGCGACGAGGCCGTAGATCGCGTAGCCAATTACCCACACGCCGAAAGCGAGCATGGTCGCGGCCTTCACAAGAGCGGCCTTGGCGCGCCATGAGAGTGCCAGACCTGCGACGCCAAGACTGATCGCGTAGTTCGCGGCATCCCCGAAGAAGTCGAGCGCATCGGCTTGGAGCGAACGGGAATCAGCAGCGACACCGGCTACTATCTCCACCACGAACATGGCTGCATTAGCGATGAGTGCGATCCACAGGACGCGGCGCCAGCGCGGATCGTTGTGCGCGGCAGAGTCAGGCTCCGGTGTCTGGCAGCAGGACTTCGCCATGCCACTCTCCTTGCAACGTTCGAGTCGCAAGAACATATGCACCTTGTAGCAACTACAAGGTCAAGCGATGCGTATCGGAGAACTTGCAAAAGCCACCGGCACAAAGGCGGAGACGATCCGCTATTACGAGCGCGAGGGCATCCTCCCCGTCGCCGACCGAACCGACAGCAACTATCGCGACTATTCCGATAGCCATCTGTCGACACTGATTTTCGTGCGCAGGGCCAGAGGTCTGGGGTTCAGCATGGCGCAGGTCCGCCAGTTGCTTGCGCTTTCGGACCATGAGGACAATCCGTGCGAAGACGTAGATCAACTTGTCAGGCAACAAATGCAAGAGGTCGAGCTGAAGATCGCCGATCTTACATCCTTGCACGAGGAACTTCAGGATCTACTGCGGTCCTGTGAGGCGGATCGGATCAAGGACTGCCGGATCGTCGAAAGCCTGTCACATCGACGATCGCGATGATAGCGACTTGCGTGCAAAAACATTCGACTGACTCTTACCGATGCAACGCAGCTGCCTATCCATTTCGGTCTGCGCAAGCGCTTCGTGCCGTCAGAGCAAGTGAGGTGAGGGGGACCACGACCCACATCAGCAAGGGTATTAAGCCGATGCCAAAGATTTCGGGCATGAGATCGGAATACCTCCACCCCCAAGGCACACGGACGGCCACGAACTCCACGACTACAGTGATAGCCAGCCCTATCGCGAGATAGGCAATGAGCGACAATCGTTCGGGACGTTGCAGCCAAGTCATGTCCTTCTTTATCCAAGAAGTGCCGAGATAGGCGATCACCATGATCCCGGCGTCGCCGAAACTAGCGAGACCGCAGCGCATGGTGACCTGCCAGACCGACAATCCTGCCGATACGAAAAAAGGCATCTGGAACATCTCCCAGACGAAGGCGACAAGGAAGCCGTGGATCGCAAGCCATGCCTCCGGTCTGTCGAGTTTTGCTCCCATACGGCGCGCCCTTGATCGAAGTTCGATTCAGAGCATCAGCGGTCGCAGTCGACGTAACCGGTGAAGCCGAGCTCGTCCTTCGCTCCGGGCGGAACCACGATCAGCTGCTGCGCTCGCAATCCCGCATTCCCTTCGTCGTCGAGTATTCGCGAGACCACGAGCAGTTCACCGCTGGTGTAGCGGTCTGGACCAACTGGTTCGACCGGGATCAGCTTCCCGTTGAGCTTGATGAAGCCAGTGCCGTCCTGCTCGTATACGAAGGCGGGGAAGCCCACCTCGGTCAAGCGAAACACGCAGCGCCCCCGCGCGCCGCCTATGGCGGCGATGTCGGCGTTGGTCATCGTCTCGGGCTTGACCAAGGCGGTTGCAACGCCATCCAACGCACTGGATGCGGGTTCGATCGGAGATGCCTCGGCAGGAGGATCGAGCTGCGCTTCGCGGTCGTTGCCGATCGCTGTGTTCTGGTTGCATGCGGCCAGAGTCGCGGTCAGTCCGGCGATGAGGAAAAGGTTCGCCTTCATTGCGCTACTCCCTCGTCAGGCGTTCCGACGGATGCGGGGGTTGATTGCGCCGTAGAAGAATCCGGCAATTCAATCCCTTCCGGCAGACGCTCCTCGGTCCGCACGCCGTTCTCCTCGATATCGGTGATCAGATACTTCATCTGCGCGATCTCGCGGCGCTGCGCGAGAATGATGTCATGGGCGAGCTTGCGCACTCGCGGATCCTTGATGCTGGCGCGCTCGCTGGTCATGATCGCGATCGAGTGATGCGGAATCATCGCCGCCATGTATTCCTCGTCGTCCACGGTGGTCTGACTGCGCACAAGCCAGAGAGCGAGTGCGAAGACGATCGCCGCGACGCCCAGGATGATGAAGTTCTTCGTCCGGTCCTTATACATGCCCCACATGAAGAGCAGCATGACGACCATCATCATCGCTCCCATCACGAACATCATCCAGAAGCGCGTTTCGCTCCAGAAGATGTGATCGGCATCGTAGGTGTTGGCATACATCAGGAAAAACATGATGACGGTCGAGGTCGAGACCATCGCCATGAAACGCCAGTAACTGCTGCCTCCACCGTGCTGCTTTTCATCTTGCGCATGTTTCATCGTGCTATCCCTAGAGTTAGATCGCGATCCAGTTGAGAGCCTTCGCCCCCATCCACAGGCCCATGCCGATCATGAACAGGTTTTCGGTCAGCGAGACGAAGCCCAAGGGCACGTTGCTGTTTCCGCCGACGCAGGCGCACTTCAATTCACGCTTGTCGATATAGACCGCCTTGAAGACGCTGACCGCGCCGACCGTGCCAATGAACAGCGACACCGGAACCGAGACGATGGGGAGCGTATGCGCGACCATCAAAATGCCAGCAAGCGCCTCGCCAAACGGATAGACGAAGCCGTAGGGCACCCAGCGTCGCGCCAGCAGGTCGTAGTTCAGGAACATGGTCGAGAAGCTGCGCACGTCCTGGAGCTTCTGGATCGCAAGCAGGGCCATCGACAGGCTGACGAACCACTCGATCGCCTGAACCGTGAAGATAGTATCGAACACATACCAGCTGATCGCGAGGCCGAGGAGGAAGGCCACGCCGAATATCGCGATGACCGGCTGGTAGCCGGTCTCGCCTTCCTTTTGGACGGATTTACCAAAATGCTCGCGCAGGTCGTCGTAGCCGCCGATCCTTTCGCCACCGATGAAGGTCTGTGGCGTGGTCTTCACGCCGTGCTTCGCCTTGAATGCGTCGGTTTCTTCGCGCGTCTCAAGGTGATGGTCGTCGATTTCGAAGCCTTCACGCTTCAATAGATCAATCGTCTTAATGCCGTAGGGGCACACATGGTCCGGCATCACCATCCGGTATACGGTGGCGGTCTTGACGGACGTGCTGACGGGTTTCCGATCACTCATCACATATTCCCCGGATAGTTCGCCCAGACACTGCGTCCTTCAGACCCGAAGGCGATGACCTGATAGGGCTGGCGATGATCGCCATGCTCCATTCCGGGAGAACCCATCGGCATACCCGCAACGGCGAGGCCGGTGACACCGTCCGGGCGCTCCGCGAGCAACCGCTCGACGTCGGCAGCGGGCACATGGCCTTCGATCACGTAGCCATCGGCGATCATGGTATGGCAGGAGCGCAGGTCGTCGGGAACGCCATGCTGCGTCTTGACCGCGCCCATGTCGAGATGGTCGACCGAGTTCACCTCGTGCTTCTCGCCCTGTTCTATATGATCGGCCCATTCGAGGCAGCAGCCGCAATTTGGATCTCGATACATGGTGAAGGTCGCCGCCTGGGCGACACCGGCACACGCAGCGACGAGGATGGTCGCGAAGGAGGCGAGCGAGCGGCGGACGGTCCTGGTCGAACGAGGGTTCATTGATGCATTCCTTCCATATCATGTCCTGACATGTCGGACATATCGTGCCCGGCGTGAGGATCGGGTGTCGGGGTCGTGGGAGTGGGACTTGGCGGTGCCGGTCTCGGCGCGGGTTCCGGTGCCGTGGATGAACGATCTTCCGAATTCCGGGCGGATGTCCGGGGTGCGGGATCCGGCGTCGACGCAGCGGCCGTCTGCGACGCAGCCGGAGGCGAGGCGCCATCAGCCGCAGTGTCCACGACATCCAACGGTCGCGTTGCCGCATCCTTCGTAGATGATGTAGCTCCGGCGCGGTCAGTCTGGTCCGTCTCGGAAACAGCGTCGGTTCCGCAGGCTGCGAGGGCGAGGGTTCCGATGGAGATAAGAGCGTAAAAACGAACAGGCATTTTCATAATCCCAGATGGTTGGATCCATGAGCGAGTTCGCCGCCCCAATACCCTTGAGCGAGCAAGACGATCGCGATCAGGAACAGCAGCCCCCTGAAGGGAAGGCGGTCCGCACGATGCGACAACAGCGCCGGGAGCGGGGCCGCTATCGCCAATCCCGTGCCGGTCCAGCGATGCCACTGCATCGTCGCATCGCCCCCAAGCCAGAGTCCGGTGTGGATCCATCCGAAGAGCGCGGCGACTACGGCACCGACGGCACCGCCCACGGCCATCACCCGCACCGCGCTTCGTAAGCCTGGCGCCGGGTTGAAGACGGAAAGAAGTTCGGTCAGTGCGGCCATCAGAAGCAAGGCGATCGGGAAATGCACCGTGGCCGGGTGCAGCCTCGTCCAGATCGATGCCGATTGAGCCTCGTGATGTTCTGCGGATCGTGTTGCATGCCCTTGCTCCTTTTTCGCGCCAACGGCTGGCGAGACCTCGTGAGAAACATTCGCGTTCGCTGTCGCGGCGGCGGGCGTAGCCTGGTCCTTCTCGTGTTGCTCCGGGCCATGAGCGAGAACGGGCTGGGCGATCGTCAGCAGGATAAGCGAGACAAGGAGGCGCAGCCCTGGAATCACCGTTTGGCCTTCTCGAACAGGTCGATCAGCTCACCGAACTTCTGCTTCTGCTCCTCGGCGTCGCCGCTCGCGATGGCCTCTGCCACACAGCAGCCTGCATGTCGTTTCAGGATTTCGCTCTCTGCACGCCCTAGCGCGGCTTTCACCGCTTGGATCTGCGTCAGGATATCGATGCAATACCGATCATCCTCGACCATCTGCGCGACGCCGCGCACCTGCCCTTCGATCCGGCGCAGGCGGTTCACGATGCGGGAAGTGTCGGGCTTGGTCACATGCCATCCTTTCGGGTCCATACCCTGTCGGGGTATCTTGCAATACCTTGTGGGGGTATATATGTCCGACGAAGAAGGAGTTGCAAGACCTATGTCCGAACTGAATGTTTCACGCCGGGGGCTGCTGAGCGCTGGTGTGCTCGGAGCCGGTGCGCTGGCGATGCCGGCCTGGGCCCGCGGGGCCAACATGAGCGGTCCCGCTATCCGTCAGGGTTTCGACGAGGTGTCGGGCCGCAGCATCGACCTCACCATCGCGCGTGGTCATTCCTCCGTGCAAGGCCGCCATGGCATGGGTGTCGCGGTGAACGGAAGCGTGCCCGGCCCGCTCGTGCGGCTGAAGGAAGGCGAGCCGGTGAACCTCAACGTCACCAACTCGCTCAACGAGGACAGCTCGATCCACTGGCACGGTCTCCTCGTGCCGTTTCAGTTCGATGGTGTGCCGGGCGTGAGTTTTCCCGGTATCAAGCCGGGCCAGACCTTCACATACGAGATGCCCGCCATGCGCCAGGCAGGCACCTATTGGTGGCACAGCCATTCGGGGCTGCAAGAGCAGGTCGGCCATTACGGTCCGATCATCATCGATCCTGCCGGACCCGATCCGGTGCAGGCGGATGCCGACTACGTGATGCTGCTCAGTGAGTTCACGCCGACGCATCCGCACACGATCATGTCCAAGCTGAAAAAGGGCGAAGGCTACTTCAACTACCAGCAGCGCACGCTCACCGACGACTATCCGCTGTCCGGCGAGGAACGGCGCATGTGGGCGGAAATGCGGATGATGCCGACCGACATCCTCGACGTGACGGGGTCGACCTACACCTACCTCGCCAATGGACATGGCCCCGAGGAAGATCTCGAATATCTGTTCTCTCGCGGTCAACGCGTGCGCATCCGGGTCATCAACGGCAGCGCGATGAGCTTCTTCAACGTGCGCATTCCGGGCATGAAGTTCTGGGTAGTGGCCGCCGATGGCCTCAACGTCCGGCCGGTCGAGGTCGAGGAGTTTCAGATCGGCACGGCCGAGACCTACGACATCGTCGTCGAACCGACCGGCGAGGCGCACACTATCGTCGCCGAGAGCATGGACCGATCGGGCATGGCTGTGGCGACGCTCGCCAGCCGAACCGGTGCACGCGCGCCGGTCCCGGCACTGCGGGATCCACCGCTGTTGACCATGGCCGACATGGGTATGGGCGGAATGGATCACAGCTCGCATGGTGGCGACTCCGGCGGGAGCATGGACGGCATGGACCACAGCGCCATGGGTTATGGCGAGCGCTCCGCCGGTGGAACGGACATGGGTGGAGAAGCAAGCGACGGGGCTATGGCAGGGATGTCGATGGACGGAATGAATATGCGGGACACTTCCCGCTTGCCGGCCGACGTCAAAGTCGGTCCCGGTATCGACATGGTGGCAATGAACCCGCAGGACCGGATGGGCGATCCCGGTATCGGTCTCGCCGATGTGCCGCACAAGGTGCTGAACTATCGCGATCTCGTGGCGCTCGAGCCAAATGACGATCTTCGGACGCCGTCCAGGCAGATGGAGATTCACCTGACCGGGAACATGGAACGATACATGTGGTCGTTCGACGGGCAGAAGTTCTCGGCCGTCAGCGACGAGCCGATCCGCTTTGCATACAACGAGCGGGTGCGCGTCAAGCTGGTGAACAACACAATGATGGCGCACCCGATCCACCTGCACGGGCACTTCTTCGAACTGGTCAACGGCGCACCCGCCGACCGGCAGCCGCAGAAGCACACCGTCATCGTGCAGCCGGGGGGCTTCGCCCAGTTCGACCTGACGGCCGATGAGCCCGGCGACTGGGCGTTTCACTGCCACCTTCTCTACCACATGCACGCTGGCATGTTCCAGGTCGTGACAGTGGCCCAGCAAGACAACCAGCCGGATGCGAAGCGCGTGGGAGAAAGCGGATGAAGTATCTGATCGCAATCCTGCTCGTCGGGGCGGCGTCGCCGGCTTTCGCGCAGCATCAAGGCCACTCCACTTCCGGCCGGGAGACCGAGTCCCCCTCGACACAGGAACAGAACGCGTGCGAAGCGGAAGCCGAACGGCACCGTGCGATGGGCCACGCAGTTCCCGAAGGTTCCTGCGCGCCGAGCGAGCAGCAATCCGATGATCATAGCGGCACGGACCATTCCCAGATGGACCACTCGACTATGGACCACTCGACTATGGAACATTCGTCGATGGACCATTCGAGCATGGGCCAGGAACCGGGTCCGAACGGGCAGGCAACCGGCGAACAGGTGGACCATTCGACCATGGCGCATGACGACATGGCGATGGAAATTCCCTCAGGACCACCCCCTGCCTCGGCGGGTTCGGGTCCGGCGAAGGCCGCGGACGCTTATTGGGGCGCCGAGGCGATGGACGAAGCCCGCGAACGCCTGCGCCATGAGCAAGGCGGCCAGCAGTATTTCTGGTTCCAAGGCGACCGTCTCGAGTATCGTGCCCACGAAGACGCCGATGGCTACCTGTTCGACCTGCAGGTATACTACGGCGGCGATCTCGACAAGTTCTGGTTCAAGTCGGAAGGCGAGGGCAGCTTCGGCGAAGAGATAGAAGGCGCCGAAGTGCAGGCGCTATACAGCCGTGCCATCGCTCCCTTCTTCGATTTCCAGGCGGGTATCCGACAGGACTTCGCCCCGATGGACCGCACCTATGCTGTCGTGGGTATTCAGGGTTTGGCGCCCTACCTCTTTGAGATCGACGCCGCCGCATTCCTGTCCGACCAGGGCGACCTTACCGCACGCGTGGAGGCCGAACTCGACCAGCGCATTACGCAGCGGCTGGTCGTCCAGCCGCGAGTGGAAGCGTCGTTCTCGGCACAGGACGTGCCCGAGCTCGGCATCGGTGCGGGGTTAGACAGCATCGAAGCTGGGGTGCGTCTGCGATATCACTTCGCCCGCGAGTTCGCTCCCTACATCGGAATCGATCAGGAATGGCGAATCGGCCAGAGTGCAGATTATGCCCGTGCTGAGGGCGAGGATCCCAACGTCACGAACTACGTGATCGGTGTGCGGTTCTGGTTCTAGACACCAACGACCGCCGCTGTTGAGTGATGTATCCGCGGCAACCAGTCCGACTGTGTGCCATCAAGGTAGAGATTTTCCCAGATCGCAGACCATGTAGGAGCTTTCGCCGCCGTAGCCGGCGAGTTGCCGGTTGATCGTCTCGCCGGTTTCGGGTTCGAAGCCTTGCCCCCGCCAGAACCCCGAAGTCTGATTGACCGAAACAAGGGCAAGCCTGTCGTAGTCGTAGCGTTGGGCGAGCTTCTTGAGGTTCGTCACCGCTGCGCTAGCTGCGCCGCTCCCTCTGGCGGCAGGCAAGAGGGCGATTTCATGGAGGTAGAGAACGTCGGCGTCGTCGGGTATCGATCCCAGAAAATGATCGAGGGGAACGGGCTCGCCGAACCGACCGGGGTGCGCAATGTGATAGCCCGCCACCTCGCCATTGCACTCAAGGATCGCGCAACCTTGCGGGAAGAGCTCGAGCCTCTCGGCGAACACTGCGGCATCCTCGGGGTAATCCGGGTGGGACGAAGAGGCCATGTCGGCGACGATCGGAAGATCCGACTGCATCATCGCGCGCCAGGAGCCATCAGTGAACGATATCATCAGGAAGATACTATCCTGCGTGGGACGACAGTCGAGCCCAGCCAGACATGATCTTTCGACCAGATACGATCATCTTCGCAAGTGCTATCCATGGATACCAATCGCACAAGTGTGGTTCCCAGTTCCAATGGAGCATTCGCCAAAGTAGTCGTCCTAGAAAACGGTCTACGGAGGTGTCAGCTGGCCACCGCGCACGATCATCAGAATTGATTTTCCGCTTGAGGAGTTCGGCATCGTTTAGCTGGTGGAACGGCGGCTGCGGCATGTCGTTGGCCTATCGAAAGTATAGACATCCAGGAACGAAATCGTGAAAACCGCCACTCTTCTCCTTTCTTCGGCGCTCGCCTACGCCGGACTTGCGGCCTGCACGACCTATGTCGAAGATCAATCCGAAGGTTCGGTCGAGGCAGGCGAGACCGTGCTTACCGGTAATCTCGTCTATCGCGAGCGTATCGCCCTGCGCCCCGGTAGCACGGCGAGGATCAGCCTAGAGGATGTCTCCCGGGCGGACGCGCCATCGCACACCATCGCGAGCCGGACGATCCAGCTGGACGGACGACAGGTTCCCATCCCCTTCACGCTCGGGGTCGATACTGAAGACTTGTCGGCTCGCGGTCGCTATTCGCTGCGCGCGACGATCCACGGACCCGACGGAAACCTCGCGTGGACGACCGACACTGCTCGGCTGCTCCATCCATCTGCGGGAGACCAGGACTTCGGCAATGTGATGCTGGTTCAGGTGCGGGGCGGCGGCAGTAGCGGCGAGCGGAACGAAGTCGCATACAGATGCGGCGATACGACTATCGAGGTCCTCTATTCTGACAACGACGCCATCGTCCGTTTCGATGACCGGGAGGAGAACCTTCGTCGGGTGCCGAGCGGGTCGGGCGGGAAATATGAAAACGGAAGATCACGGCAATCGGACTATGTCCTGTTCTGGGAAAAAGGAGGCAGCGCGCAGCTGCAAGCAGGCGCTCGCGATTATCCCAAATGCACGCGCGTCACCTCATCAACCGCGATATTGCGTCCGGGACACCAGTGGGTGGTCGAGGACATCGACAATCGAGGAATCATCGACGGCAGCCGCGTGACGATGACATTCTCCGCTGAAGGTCGGATATCGGGGCGGGCGTCCTGCAACGACTACACCGGTTCCTATCGGATCGAGGGGCAACGCCTCATCGTGCCCGACCGCCTCGCGGTCACCAGGAAGCTCTGCGCTCCCGCGCTCATGGACCAGGAAGAGCGTTTCCTTTCTGCTTTGACCCGTCCGTTAGACGTGTCACGCAATGCCAACGACGCGCTGTTGCTCGTGAACGACGATGAGAATTCGCTGCGAGCGCGCTAGAACCCCGCTTCAGAGCGATCTCGACTGGGCTTGCCGGAGAAGGTCGATCTGATCGATGAGCACCCGCGGGTTGTAACCTTCCAAAAGATACGCCTCGCAACTCTTTCGAGCTAGCTTCACCTCACGCTCATCGCGCTCGCGTTTCGTGCGTCGACGCGTCCCCGATCGGTCCTTAACCGAGCCGGAGACGGTGTCGTCCGTTACCGCAAGGTTCGCGGATCTGGAAGCGTGGCGGGACAAATAGGCATCCAGTCGTCGCACCCTCGCGGTGACCCGCTTCAACGAACCACTCTTCGCCCGCGAAATGAACGGCTGATCGGTATCGATCGCCGATGCGATCACCTCCTGCGGAGGCAGGGCGCGATCGTTCAGTCGCGTCCGCAGGAGCGCGAGGAATTCATCGGTTCCGACCTCTTTCATCTTGATTCGCTTAATCGCATAACGCATAACGCATATGCAATATGCGATTTGTAGATCTCTTCTCGGGTGCGGGCCTTTTCAGCGGCGGTTTCGTGCAACAGGGCTTCAGTCCGGTGCTGGCCGTCGACCTGTCCAATGACGCCATCGCCAGCTATGGCCGGAACATCGCGCCTGTGGGTCGCTGCGGCTCGGTCGCGGATCTCGAGCGACTGCCTGATTGCGAAGTGCTCATCGCGGGTCCGCCCTGCCAGGGCTTCTCCACGCTCGGTCGGCGCGACCCTCTCGACGAGCGTAACGCGCTGGCCTTCGAAGTCGTCCGGCTGGCTGCGACCAATCCGCCCGACGTCGTGGTCATCGAGAACGTCCCCCCATTCGTGCGATCCCATGCCTGGTCCAAGATCCGGGATGATCTCGTCGCGCTGGACTACGAGGTAACCCCATGGGAGCTCGACGCGTCGGACTATGGCACGCCGCAATACAGACGGCGCTCGTTCACCATCGCAAGTCGCGTGGGCGTGCCGGTAGTTCCGACACCGACAGGCCCTGCCGTTCCGGCGCGAACCGTTCTGGCGCGCCCGGTGGAACCGGATGATTCATTGCACCGATGGCCGACGCCGACGTCTCTGGCAGAAGGTCGGATGAGACTAATTCCTGCCGGCGGAGACAAGCGCGACCTGATGCGAGCCGCGCCCGAGCTGTGCCCGCCATCCTGGAAGCAGGTGGGTTGCCAGGCCACGGATGTCTGGGGCCGTATCGACCCTGAGAGGCCCGCCAACACCTTGCGATGTGCTTTCCAGAACCCGTCAAAGGGGCGCTACATCCACCCCACGGCGAACCGGGTGATCTCTCTCAGGGAGGGCGCTCGTCTGCAGGGGGTGCCCGACGACTGGCAATTCGTCGGACGCAACTACCCCGTGGCACGCCAGATCGGGAACGGGGTTCCTGTTCCGTTGGCGAGGGCGGTAGCGAGCAGCATTCGCCGGCTCTTGACGGAGCAATTCCGATCGGCAGCATGAGCAGGGCAACTTGTCCCGACAGGGGGCCATTTCCGAGTAAGAGCGAACCATCTATCGGGCTTTGGCGAGCTCACGATCGTGTTGAGGATACGGCACGTGGGCTTAGCAAGTCGCGCGGTTATCTAGATGGGGGCCCTGAAGGGACGGGTTGGCGTGATCCCTTCGCCATCGCAGGGCGAGCGTGGCTCCAGACGACTGGTAGAATTGAAAGCCATCGACCATATTGATCATGAAGGCATCACGGGGAGTGGAAAATGGAACAGCTCACCAAGCGTATCGAAAGGTTGAAATCGAGGCTCGACGACCTTCGAACGACCAAGGACGAACTGCTGCCCCCTGATCTCCAGCGATCCAGGGACATCGAGCTTACCTATTCCTCGAACGCCATCGAAGGAAGATCCGAGCGCGCCCGACTTCCAGCAGTTTAGGAGCGTTGAAAACTGACGGATCGATGAGATGGCAAGTCCTGCCGAAACGGGCATAACCGAAGGATGAACAGCCCAAATACGATTCGCCAACAGGACCGACCCGCCGAATTCCCGCTCAAGATACAAGGGGGCATGCTCGAGGCTCTCGGCATCAACATGTATGCCACGATCGGCAAGTGCCTTGTGGAGTTCGTTGCCAACGCCCACGATGCGGAGGCGACCCGCGTAGACATCTCAATACCCTTCGACGCTATCGAGGAAGCGAGAGGGAAGGCGCGGGAGACTGCCAAGGCGCAGGTCGAGGCAGGGGATCGTGACCCGTTCACCGTCCTGCTCACGCCGTTGCCCGAAGACCTGAAGATCACGATCAGTGACGACGGGCACGGTATGTCGCCCGAACAGATCGAGGAGCGGTTCCTGCCCGTCAACCGCAAGCGCCGGGAAGACGCGGACGGCGAAGAGACCGTGCTCACCTCGGAGAGCGGCAAGCGACATGTCATGGGACGAAAGGGGCTCGGAAAACTCGCGGGCTTCGGCGCGGCGACGAAGGTGGTTATCGAGACCAAGAGGGAGGGGCAGGACTTCGCGACCGTCTTCACGCTCGACGATGCGGTGATCCGCGAAGCCGAGGACATCGGCGAGGTCCGTATCCCGGCCGAATACATCGAAGGGCGGCCCATCGAACAGAAGGGAACCACCGTCACGCTATACGGCCTGAAGTCCGATGCCGTGCGCTACGCCTTTGAAACCATCGCCAAGCAGATACGGAGTGCGTTCTTCGGCATCCGCGCCGACGAGATGGCGATCCACATCAACGATACGCTGATAGAACAACCCGATCCCGACTACGTCTTCGTCTACCCGCACGGCGCGTCGGAAGACGACTTGGCGGACGACGAGGTCCAGATCGGCGAGCTGGCCACCATGCCCGTCCGCTACATGGTGGGCTTCCGCAGACAGAACCTCCCCACCAGCCAGCGCGGCGCGCGGATCTACTGCAACAAGCGGCTCGCGGCCGGTCCCTCGCTCTTCGGGCTGCCCACGGGCATGCACAACTTCCACAGCCAGAGCTACATGGAATGCATCGTGCAGGCCGACGAACTCGACCGGCATGGCATCGACCTTATCAACACCAATCGCAGCCAGCTGCGCGAGGACAACGAGATCGTCGCCGCACTCCTTGAGTTCGTCGAGGAGCGGATGCGACGCGCCCTGGCCGCCCATGCGAAGTGGAAGGAGGAGGTGGTCGACGACGAGATCACCAAGGCGCCCAAAGCCCGCTTCGCCATGCAGATGACCAGCACGCTGGAAGGACCTGCAAAGGCGTCAGCGCGTCGGTTGCTGCGTCGGCTCGCCATCGAGCACGGGGCCGACTCGCGCGAGTTCGAGGAGCTCGCGCCGCTCATCGTCCAGACCATGAACACCGGCGAGGTTCTGATCCGTCTCAGCCATCTCGAGACCAACGTGGAGACGATCCGGCAGGTCGCGCTCAACCTCATCGAATTGGCGGACATCGAGAAGAGCGACGCGCTCAAGATCTACCGCGGCCGCCGGGACGCCATTAACGCGCTGCTCGCCCTGGTTCGGAAGGGCGAGCATGAGTTCTGGAAGAAGAAGGGCATAGAGAAGGAACTGCACCAGCTCCTGAAGGAAGAGCCGTGGCTGATCAGGCCGGAATTCAATCGCTACCTGACCAGCGACGAGCGCTTGACGAACGTGTCGACAATGCTCGCCGAGCATCTCGGTGTCGACACGCAGGCGGCGCTGGATGACCCCAAGCGACCGGACCTCGTCTTTTTGATGAGCGATACCGGGCAGCCACACCGCATCATCGTGGTGGAACTCAAGTCGACCAGCCTCCCTCTCAAGCACGAGCATCTCGTCCAGTTGAAGGGCTACATGGCCAAGATCGAGACCTACTGCCGGACCGAACTCAACCGGAAGGTGACGGTCCATGGTTACCTGATAGGCTCGATGCCGGACGAGAAGACCGTCAACGATGACGAACGTCTGCTGCTCCACGAGATCGAGAAGCAGGGCCTCAATTCGGAATGGTCGGTCATGGGGACCCGTTCGATGCTCGAATATGCACAGGTCGCGAACGGCCATGCGATAGCAGCGATGGAAAAGGACCTCGCCGACCTAGATCAGGACGCCGAAAGCGAGGCGGATCCCGAAAACGTCGCAGCAATCCAGCAAAATGACGGTGCGGAAGCCCATGATTGCCGACCGGTTACGTGAAGCACAAAAGCCGACATTTCTCGGCGCCGTTGCCTCGGCTCCTTCACGAGCATTCCGCCGGAGGGGCGGAATCGCCCGCAAGTCTGCAATGTTCGAACGTCGATCGATGGTGAACTTCGGGCCGCTACCGGCTGCGCGATGAGCGAAACGAGCCATCGCGCACACGCCGCGTCACCTTTTTTTCCACCCATCTTTGCGGACGAGCTCCTGCTTTCGGCTGTCGCGCGCTTCTCGTCCCTCTCCCGAATGGACAGCTATTCGACGAACGAAGCGCTTTTCGGGCGGCGGAAGGTCCGCTTCGCCTACGATCTTCCCATAGGGGTCGCGAGCCTGGCCAAGGCGATTGGCGCCTCCGATCCAGCGCAGTTGATCCGCGAACACACCCTATATCCCTTCTTCGTGGCACTGCTTGAGCAGAGGCAAAGGGACGAGGTGCTGCGTGCGATGCTCTCCGATCTTAAAGTGCACAACAAGGTTCTTGGTCGCCTGTCCCATGTGCCACGTCCCGAATTTCTCCGCTTTTGCCCAGCTTGCGATCTCGCGAACGAGGCGAATGCCGGTATGCGATACTGGCAACGACGACACCAGCTGCCCACGAGCCTGGTCTGCGTCGAACATCGTATTCCGCTCCGGGCTTCCTCGGTGACCACTTCGTCCGGCGTGCAGCGATACGAACTCGTTTCGGAACCCCAAGTCCAGGGATCGCCACTGCTGCCAGAGATGGGTGAACCTTCCCTCGAAAGGTTTCTTCATCTCGCCTCCGTGGGTTATGACCTCTTGGATTGGCAGGGAAAAGCTCGTCCCGCGTTCGATCCATCGCTTCGGACCATGGTGCTGGAAACCGGCTACCGCAGGAGTCCAGGCCATGACGACATCGATAACGTTCGGCTGGCCCGAGAATTCCGGCGGGATAGCGCCGATTTGATCCGGTTGTGGCCGTGGTTGGCCAAGGCAGTAAATACCGCGGGTCATTACGGCTGGGTAACGATGCATACGACAAGAGATGCGCCGCCATCGCGGGTGACGTTCACCTATGCAGTGCTGCGATCGTATCTCCAGCTCAAGAAGAGTAGCTTCTTCTTTCCCGCCGAGACACGAGATTGGACGGGCATTCACGTCGACCTCAGTGCGGTGGAGAGGCGAAGGAGGATGGAGAGCCTGACGGAAAAGGAGCTTAAGAAGCTGGTGTCCACAACAATCGATCAGATCCTTCTCGAGCAGCCCCCGGTTCGAGCGCTCCCGACCGAAATCTTTCGCCGTTCGCCAGCGATTGCCCATGCTTGGCGCATCGATCTGGGAGGACAATTTCGCTCATTGCTGACCGACCGTGCCGAAAGTCTAGACAGTTTCCATCTCCGCGTTATCCGCTATGCTCTGACTGAGGCGTCGAGAAACGACAGAACTCTATCCGACAGCGACCTGCTGCATCTATTGGGCAAGCGAACCATCGACGAGGTCAGAAAGCTGCGGGCGGTCGTAGAAAGAGATGGCTTCGGCACAGATAAGCCCTCTTTCGGAGCCCGATCGCTCGAATGACGCATGTGAGTGTCAGAACCTTATTTCCATAAAATCCGTGTTACTGAGCGATCGGTGTCAAAACCTAATTACCGCAAGATACGGGGTTCCGGCGCGCTCGGTGTCCAAACCAACTTCGATTTTACCAGGCAGCCCGGTTTTACCCCATCCTAACCCTTTTACCCGGTCCTAACCATTGGCCGCTATCCCGCGGGTGTGACTGATGTAAACCGGGAAGATCGGGTCGACCCCTTCAAGCTGTCGGTGGCGTCCGTCCTGGGGTTGCGGGGCGGGACGAGCGCGGACTGGAATCGCTTGCGGGGCATGCAACTGGTGCGCGTGGCCAACGCGTGGAAGACACGGTTGCTCGGCCACGCGTTTGCCGCCGCCATGGTCACCTGGACATGCCTGGGGCAGGTTCCCCTGATGCTGCTGGCCGGCTGGTTGGCCCTGCTCGGCATCGTGCTCGCCTATGCCATCGTCCACGATGCAGGCCTGCGCGATGCGGACAATCGCAAGATCCGCTCGAACGAGTTGCACCGGCATGCTTTGCGGGCGGGAATGCTGGGGGTGGTCTGGTCTGCCGCGATCATTCTTTTCACCACCTATCTCGCGCCGGACGACAGGTTCGTGATGATCGTGGCGATCGGCACCCTGATCGCCGGGTCCGCGCTGGTCGTTTCGGGGTCGCCGTTCAGTACGGTCGTTTTCGGGGCCATCGCGGGCGCCGGCATGTTGACGGTGCTGGCGATCGAAGGCGCATATCAACTCATGGGCCTGGTGGCCTTCTTCCTGGCGCTGGCGGGTGTCGGTACGATTCAGATCGCGCGCATCTATCTCGTTGCGCGGATCGCCGAAGCTGACAGCGAGGAAAAGAGCGAAGTCGTCTCCCTCCTCCTGCGAGAGTTCGAGGAAAAC
The DNA here is from genome assembly GCF_001028625.1 of Pelagerythrobacter marensis. Lineage (NCBI taxonomy): Bacteria > Pseudomonadati > Pseudomonadota > Alphaproteobacteria > Sphingomonadales > Erythrobacteraceae > Pelagerythrobacter > Pelagerythrobacter marensis. The sequence goes on along the minus strand of NZ_CP011805.1, from coordinate 1,480,006 downwards.
GAGGCAGACTGGTTGTGGCAGGTCGACGCGTCGCGCCGTGTCCGGGGCGCTTCGGCGCGCTTCTCGTTCGCGCTCGGCAAACGGCCTGAAGAGCTTGAGGGGCAATCCTTCCTGCAACTGATGGCCGGCGATGCCTGGGAGGGTGGAACGTTTCCGCCCAGCCTGCACAAGCTGGCCGAGGTAATGAAACGGCGCGAGAGCTTCTCCAACCTGATGGTCAAGGTTTCGATCGGCAGGCAGGTTCGCTGGTGGGAACTGTCGGGCACGCCGCTGGTCGTCGACGGCGTCTTCGCAGGATTTCGCGGGGTCGGCTCGGATGTCACCGAACAGCGGGAATCGTCGGAAAAGATCGCCTATCTCGCGCGCTACGACACGCTGACGGGCCTGCCCAATCGCCTGATGTTGACCGAGGCGCTGGGCGATGCGCTGCAACATGCGCGGCAATGGCGCACGCGCTGCGCGTTTCTGATGATCGATCTGGACCGGTTCAAGGGGGTGAACGATTCCCTCGGCCATCTCGTCGGCGACCGGTTGCTGGCGCAGGTTTCGCGCCGGCTCAAGGAACTGATGGACGAGAACGCGCTTTGCGGCAGGCTTGGGGGCGATGAATTCGCCATTGTCGTGCGCGATGCGGCGGATGCGGAGCGGGTCGAAGGTATCGCACGCCAGGTGATCGAACGGCTTTCCCAGCCTTACGAGATCGACCGACACACGCTGTATATCGGTGCGAGCGTGGGATCTGCTTTCGGCCCCCGCGATGGAACCACGGTGGAAGATCTGATGCGCAATGCCGATCTTGCGCTCTATCGCGCGAAGGAAGAGGGAGGCAGTGGCCACTATGGCTACGAACCGCGCCTCCACGCGACGGCGGAGGAACGGCGCAAGCTGGAAATGGCCTTGCGGCGTGCGCTGGAGGACGGCGAGTTGTCGCTCAATTTCCAGCCGGTCGTCGACGCCGGGGACGAAACGATCGTCAGCTTCGAAGCCTTGATGCGGTGGAACAGTCGCGATCACGGTTTTATCAGCCCGGGCAAGTTCATTCCCCTGGCCGAAGATACCCGCCTGATCGTGCCGATCGGCGCCTGGGTGCTGGAACAGGCATGTCGCGAGGCGGTGAACTGGCCCCGCCACGTGCGCGTAGCGGTCAATGTGTCGCCCGAACAGTTGCTGGAACGCGACTTTCCCGCGTCGGTCGTTCACGCGCTGTCATCGAGCGGGCTGGATGCCCGCCGGCTGGAAATCGAAGTGACGGAGAGCATTTTTCTGCGCGATCCCGACGTCGCCCGAAATTCGCTGGAGCAGGTCATGGCGTTGGGATGCACGGTCGCGCTTGACGATTTCGGGACCGGCTATTCGTCGCTCGGCTATCTGCGCAAGCTCCAGTTCTCCACCATCAAGGTGGATCGCACTTTCGTTCAGGGCGCGTCGCAGGGGGGGCAGGAAAGTCTGGCGATCATGCGTGCGGTTGTCGCGATGGCCCGGAGCCTGGAGATGGCCACGACGGCCGAGGGTGTCGAAACACCCGAACAGGTTGAACTGGTGCGCGGTCTGGGGTGCGACAAGATCCAGGGGTTCCATTTCGGCCGGCCGATGCCGGCAGACGAAATTCAGGCCCTCTTTCGAAATCGGGAAACGCTGATCGCCTGATTTCAGGCGGCAACCAGACCCTTCACCGCACTTTCGAACAGCGCGCGCCCATCGCTGCCGCCGTGGTCGGCCTCGATCGCCCGTTCGGGGTGGGGCATCAGGCCAAGGACGTTTCCGGCTTCGTTGATGATGCCCGCAATGTCACGCCGCGAACCGTTGCAGGTATCGAGATAGCGGAACGCCACAAGGCCTTCGCCTTCCAGCCGGTCGAGCGTGTCCTCGTCCGCGAAATAGTTGCCGTCGTGATGGGCCACCGGCAGCGCGATCTCCTGACCTTCGTCGTAGCCAGCAGTGAACAGCGACCGGTTGTTCTCCACCCGCAGCGGGACGGTGCGGCAAATGAAGTTGAGCTGCGCGTTGCGCATTAGCGCGCCGGGCAGCAGGCCGGTTTCGGTCAGGACCTGAAAGCCGTTGCAAACGCCCAGCACCGGCACGCCGCGCTCCGCCGCCGCAACCACCGCGCGCATCACCGGGCTGCGGCTGGCGATGGCGCCGCACCGCAGGTAATCGCCGTAGGAAAAGCCGCCCGGTACCGCGACGAAATCGACCCGATCGGGCAAGTCGGTATCGCCGTGCCAGACGCGCAGTGCGGGCGTGCCCGACACTTTTTCCAACGCGACAGCCATATCCCGGTCGCAGTTCGATCCGGGGAAAGTGATGACCGCGCCGCGGAACGCCATCACGCGGGCTCCATCGTTTCGATACGGAAGTTCTCGATCACCGTATTGGCCAGCAGTTTGCGGCACATTTCTTCCAGTTGCTCCTGGCTGGTGTCGTCGGCGACGTCCAGTTCGATCAGGCGGCCGACGCGCACGTCGTCCACACCGGAAAAGCCCAGCCCTTCCAGAGCATGATGGACCGCGCGGCCCTGGGGATCGAGCACGCCCGGCTTGAGGCTGACATGGATGCGGACTTTCATGGGCGGGGCGCCTTTCGCTGCGAGATCGGGACTCGCGCGCAGCCTATGGCGCGTAGCGGCGGCGGGGGCAAGTCGTGCATGCGCGGGCGCGGGCCAACCATCGCAAGTCTCCGATTTCTTGAACAATTCGCAATCTGCCGGTGTTAGGGGCCCGGCGAATGAAAGTGGATCTCGTCTATAATCCGGTCGCCGGCAGCTTTCGCCAGAGCCGGCTCGACATGTTGATCGCCGCGTTCCGCGCGCAGGGCGTGGAGGTGGCTGTGCTGCCCAGCGCTCGCGACGGTGCGCGCCTGTCGGGTGCCGCCGATCTCGTCTGCGTTCTGGGCGGAGACGGGACCGTGCGCGACACGGTGGAGGCACTGGGCGACGATGCGGCGCGCGTGCCGCTGTGCATTGCGCCGGCCGGCACGATCAATCTTGTCGCGCGGGAACTGGGCTATGCCAGATCGCCCGTGCGCTTCGTGGATCAGGTGCTGGCCGCGTGGGCTGGCGGACGGGAGACTTGGGTGCGTGCACCGCTTTACCGGCTGGGCGCGACGCCGGTGGTCGCCTGCCTCAGCATCGGGCCGGACAGTCATGCGGTCGCGCAGGTATCCGGCGATCTCAAGCGACGAATAGGCCGATATGCCTATGTCGTATCGGTGATGCGCCAACTCGCCCGCTGGCCGCGCGAAACGATCGCCATCAGCGGGGAACTGTCCGACGGCACGCCGTTCGAATGCGAGGCAGAAGCTGCGATTGCATCGCACGGGGCGTTCTATGCCGGGCCATTCCGCCTCAGCCCACGGGCCGGACTGGCGGCCGATTCCGTCGAATTGATCACGCTGCGCCGCTCCACCCGGATCGGCGCGGCCGCGCTGACCGGCGCGGCGATCATGCGGTTGCCGCTTGATCGTCTGGGACTGGCGGAAATCCGTTCCGTGCGGCGGGTCGCGTTCGATCGCTGCGTCGCGCCGGTGCAGGTCGATGGGGATCACATACCCGATTGCGCGCACGAAATCGCAGCCAGCGGAATGGCGCTCAGCTACGTGATCTGAGGACCGGTTACTTCTTCGGCTTGATCGGGCTGCGCAGCTTGCCGCGGTGGGCATTCAGGTCGAAGACCTCGCCCGGGCCGTTATCCTCGTTCTGCAACAGGCCGAGACGGCGGGCGACTTCCTGATAGGCGTCTTCCTCGCCGCCCAGGTCCCGCCGGAAACGGTCCTTGTCCAGCTTCTCGCCCGTGGTCATGTCCCACAGGCGGCAGCCGTCGGGGCTGATTTCGTCGGCGAGGATCAGGCGGCTGTAGTCGCCATCCCAGATGCGCCCGAATTCGAGCTTGAAGTCGACCAGGCGAATGTTGATCGCCGCGAACATGCCGCAGAGGAAATCGTTGATGCGGATCGCCATGCTGGCAATATCCTGCATTTCCTCGTTCGATGCCCAGTTGAAGCAGGCGATGTGCTCTTCCGCGATCAGCGGGTCGCCGAGGCCATCGTCCTTGTAGTAATATTCGATCAGCGTGTGCGGTAGCGGTTCGCCTTCCTCGATGCCGAGACGCTTCGAGATGCTGCCGGCGGCGACGTTGCGCACGACCACTTCGATCGGAACGATCTCTGCCTGGCGAACGAGCTGTTCGCGCATGTTGAGACGCCGGATGAAGTGGGTCGGGATGCCGATATGGCCGAGGCGCAGGAAAACATATTCGCTGATGCGATTGTTGATCACGCCCTTGCCGTTGATCGTGCCCTTCTTCTGGGCGTTGAAGGCAGTCGCATCATCCTTGAAATACTGGATCAGCGTGCCCGGTTCGGGCCCTTCGTAAAGGATCTTGGCCTTGCCTTCGTAGATCTGGCGGCGACGGGGCATGGGGAATTCCTAGCGCACAAAATAACGGTGCCCCGGCGAACGAAGCGCCATGCGCTTCGCCGATGCCGGGGCAGGAAGCTGCCCATTACCGCGATTGCCCGTCCAAGGCAATCGTACGGCCCGCGGCGTGGCGGGTGGGCTATGCCCCGGTCAGGGACGCGTCTGACCGTCGCCGTGAACGAGATACTTGAAGCTGGTGAGCTGCTCCAGCCCGACAGGGCCACGCGCGTGCATCTTGCCGGTCGCAATCCCGATTTCCGCGCCCATGCCGAATTCGCCCCCGTCTGAAAACTGGGTGGAGGCGTTGTGCATCACGACCGCGCTGTCGATCGCGGTCATGAACCGGCGCGCGGCCTCCGCATCCTCGGTCAGGATGGCATCGGTATGATGGCTGGAATGCCGATCGACCCAGGCGATCCCTTCGTCGAGCCCGTCGACGATCTTCACGCTGGCGATGGGGTCGAGATATTCGGTATCCCAGTCTTCCTCGGTCGCGGGCTTGATCCGGTTGTCGAGAGCGACTGCCGCCTCGTCCCCGCGCAATTCGCAGTCCGCTGCCATCGCATCGGCCAGTTTCGGCACCACCTGATCGGCGATTTTGCGGTCGATCACGATGCTTTCGGTCGCGCCGCAGATGCCGGTGCGGCGCAGCTTCGCATTGCGAATGATCTGGACCGCTTCGTCCACTTCGGCCGCCTCGTGCACATAACTGTGGCAGTTGCCGTCCAGATGCAGCAGCGTGGGCACACTGGCCTGATCGCGCACCAGTTCGACCAAACCGCGGCCGCCGCGCGGGATCACGAGATCGACGAACTGGTCCGCTTTCAGCAGAGCGGCAACGGCCTCGCGGTCAGTGGTCTGGACCGTCTGCACCGCATCTTCGGGCAGGCCCGCCGCCTTCAGACCGGCGCGCATCGCAGCCACGATTTCGCGGGTGGAATTGCGGCTTTCCGATCCGCCGCGCAGAATGATCGCATTGCCGGATTTGAGGCACAGCGCGCTGGCGTCTGCGCCGACATTTGGGCGCGATTCGTAGATCATGCCGATCACGCCGATGGGCACGGCGACCCGTTCGATCTTCAGCCCGTTGGGCCGGTCGAACTGTGCGAGCTGGCGACCGACGGGATCGGGAAGCTCGGCGATTTCCTCAAGCGCGGTCGCCATCCCCTCGATCCGGTCTTCGGTCAGGCGCAGACGATCGACGAAGCTGTCGGGCTTCTTGCCTTCGACGCTGGCGACGTCTTCCTGGTTTGCCGCGATCAGCGCGGCGGAACCTGCGCGCAAGGCCTTGGCCGCTTCGCGCAGGGCGGTGTTCTTCGCCTCCGTGCTGGCCGATATCAGCCCCCGGGCCGCTTCGCGCGCGCGGCTGCCCAGTTCGTGAATGTGAATTTGCGGGTCCAAAGCCTGATCGTTCATAATGTCCTCATACACGTTCGTGTTAACGGCGGGAACGGCGCAGTGTCAGCGCAGCTCTACCGCCCGGTCGTAAGCCGCCTGCAGCGTGGATCGCATCAGGCGCGTCAAAGTCTCGTCGCCGTTGAGCGCATTGAGCCCGGCGGCGGTGGTTCCGCCCTTGCTGGTCACCGAATTGCGCAAGGTTTCCAGATCGCCATCCTCGTCGGCTTCCGCCATCGCGACCGTTCCGGCCATCGTGCCGAGCACCATTGCGCGCGCTTCTTCCTGCGAGAAGCCGAGATCCTGCGCCGCGGCAACATAGGCGCGTGCGATCTCGAACACATATCCCGGCCCCGACCCTGCAACCGCGGTTACGCGATCGAGCTTGTCCTCGCTGTCGACCGTTATCGCGGTGCCGGTGCGGGCCATCATTGCCTCGGCATGGGCGCGCTGATCGTCGCCAACCCCCGGGGCGGGACAGATGCCGCTGACCCCCTGGCCGACCGCGGCGGGCAGGTTCGGCATGACCCGTATGACCGGGGCACCGTTCATGGCGTTCGAAATGCGTTCTGCCGAACAGCCGGCGGCGATCGAAAGCACGTAGCCGCCCGGCGCCAGGCGATCGGCATGGGCCGGCATGATGTCGGCGATCATCTGCGGCTTGATGGCGACCACGATCACATCGTAGCTGTTCTCGCCCAGCTCGCCCGCGTCAGCCACCAGTTGGGCGGGGGCGGGGACCTGACCAAGTGCCGGATCAACAATAGTAAAGTTATCGCCGCCCGACATCCAGTGTTCCAGCAAGGCGCCGCCCATTTTTCCGCAGCCGATCATGAGGATGTTTTTGGTCTTCAAGCTTTGGCCCTCTTAAGCAAAGTATATTCAACAATTCTAAATCAATTTATACTTGAACTTTTCATCAGTGTGACGAAAGTTTATGAAAGTATAAATTTTCTGGCGTGTCCACGGTTGTGCGTTGCACAATTCCTACCTAGATAGCGTCGGGAAAATTGCAAGAAATGGATTTTTTTGTGGCTGAGAATCGAAGCATCGTCGTCAAGATTGGTTCCGCGCTCCTCGCGAACCCCGACCTGCTCACCCCCCGCTTCAGCTTCATACAGCGCCTGCTCGAAGACGTGGCGCAATTGCGGAGCGAGGGGTGCAACGTGATCCTGTGCTCGTCCGGCGCAGTGGCATTGGGCTTGCGGACAGTCGGGGAAACGCCCGAAACCGCCGGGGTGAGCGACAAGCAGGCCGCTGCCGCCTGCGGCATGCCGCTGCTGCTTAATGCCTACAAGCAAGTGGGGCACGAATACGGTTTCGAGATTGCGCAGGTCCTGCTGACGCTGGGCGATTTCGAACATCATCGCCGGTTCCTCAACACCCGCAACACGGTCCACCGCCTGCTGGAAGCGGGCGTCGTGCCGATCGTGAACGAAAACGATTCGATCACGACGGAGGAAATCCGTGTCGGCGACAACGATCGCCTGGCCGCGAAAGTGGCGCAGATGGTGGGGGCGAAGGAATTTGTCATCCTGACTTGCGTCGAGGGGCTGTACGACCGGAATCCCGACGATCCGGCTGCCAAGCTGGTGGAAGAGGTCGGCGACGTCGGCGAATATATGGAAGCCACCACCGGCAAGAGCACGCTGGGCACCGGCGGCATGACCACCAAGCTGAAAGCCGCCAACATGGCGCAGGAAGCAGGGTGCACGACCTATATCGCCAATGGCGAGCACGAGCGTCCGCTATCGGCCGTCCTCAGCGGGGAACGGCGCTGCACGAAATGCCTGCCGCATCCCAAGCCTTTGTCGGGCAAGGACAGCTGGATTGCCAATCGCCTCCAGATGGCAGGCAGCATCGAAATCTCGAAAGAGCTGGCCGATGCGCTGGTCGACGAAAAGCGTTCGATCCGGCGCGAGGATATCCTGGCGATGGACGGCGATTTCACGCGCGGCGATGTTCTGCACCTTTACGACAGCGAAGGGGTGGAGCGCGCACGGGGGCTGAGCGATTTCACGTCGGAAGAAATTCGCGTGATGACCTTCAATCCCGATACGCCGGAAGAACAGCTTCTGGGTTACAAGACCAAGGGCGAGGTCATTCGGTCGAACAATCTCGTCATGCTGGAAAACCGGCACCTGCTGTGGGACGCACCGGAGGGGATGACCCCTTCCTGATCGGACACGGCCCGATCGCACCCGCTTTCGGTTGCGCCAACTTCACTTGGCGTTCAGCGAGGGCGGGGTTATAGGCCCGGTCCATGATCAATCGCTCGCGTTCGCCGCTCAAGCTCGCTCTGGCCGTTACCGCATCTGCGGCCGCCCTGTTCACCACCGGTTGTGCGGGGCGCTCCGGCGGGCCCGAAGACACGGCCTATGTCGCACGCGACGTCGAAACGCTCTATTCCGAAGCGAAGCGTCGGCTCGATTCCGGCAATGCGAAGTTTGCGGCCGCGCTGTTTGACGAGGTTGAGCGTCAGCACCCTTATTCACCCTGGGCCCGCCGGGCACAGCTGATGAGCAGCTTCAGCTATTACGTCGCGCGCGATTACAACAAGGCGATCCAGAGCGCGCAGCGCTTCCTCTCGATCCATCCGGGCAACAAGGATGCGCCTTACGCCTACTATCTGATCGCGCTCAGTTATTACGAGCAGATCAGCGACGTTCACCGCGACCAGGCGATCACCGATCAGGCGCGCACCGCGCTGAACGAAATCATCCGTCGTTTCCCGCAGACCGAATATGCGTCCGACGCGCGGCTGAAGCTCGACCTCGTCAACGATCACCTTGCGGGCAAGGAAATGGAGATCGGCCGTTTCTACGAACGCAGCGGCAAATGGCTGGCGGCGCAGATCCGGTTCCAGAACGTGGTGGAAAATTTCCAGACCACCAGCCACACGCCCGAGGCGCTCTATCGCCTCACCGAAACCAGTCTGGCCCTCGGCGTTCCTCAAGAAGCGGTGAAATACACCGCCGTCCTGGGGGCCAACTATCCGGGCAACGAGTGGTACGAGAAGGCTTACGAGCTGGTGCAGGACCACGCCAGCGGCGTTACCGCGAGCTGATTTTCAATTCTGTTTGCAAGCCTTGCCGCGGTTGGTGACGTGCAACACCAATCCGGCTAGGGAATCGGGTCAGATATGCTGACCCGCCTGTCCATCCGCAATGTCGTGCTGATCGAGGCGCTCGATCTCGATTTCGGGCGCGGCCTTGGCGTGCTGACGGGCGAGACGGGGGCGGGCAAATCGATCCTGCTCGATGCGCTCGGCCTCGTGCTGGGAAACCGCGCGGAAACGATGCTGGTGCGGGCCGGGGCGGATCGGGCGAGTGTTACCGCTAGTTTCGAATTCGCGCAGCTTCCCGCGCCTGTCGTGGAAACGCTGGACGATGCGGACATTACGATCGAACCGGGCGAACCGCTGATGATCCGCCGCCAGGTGCGGGCGGACGGGGGCAGCAAGGCTTTCGTCAACGATCAGCCTGCCAGCGTGGCACTGCTGCGCGCTCTCGCGCCCGCGCTGGTCGAACTGCACGGGCAGCACGATGACAGGGGACTGGTCAATCCGCGAGGGCACCGCGCCTTGCTCGATCGCTATGCCGGGGCCGATACCGCCGGAATCGCCGCCGCATGGGAAACCTTGCGCGCCGCCGAAGAACGGCTGGATGCTGCGCGGGCGGCTATCGCACAGGCGAAGGCCGATCAGGATCTGCTGTTGGCCCATCTCGCCGAACTGACCGCTCTGGAACCCCAGGCGGGGGAAGAGGCGCGCCTCGCCGAAGCGCGCGCGGCGATGCAGAAGGGCGAACGCCTGTCGGGCGATCTGGAGGAACTGCGCCATTTGTGGGACGGGTCCGATTCCCCGCTGGCATCGCTGCGGGTGGCGGCGCGCCGGCTCGACCGCATTGCGCCCGAACATTCGTTGCTGGCCGAAGCGCTCGCTGCGCTCGACCGGGCGGTGATCGAAGCGGGGGAGGCCGAAGCGAAGCTGGAGGAAGCGGCCGAGGCGCTGGTCCACGATCCGGCAGCGCTGGAAGCTGCCGAAACCCGCCTGTTCGACTTGCGCGCCCTGGCCCGCAAGCACCGCTGCGAAGTGGATGAACTGCCCGGGAAGATGCGCGAATTTCGCGCCGCGCTGGACAAGATTGAAGGCGGCGAGGCGGAGCTGGACGCGCTGGAAGATGCGGCGAAGGAAGCCGGCCGGAATTACCGCGAACGGGCAGAGGCGCTGCACGATAGGCGGGTGGAGGCCGCGGCCGGGCTGGATGCGGCGGTGGCAGGCGAACTCGCCCCGCTGAAGCTGGATGCCGCGCGGTTCCGCACTGCGGTCGAGCCTCTGGCCGAAGACCGCTGGGGCCCGCATGGCAGCGACAGCGTCGAATTTCTGATCGCGACCAATCCCGGCGCCGATTTCGCGCCCCTGGCCAAGATCGCCAGCGGGGGCGAACTGTCGCGCTTCATCCTCGCGCTCAAGGTCGCACTGGCCGAACAGGGCGGGGCGGCGACGGTGATTTTCGACGAGATCGACCGCGGCGTCGGCGGCGCGGTTGCCAGCGCGATCGGCGAACGGCTGGCCCGGTTGGCGGGCGACGGGCAATTGCTGGCGGTGACCCATAGCCCGCAAGTCGCCGCGCGCGGGCGCACGCACTACCTGATTGCCAAGTCGAGCGAGGGCACGGTCACGAAAACCTCCGTCCGCCTGCTTGACGAAGGCGAGCGGCAGGAAGAAATCGCCCGGATGCTGTCCGGCGCCGAAGTCACGCCCGAAGCCCGCGCGCAGGCCGACCGCCTGCTGGAGGGGGTGTGAGGTATGCGGTTCTCGGAGGGGCATTGCTGATGGCGGCAGGGTGTCAACCGGTTCCCGAGGGCGCGCCCGACGCGTCCGTTCCCGTGGCGAGCGGCGACCGGTTCGGCACCGACGCGCATCTCGCGCCGTCGCGGCCCGACGCCGTGCTGCGCTATGCCGATCACCCGCGCGGCTTTGCCGAATTGCGTCTGCCGGAAGGGGACGGACCGTTTCCGCTGGCGGTGATTTTCCACGGCGGCTGCTGGAAGGCGGGGATCGCCAATCAGGCCTACATGGCCCCGCTGGCGACCCGGTGGCAGAACCTCGGCATCGCCACAATCAACGTCGATTACCGCGAAGTGGGCGATGGCGGCGGCTGGCCCGGTTCGTTCGCGGACTGGGCGGCGGCGGGCGAGCTGTTGAACCGCGTGGTCGCCGATTACCCGGTCGATCCCGCGCGCATCACGCTGGTCGGCCATTCGGCGGGCGCCCTGCCGGCGCAGTGGCTGGCGCAACGGCAGGACGATCGCGGCCCGCTGGGCCCGCGCGACCCGCTGGCGGTGCGCGCAGCGATCGTGCTCGACGGCCCGGCAGACGTCGGGGCGGAGCGTGCGGCTTTCGATGCCCTGTGCGAATTTTCCGCGGTCGATCCGTTCATGGGCGGGGACCCGGCGGCGCAGCCGGATCGCTATGGCGCGCTTGGCGCCGCGCCGCTCGCGCTGGAGGAACTGCTGTTCGTCCAGGCCGTGCTGCCCGCCGCGCCCACCGCAGCGCAGGAGGCTATCCGCGCTGGCGGCACGCGGCTGGAAATCCGCGCAAATCCGCAGGCCAGCCATTTCGATATCCTGACGCCGGGCGCCGACGCCTATCGCGCCAACGAGCCGGCGATGCTGAAGGTTCTGCGGGGATGGAACCCGGCAGGAGAGACACTGTGACTGAGACGCGCTTCGGAGATTATCATCGCGACGGCTACCGGTTGATAGAGAGCATAATCTCGCGCGAAGTGGCGAACGGCCTGTTGGCGCGCATGAAGACGGACTTTGGCCGGCAGAATGTTGATCTCGCGCGCCTTCGCCAGGATGGGCCATTGCTGGTGCGACCGGCGGTTGAAATTTACGGCCATCACTATCCGCTCTTCGCGACGTTCCACTGGGGCCTTACTGCTGCGATTCAAGGCGAAGTGGGCGTTCCGTTGCTGCCGACATATTGCTATTTCCGGCTTTACGGTTCCGGTGATGTCTGCCTCGTGCACGGGGATCGCCCGGCCTGCGAGCACAGCCTGTCGCTCACACTCGGCTATGCCAATGACAAACTTTGGCCGCTCGAGATTTCACGCAAGCCGATCAGCGAACCGTATGCTCGGGCCGACTCCTCGTTCGCGGAAGGTGAAGATCCGGTCGCAATCGACATGTCTCCGGGCGATGCCGTGCTTTACAAGGGGGTGCACCACCATCATGGACGCACCGCCCCCAATCCGAACCGGTGGTCTGCCCACCTTTTTCTTCACTGGGTCGAACGTGGTGGCGCCTTCGCGGCTGAAGCTTTCGACAAGCAGCCTCCCCCCTTGCGCGTAGATTTTTGAAGCGATGACCGTTGACGTCCCCTCCGAAGCCGAAGCCGCGAACGAGCTGATGCGGCTGGCGAAGCAGATCGCGCGGCACGACCGGCTCTACCATGCCGAGGACGCGCCCGAGATCACCGATCAGGAATACGACGCGCTCGTGCGCCGCAATGCGGAGCTGGAGGCGCAGTTTCCCCATCTCGTCCGCCCCGATTCGCCCTCGCGCGCGGTCGGCCACGCGGTTGCGGCTTCGCCTCTGTCCAAGGTCACGCACGAGGTTCGCATGATGAGCCTCGACAATGCCTTCGCCGACGAGGAAGTGGCCGATTTCGTCGCCCGCGTGCGGCGTTTCCTGGCACTGGAGGAAAGCGCGCCGGTCGCCTTCACTGCCGAGGACAAGATCGACGGGCTATCGTGCTCGCTGCGTTACGAGAACGGCGTTCTCGTGCGCGCGGCGACGCGCGGCGACGGGCAGGTGGGCGAGGACGTGACCGCCAATGTCGCGCATATTCCCGACATCCCGGCCGAGTTGACCGGCGACGTGCCCGAGGTGTTCGAGGTGCGCGGCGAGGTCTACATGGAGCGCGAGGCCTTCGTGGCGCTCAACGCCCGCCTGATGGAGGAAGCGCGCAGCGCGGCCGAGGCAAAGGGCGAGGCTTTCGATCCGGCCAAAGTGCGCCAGTTCGCCAATCCGCGCAATGCCGCGGCCGGGTCGCTGCGGCAGAAGGACGCCAGCGTCACCGCCAGCCGCCCGCTGCGGTTCTGGGCCCACGGCTGGGGCGCGGCCAGCGCGGTGCCGGGCGATACGCAGTTCGCCGTGATGCAGCGGATCGGCGAATGGGGCCTGCCGATCAGCCCCGACCTCGTCCGGTGCGAGACGCTGGAGGCGATGCTGTCCCATTACCGCGCGATCGGCGAAAGGCGCGGTGCGCTCGGCTACGAAATCGATGGCGTGGTCTACAAGGTCGACCGGCTCGACTGGCAGGAACGGCTCGGCTTCGTCGCCAAGGCGCCGCGCTGGGCGATGGCGCACAAGTTCCCCGCCGAACAGGCCGAAACGACGCTGGAAGCGATCGACATCCAGGTCGGCCGCACCGGCAAGCTGACGCCGGTGGGCCGGCTCGCCCCCGTCCTGGTCGGCGGCGTGACGGTGACCAATGTCACGCTGCACAACCGCGACGAAATCGCCCGCCTCGGCGTGCGGCCCGGCGACCGGGTCAAGGTCCAGCGTGCCGGCGACGTGATTCCGCAAGTGGTCGAAAACCTGACCTGCGATGAAGAGCGCGAACCCTATCGCTTCCCCGATCAGTGCCCCGAATGCGGCAGCGAGGCCGTGGCGGAAGAGGGGGAAGTCGATGTCCGCTGCACCGGCGGCCTCGTCTGCCCGGCGCAGCGGACCGAGCGGCTCAAGCACTTCGTCAGCCGCGGCGCGCTCGATATCGAGGGGCTGGGCGAAAAGACGATCGATCAGTTCTTCGCGCTCGGCTGGCTCGAAAGCCCGGCCGACATCTTCCGCCTGAAGGACCGGCGCGATGCGATCCTGGCGCTGGATGGGTGGAAGGACAAGTCGGTCGAGAACCTGCTGGCCAGCATCGAGGCCAAGCGTAGGCCCGACGCGGCGCGGCTGCTGTTCGGCCTCGGCATCCGGCATGTCGGCGTGGTCACCGCGCGCGACCTGATGAAGGGGCTGGGCGAGATCGCCCGCCTGCCCGGCAAGGCCGCGGACATCCAGGCCTACCGCGAACAGAACCCGCGCGGGGAGGGCGAATCCGACGGCAAGTTCAACGCCCGCATGGTCGATGCGATCAAGGACATCCTCGAAGTTCGCGCCGACGGGATTGGCACCGCGGTCGGCTTTGCGCTGGCGGATTTCTTCCACGAGAAGCACAATCGCGCGGTGTTCGACGATCTGCTGCGCGAACTCGATCCGCCGCGTTACGAGGTGGAAACGAAGGAAAGCTCCGTCTCGGGCAAGACGGTGGTCTTCACCGGCAAGCTGGAGACCATGAGCCGCGACGAGGCCAAGGCCCAGGCCGAACGGCTGGGGGCCAAGGCCGCCGGCTCGGTCAGCGCGAAGACCGATCTGCTGGTCGCCGGACCGGGCGCGGGCAGCAAGCTGAAGAAGGCGGCGGAACTGGGGATCGAGGTGATCGACGAGGCCCAGTGGGCGCAGATCGTCGCGGAGGCGGGGTAGGGGCGAGTTGCCCCGTTAGCCCCTCCCGGACCCACGACAGCCCCCTGCGTCATCCCAGCGAAAGCTGGGATCGCTCGCAATCAGATGATGACGTCGAACAGGTCGCTCCACGACGGATTGGTACGTTCGATCAGCTCGATTTTCCATGCGCGTTTCCACGCCTTGATCGCTTTCTCCCGCGCGATAGCGCTTTCGATCTCGGCGTGATCTTCGACATAGACGAGTTGCTTTAACCCGTAGCGACGGCAGAACTTCGATCCCGTCCCGTCGCGATGTTGCATTATTCTGACAGGAAGGTCGGACGTTACGCCGACATAGAGAACGCCGTGCGGTTTGTTTGTGAGAATATAGATGTGGCCGGCCATCCCTAGCGTTCGGCCTGGCGGCGAGCGATCCCAGCTTTCGCTGGGATGACTGCAACTTGCGGAACCCATTTCATCACTCCGCCGGCGAAGGGCGTCCATAGCCCGGTTCGCGCCCCGGCGGCGGCGAGGGTGTCGCTGGTCCACTGGTTGCAGGTATTGCCCAGGTGATAGGTGCCCGGTGCGTCGTAGAACACGTCCCGGTCGGTATAGCCGCGATGGACCGTCCGGCGCGCCGGTGGCAGGACCTGGCTTTCGATCCGGCGCACGAGGCGGGCATATTCCCCGGGCCGCAACCGCAGCACACGGGCGTGGTCGTCCGGCGCTGGACGGACGTAGTGCGCGACATGGAGCAGGCCGTCACCGCCCACCGCTGCGCTCAGCGCAGTTCCCGGCGACAGATCGGCCCAGGTCGGGGTATGGAGGAACACCTGCCGCTCCCCCCAACTGACAGAAACGTGGGTATAGGGCTGACCCGCCGCGCCGGGGGGCAGGTCGGTCGCGGGGAAATCGGCCCGCCAGTCTTTCTGCGCGGTCACCAGCGGCATGACGATCGCGGTATGCACGCCGTTGGTTTCGAGCATGATTGGAACACCACGATCCGGCTCGCGCCAGTCGGCATTGCGCGGGATCGCAGAACCGATCCATGCGGCGGCCATAAACAGGCCCGTGGCCAGCGCGACCCAGGCAAGGATCCGCCCGGCCAGTCGCGCCGCGCCTCTCAGGACCGCGGACGTTTGCGCAGCCACAGGATCGACCAGTCGCCGTTGACCGTCCGCGCCGCCAGCCGGAAGCCGGCGCGACGGCAGGCGGCCCGCACAGCCGCTTCCTGCGTTTCCAGCAGTCCGGCCAGCAGCAAGTTGCCGCCCGGCACCATCGCGCGCGCGAAATCGGGTGCCAGGGCGATCAGTGGCCCGGCCAGAATGTTGGCGATCAGCAGATCGTAGGGGCCACGCGCTGCCAGCAGGGCATCGTCCATCCCATCGGCAATCGTCATCGCCAGCTCTCCCGCCCGGCCGCCCAGCGGCACACCGTTGATGGCGGCGTTGTATTCGACCACTCCGGCGCAGGCGGGATCGATGTCGCTCGCGGTTGCGAGTGCGCGGGGCCACAGGGCCATGGCGGCGAAGGCGAGCAGGCCGGTGCCGGTGCCGATATCGGCGCAATTGCGCACGACCGTTCCGCGCTGCTTCATCGCGTCGAGCATCGCCAGACAGCCGGCAGTCGTTTCGTGCTGGCCTGTACCGAACGCCTGGCTGGCGGGGATCGCGAACGATCGCATGCCAGGCGCATCGCTGGGCGCAAAATCGGGCGTATGGACGAAGAAACGGCCGGCCGTGATCGGTTCGACGCCCTGCTGGCTTTCAGTCACCCAGTCCGTTTCGGGCAGTTCTTCCGCGATCAGTTCGGGCGCGTCCCCGGTGAACAGCGCGGCGATCATCGCGCGGTCGGCGCGGCGCGGCTTGCGCGGGAAATAGGCGTCGAGCCGCCAGTCATCGGGTCGGCCGTCGGCCAGTTCGAAGCCCGCGAGCACGATCTCGTCATCCCAGTTGGTCGCGCTTTCCTGCGCGACCAGTGCGCCCTGGACCGTTGCCTTGTCGGCAAAGGCCGTCAGCTTCCAGCTATCGGACATAGCTCGCCCCATTGGCGTCGAGCGTTGCCCCGGTCATGCTTTCCGGCGCATCGAGCGCGCAGAACACCGCGATCCCGGCGATTTCCTCCGGCTCCGCCACGCGACCGAGCGGGATATCCGCAAGCAGACCCGGCCCGCCGCGGCTTTCGAGATAGTCGCCTGCCATCGAAGTGTCGGTGAATCCGGGGGTGATGCCGAAGCTGAGGATGCCCTCGCCGGCATAGGCGCGGGCAATCGTCTTGTGCAGCGCCAGCATCCCGCCCTTGGCCGCGGCATAGTGCCAGTGAGCAGGAGAATCTCCGCGGTGTCCGGCGCGGCTGGCGATGTGAACGATGCGCCCCGACACGCCGCGTTCCAGCCAGTGCTGCACGGCAAAGCGCGAAAGCTGCGCGGCGGATGTCAGATTGATGCGCAGGGTATCCTCCCAGGCGTCGAGCCATTCGATATCCGATCCGTCGATCGGATTGGCTGCGAACAGCCCGGCGTTGTTGATCAGCACGTCGATTTCGCCGCCCGCGCGCGACAGCGCCTCGTCCCACAGCATTTGCGGCGCGGAGGGCTGAGAGAGGTCGGCACCGATGGTCTGTTCGTCATGATTGGCGCTGCCGTGGCCGATCACACGGACGTTGCGCGTTTCGAGGAGTTCGCGGATTGCGGCACCGATGCCGCGGCTGGAGCCGGTGACGAGGATATTGGGCATCCGTGTCCCGTAGATTATCGCCATCGATCCGTCATCCCCACGCCGCACGCCGCACGCCGCACGCCGCACGCCGCACGCCGGCGCTATGCGCCATGCCCGAATATTGGGCGGGACGAACAAAAGAGATAGCCGCCTGCCTTGTCTCGCATCGTCATTGCGCTAAGGGCCAAAACTCGATCAGGTCGGGGTCGAGACGGAGAGGATTTTGTTGCCAGGACAGGAGCAAGGAGGGAGCGATGGTTTTCCATCGTGACCGACGCGCGACGCCGCCTGGCGACAAAATCCGCCCGCCGCTTGCGCGGTTGCCGATGGAGAGCCGCCGAGCGGCGTCGCTTGCTTGCGCGTAGCTTCAGCTACGCGACTGCGCTGCGCTCCTTGTCGGCGGCTCTCCATCGGCAATCTCGATCCTCGACCTGATCGAGTTTTGGCCCTAAGGGAGGGCGCAAATCGAAGGACGAGACAGACACGCCATGGCTGAAAGACCGCTTTCTCCGCACCTGAGCATCTGGAAATGGGGCCCGCACATGCTGGTTTCCATCCTCCACCGCATTACCGGCGACGGCATGGCCCTGGTCGGCCTGGGCGTGTTGCTGTGGTGGCTGGGCGCGCTGGCGAGCGGACCGGCGGCCTACGATACCTTCATCGGTATTGCCACGTCGTGGTTCGGATATGTCGTCCTGGTCGGCCTGTCCTGGGCGTTCTTCAACCACATGACATCGGGCCTGCGCCATTTCGTGCTCGACATCGGCGCCGGCTACGAGCTCGACACCAACAAGGCATGGTCCACCGCCTCGCCGATCATCGGCATCGTGCTGACGGCGGCGTTCTGGGCCGCGATACTCTATCTCTGAGGACTTGAACCATGGGTAATGGAACCTCGATCGGCCGGGTGCGCGGCCTCGGATCGGCGCACGAGGGCGTGCATCACTGGCTGCTGCAGCGCTTTACCGCGGTCGGCAATCTCGTGCTGGTCCTGTGGCTGGCCAGTTCGTTCGTGCTGCTGCCCGATCTCTCCTACGCCACGGTCAGCAGCTATCTCGCCGCGCCGGTTCCGGCCACGGCGATGGCGCTGCTGATCGTCAGCACGTTCTGGCACGCCCGGCTGGGCCTGCAGGTGATGATCGAGGATTACGTCCATACCCCGGGCAACAAGTTCGCTGCCATTCTGCTGCTCAACCTGGCCGTGGTCGGCGGGGCCGGCTTCGGGATCTTCTGTGTTGCCCGCCTCGCGCTGGGAGGAGCTGTCTAATGTCCAATCCGGCACCCCAGACCGCCAGCAATAACACCACCGGCCCGGCCTATGCGATCGTCGATCACACTTATGACGTGGTCGTCGTGGGCGCGGGCGGATCGGGCCTGCGCGCCACCATGGGCGCGGCCGAAGCGGGCCTGAAGACGGCCTGCATCACCAAGGTCTTCCCCACCCGCAGCCATACCGTTGCCGCGCAGGGCGGGATCGCGGCCAGCCTGGGCAACAACACGCCCGATCACTGGTCGTGGCACATGTACGATACCGTCAAGGGTTCCGACTGGCTCGGCGATCAGGACGCGATCGAATACATGGTGCGCGAGGCGCCGCAGGCGGTTTACGAGCTGGAACATGCCGGCGTGCCGTTCAGCCGCAACGATAACGGGACGATCTATCAGCGCCCGTTCGGCGGCCACATGCAGAACATGGGCGAAGGCCCGCCGGTGCAGCGCACCTGCGCCGCCGCCGACCGCACCGGCCACGCCATGCTTCACGCGCTCTACCAGCAGAGCCTGAAGTACGACGCGGACTTCTTCATCGAGTATTTCGCGCTCGACCTGATCATGGAAAACGACGCCAGCGGCGTGCCGCAGTGCCGCGGCGTGATCGCGATGTGCCTCGACGACGGGACGATCCACCGCTTCCGCGCCAAGGCGGTCGTGCTGGCGACCGGCGGCTATGGCCGCTGCTACTACACCGCCACCAGCGCGCATACCTGCACCGGCGATGGCGGCGGCATGGTCCTGCGCGCGGGCCTGCCGCTGCAGGACATGGAATTCGTCCAGTTCCACCCCACCGGCATCTACGGCGCGGGCGTGCTCATTACCGAGGGCGCACGGGGCGAGGGCGGCTACCTGACGAACTCGGAAGGGGAGCGTTTCATGGAACGCTACGCCCCGAGTGCCAAGGATCTCGCCAGCCGCGACGTCGTGTCGCGCTCGATGGCGCTGGAAATGCGCGAAGGGCGCGGTGTCGGGCCAGAGAAGGATCATATCTTCCTCCACCTCGATCACATCGATCCCAAGGTTCTGGCAGAGCGTCTGCCCGGCATTACCGAAAGCGGCAAGATCTTCGCCGGCGTGGACCTGACGCGCCAGCCGCTGCCGGTGACGCCGACCGTGCATTACAACATGGGCGGCATTCCCTGTAACTATCACGGCGAAGTCGTAACCATCGGGCCGGACGGCAACCCGGAAACCGTGGTCCCGGGCCTGTTCGCGGTGGGCGAGGCGGCCTGCGTTTCGGTCCACGGGGCGAACCGCCTCGGCTCGAACTCGCTGATCGACCTCGTGGTGTTCGGCCGCGCGACTGGCCACCGGCTGAAGGAACTGATCAAGCCGGGCACCAGCCATGACGAGCTGCCCAAGGACAGCGCCGATCTCGCGCTGACCCGGCTCGACCATTTCCGCCACGCCAGCGGCGGATCGCCGACGGCGGAAATCCGCGCGGAAATGCAGAAGAACATGCAGAAGCACGCCGCCGTCTTCCGCGACAGCAAACTGCTGACCGAAGGGGTCGAACTGCTGAAGCAGGTGAACAAGCGGATGGAGGATATCCATGTCTCCGACCGCTCGCTGATCTGGAACAGCGACCTTGTCGAAACGCTCGAGCTCGACAATCTGATGGCCCAGGCCAACGTCACCATCGCTTCGGCCGAAAACCGCAAGGAAAGCCGCGGCGCCCACGCGCACGAGGATTTCCCCGATCGCGACGATGCGAACTGGATGAAGCACACCGCCGTCTGGTTCGAAGGCTGGGGCGGCAACGGCGGCGAGATGAAGATCGATTACCGCCCGGTGCACGAATACACGCTCACCGACGATGCCGAGTACATCACACCGAAGAAGCGCGTTTACTAAACCGGGGGCGGTCATGGCGTGCAGGACCTTCGCCCTAGCGGCGATTGCCTGCTCGCTTGTCGGTTGCACGGCTGGCGGGTCGGCGCCGCCGGCGCATCTGGGGCTTGATCCGTTTTACAGCCGATACCGGGATGCCGGCGGCATTGCGGTCGTTTCCTCCGCGCGTGTGGAGGGCGATACGCTGGTGAGGGCGTCGCGGATGATAGACGACATGCTCGCCCATCGCCCCGATCTGCGCACCGCGCTGGTGCAGCGGGGATATCGCGTCGCGATCATGGCGGAAAGCGAAGCGATCACCGATCTGCCCCAGAACGCGCACTGGACCAGACCGACCCCGGACGATCCGCGCCTCACCCGCTGCGAGCGCAAGCACTACGAACAGCGGATCGGGCGGCTGTCCGATCGCGAATACTGGAACGCGCGGGTGCGCGGGATCGGCGGAGCGTTCACCGTCGCGGCGGAAGAGGACGTGCTGGGCCGCCCGGCGAGCCGCTATTACGGCGAAACCATTCTGGTCCACGAATTCGCGCACAACGTGCTCGATGCAATCGAGACGGTCGATCCCGCGCTCTATGCGCAAGTCGAGCAGGCTTACGCCGCGGCGCTCGACGAAGGGCTGTGGAAGGATGAGTACGCCAGCACCACGGTGCAGGAATACTGGGCAGAGGGCACGCAGTTCTGGTTCAATTCCAACCGGCTTGCCGTGTTCGATGGGCGGAGGATTTTGAACCACACCGATCTGGCCGCATACGACCCGCGCCTCGCCGCCGTGCTCGCGCAGGCTTATGGCGACCGGCATCTCCTCGCTGCCGACCCGTTCCACGGCCATCCGGCCCGCGTTCCGCCCGGGCCGATCCCGCAGAACACGGCGGAAGTCTGCTAGGCTTCGGCCCCGTCGCCCCCGGTTTCGGCCATTAGGACGTTCATTACTGCCGTTGCGACCGGGCGCGATCGGTCATCCTGCCACGCCTCCACCTCAATATTAGCATTGCGGCGGCCCATGCGCAGCACGCGGCCGCGCGCATATGTCGGCTTGGCCTTCGCCGCGCTGAGGAACTGCACGGTGACGTTGATCGGTTTCAGCCGGTGTTCGCGGCCCGCGCGGGCAAGCTGTGCGCGCAGGGCGGCATAGCCGGCGTTTTCCAGCAGACCGCTGGTTGCCCCGCCGTGAAACACCGTCGGTCGCCCTTCGACGATTTCGCCGAACGGGATGCGCAGCACCGGGCTGCCATCTTCCATCGAATCGATCCCGATACCGAGCGAGCGGGCATAGGCGGGCAGGTCGCGCTCCAGCGCGCTGATCGCGGGGTCGCCGGTCATCGGCCTCTCCAGGGAATGGACATGAACACGCCCGCCACATGAGCGATCGGATGGTCGGGCTCGCCGTCATGGGCGATCCCGCGCACGAAAGCGGCGGAACGGGTGATGCGATAGCATTCCGCACGCCCGGTCACCGCCGCGCCCGAGCGGGCAGGGCGCATGTAATCGACCCTGAGATCGAGCGTGGCGATTGCGCGAAACTCCCCGGTCGCCGTCCAGATCGACATGCCGGAAGCCATGTCCATCAGGCTGACGATCGGCCCGGTGGCGAGCACGCCGCTGTCGGTTTCGCCCACCAGATCCTCTCGCCAGGGCAGGGCCAGCTCCACCCAGTCTGCGCCGTGCGCCAGATAGCGCAGGCCCAGCCATCCGGGATGGCCACGGCCGAGCATGAACGGCGCGGCGGTGGCGGGATCGAACGGTGGCAGGTCGTCGGCCATGCTCCCGGCTCTAGGGCGGCACGCTGGCATTGCAATGTTCTAATTCACGGTGCGCGCAGCTTGTGCGGCACCCTGGCGGCGCGGGCAGGATTGCGCCCGTGCAACAGGGAAACCGAAATATGACCCTTCCGAAAATCGATCTTGCATCCTTGCCGGTTCTGGAAAGCGCGGCCGGCATGTTTGGCAGCCTGTCCGATGCGGCGACCGCCGCATCCGACGACCGCGCCGTGATCGTCATGGTCTATCTCTACGAAACCGGCTCCAAACTGCCCGATCTGCTGTTCTGAGGCAGCAGGAATGCGAATCGATCCTGCGATCTGCGCCCTGCGCGGCGACCGCGCTGCGCACCATGCGGCGCAGTCCGCTGTCGAGGCCGCTGCCGGGGGCTGGCGCCAGTCACCCCCGGTGGCGGCTGTGCTGGAGGAACTGGCACCGTATGGCGAGGGTGCACCGCTGGCCGAATGCCCCCGGCTGCGGGCGCTGGTGCGCGATCCGGCCGCCGCCAGGGCGTTCGTCGACGCGCTGATCGCCCCGATGATCCAGGCGATGGGGCGACAGCCGCTGGCTCACGTACCGTTCCGCCATCAGGTGGTCGAAGGGATGACAACGCTTCAGCTCGCGCACACCGGCCGGGCACGGCTGTCACTGGTCCGGTACGAACCCCAGACACGCCCGCAGCCGGTCACGACGGTCAGTTTCGCGGACGGGGAACGGCACGAGCTGTGCCTGACCGGGGCCGCGCGCGCCCGGCGGGTATCGGTGAAGGGGCCGCATGGCGCCAGGGCGGATCTGGCCTTCACCCCGCTCACGCTGTTTCCCGGCCGCAGGCTCCGCTTTGCCGCGAGACGATCGAGCAAGCTGGTCGATCGTACGCACGGGGGGCTCGTGCTCCTGCGTCTGGCGCGACAGGCGCAGAGCCCGTTGCAGAGCCTGGAATACCGGATCGCCGACGGGGCGCTGGTCCATCGCGCGGCGGGCGATGCGGGCGAAAGCCGGGCCGAACTGATGCTGGCGGTGCTGTGCCGGATGGGGCGTCGCGATGCTGCCCCGGCGATAGAGGCGGTCCTGCGCTGCGGCAGCGACAGCCTGCGCTGGCAGGCGCTGCGCGAGTATCTGGCGCTGGACAGCGGTGCGGGGTTCGATGCCCTTGCGCAAATCGCGGATGATGCGGCGGACCCTCTGGCGGGCATGGCGGCTGCGTTGCGCCGCGATCTGCTGCATCGTTATCCGCAGCTTCGGCGTGTTCAGGCGGCGATGCCATGCCCTGCGTAATCGAAAGCGGCGATCCGCCGCCGGCCACGCTCGATCAGACGGTCGAGGCGCTGGAGGACAGCGGCTTTGACCCCCGCGACACGGGAAGCCGCGATCACGCCGCGCAGTGGCTGGCCCGGCTGGGTCGGAACCGCGCATTCCTGGGCGACCTGATGATCGAGCGGCTGATGCAACAGTACCGCAACGAAGGGACCGACGGCGGCTATGGACCGCAGGCGATCATGCTGTCGCATCCGCGTGGTGGGCATTTCCTGCGCGCCAATCTTTGGCCCGCGCGCGAGGATCATGCCTGCCGCACCAGCGGAACGCAGGCTTTCGTCTACAACCTTCCGCACGATCACAATTTCGATTTCCTCACTGTCGGTTACTTCGGCCCCGGATACGTCAGCGATTATTACGAGTACGATTATCGGGCGGTGGCGGGTTGCCGGGGGGAAAGGGCCGGGCTGCGCTTCGTCGAACGCAGCACCCTGTCGCCGGGCAAGTTGCTGCATTACCGGGCGCACCGCGATGTGCACTGCCAGTTGCCGCCGGAGAGCCTTTCGGTGTCACTCAACATCGTTGCCGCCGACCCTGCCTGCGGATGGCTCGATCAATATGCTTTCGATCTGGAGGCCGATCGCGTGAGCCGGGTTCTCAACCCCGGTTCGAGCGAGGCGTTTCTGCGCGTGGCCGTGGGGCTGGGCGGGGCGGAAGCGATCGACCTCGCCCAACGGTTCGGTCGTACCCATCCCAGCGACCGCCTGCGCCTCGCCTGCTTCGAAGCGCGCGCGGGCGCTGCCGTGACGCGGCGCGGGACGGATGCCATCTGGCGGGAGGCGGAGCGGTCGGGCAGTCGGCTGGTCGCGGGGGAGGCGGCGTCGCGGCGCGCGCGGCTGGCGGAAGCGCCGAAGCCTGCGCCGTCCCGATGAACGCCGATCTAGAACGCCGCGCCGGTCAGCGCGTCGATTGCGCCTTGCAGGATTACGGCGGCGGCATGGCTGTCGATCCGTTCGGCCCGTTTGCGCCGGCTCAGATCCTGCCCGATCATGTCCCGCTCCGCACTCGCGGTTGACCACCGTTCGTCCCACAGCAGGATCGGCAGGCCCAGGCCGGCCGACAGGTTGCGCGCATAGGCGCGGCTCGACTGCGCCCGCGGCCCTTCGCTGCCGTCCATGTTGCGGGGCAGGCCGATCACGATGCCTTTGACCGTGCGTTCGCGCATCAGTGCCGTCAGCGTTTCCAGATCGCGCCCGAACTTGCCGCGCGCGATTGTTTTTCCGGCAGTGGCAAAATGCCATCCGGCATCGCAGGTAGCGGTGCCGATGGTTTTCGTCCCCAGGTCGAGCGCAAGCAGAGTGCCGCCGTCGGGCAGGGCGGCGGCGAATTCTGCGTTGCTTTCGGCGATCAGGGGCGGTTCGACCACGCCGAAACCCGCCGCGATACGTCCTGCTTCACGTTCTCCCAGAACAGGGGAATGTCATAGACGTGATAGTTGTTGCCCGGCAGGACCGCGCTGCCGATTTCCGGCGGGTCCCCGATCAGCAGAAGACCCTGTTCGCTGCATCGCGCGGGGACCGATCCGGGCACCAGCTGGCCGCTCGAATAATCGGCTTCGGGAATCAGCGTACCCAGGTTGGCTTCCGCAGGCGCCGCGCCGCCGATCCCGCCCGTCAGCGGATTGGTGCAAAGGATGGCGCTGTCGCCGCGCATCGTCCCGTCGAATCCGGCCGAGCCGCTGTAGGCTTCGATCACGGCGCTGGGATCGGCGGGTTCGGCGAATGTCGACCAGCTCAGTATGCAGCCCGCCTGCGATGCCGTGGCACATGCGGGAAACCCCAGCGCGGGCAGATCGTGCTCGACCGAAATCGGCCAGCCAATGGCATAGATTGCCGCGACACGCCCCTTGAGCGGGCTTTCCGCCAGCTCTTCGCGCAAGAGGCGCAGCAGGTGCAGCGCGCCCTGGCTGTGGCCGGCGAGAACGATCGGCGTGTCCTCGTCCACGCTGGCGACGAAGAATTCGAAAGCCTGCTTCACGTCGATATAGGCGGCATTCAGTGCCTGGCGCGCCTCGTCCGAATCGGTCAGGAACGCGCCGAAGGTCGCCTGGCGATAGCGCGGCGCCCAGATCTCGCTCGCCCGATTGAACGGGCTGGCCATGCCGCGGACGTAAATCCTTGCGATGCGCTGCGATTCGCCGTCGTCGAGCGGGGCATTCCACTGCGAGCGGTCGAGGTAGCTGGTCGGATGGATGAAGAAGACCGCGAAATCGCCCGGCCCATCCTCGCTATCGGCGGGCAGTTGCCGCCCTTCGCCCTGCATGGCCGGCTGCCACCGCGCGGCATCGTCCAGCCCGATGCCGGGGCGCGACAGCCACATGACCGGGTCCTGATAGGCGTTCGTCTCCAGCGGAGCCTGTGCGACGAACTCGGTGCTGGGGACATAGGCAAGCTCTGCCAGATCGTCCCAGAAGAACCGCAGCGCGAACATGGCCGCGATGGCCAAAATGATCAGGATCGCGACGAAATAGAGAAACTTGCGTGCCATCAGTCCTCCGGCCCGGTTGGGGTGGTTTCACTGTCCAGACGTGCTGCGCGCCGTTCCAGGCCGACCTTGATCATCGCCAGCAGCGGATCGGCCAGCGCCAAGCCCAGGATGCCGAACATGACGCCGAAAATCAGCTGTGCGCCCAGCACCAGCGCGGGGGCCAGATCGACCGTTTTCTTGGCGATCATCGGGATCAGGACGTACCCGTCGAAGTTCTGCACCAGCAGATAGACGAAGATGGTGTAAAGCCCCATGTCGGTGCCGCCGGAAAAACCGACCAGCACCATCAGAACCCCTGAAATCAGCGCGCCGATATTGGGGATGAAGGCCAGCAGCCCGGTCAGCAGACCCAGCAGGACGGCCATCGGCACCGGCCCGATCCCGATCAGTTGCCCCCCGTATGCCAGCAGGGCCCAGGTGAATATCCCTTCCGCAAACATGCCCACCAGACGGCCGGCGAGCAGGCGGCGCATGGTGAACGACATGTGTTCCAGCGTATCGTGGAAGATGGAACGCTGCTTTGGCGGGACCATCCAGGCCACGCCGCGTTCGTACAGATTGGGATCGATCGCGATATATATGCCGATGATCAGGATCAGCAGGATCGTCGCGAAGCCGCCGAAGATGCCGCCGATCGCGCGGGTGACCGTGCCCACGCCGCTGACCAGGTTCCCGGCGACGTTC
Source organism: Pelagerythrobacter marensis (assembly GCF_001028625.1). Classification (NCBI taxonomy): domain Bacteria; kingdom Pseudomonadati; phylum Pseudomonadota; class Alphaproteobacteria; order Sphingomonadales; family Erythrobacteraceae; genus Pelagerythrobacter; species Pelagerythrobacter marensis. Next base: position 1,453,611 of record NZ_CP011805.1, on the reverse strand, counting down.
TGCACGTCGTCCTGATCGATGGCGAAGCCCTGTTCGCGCAGCAGGCCCAGCAGCCGCCCGACCTGTTCGCCGATGATCGCGGGAAATTCGGCCGCCTGCTGCGATATCTGCGACCCTGCGAAATAGCCGAGCCAGGCGAGGAAGCCGACCATTGCGACGATCACCATCGCAACGCGCCATCCGCGCGCGATCCTGAAATAACGGTCGAGCAGGCGCGAACCGCCGTCGATCATGGTCGCGAACACCATCGCGCCGAAGATCACCAGCAGCGATTGCGAGATATAGACGGCGAGGACGAACAGGCCGACCACCGCCGCCCAGACAAGCGCGCGCATCGCCTCGAACCGCAATTCGGGGTTTCTGATGTGAGCCGGGCTCTTGCCCATCGATGCCTTCGGCGCGCCTTGCGCTTCCTTAGTCTCGCTCACTCTCGGTGCCCCTGTCGGCGATTGCGGGACGCAGTGTGCTCCAGGCGCGGCCGCCGCGCAAGGAGGTGAACCAGCTGATCGGATTGAAGCCGGTCGTTCCGTCCAGCGAGAAAGTGATGAATTCCGCCCGTCCACCGACGTTTTCCAGCGGCACCGGCCCCATCAGCCCGCTCGGGTCGTAGGCGCGGCTGTCGGCCGAATGGTCGCGGTTGTCGCCCATGACCATCACGTGCCCTTCGGGAATTACGATCGGACCGAAATCGTCGAGCGTCTGCTGCTTGTGGTCGATGACCAGATAAGTCGCCCCGTTGGGCAGCGTTTCGCGCAGTGTCGGCGGCTCGCACACCGGCGTGCCGTCGGGCAGGGTGGCGGTGTAATCGAGCGGCATCCCGGTGTGCGGATCGCCGCCGAAATCGCACTGCATGTTGGCGTCGATCGGAATGCGCAGCGGCGGTTCGACTTCCTGCGGGACCGGCGTGCCGTCGATCACGATCTGGCCGCCGCGCACTTCGAAAGTGTCGCCCGGCAGGCCGACCACGCGCTTGATATAATCTTCATCCCGCACCGGATGCACGGGGATCACGATATCGCCGTATTCGGGCGTCCCGGGCCAGACGCGCCATTCGCCGCGCGGCATCAGGTGGAACGAGATCGAGGCCCAGCTCCAGCCATAGGGATATTTGCTGACCACCAGCCTGTCGCCCACCAGCAGGTTGGGCAGCATCGATTCGCTGGGGATGTAGAACGGTTTGGCGATGAAGCTGTGGAAGCCCAGCACCGCGAGCAGCATCAGGGCCAGTCCGCGAATTTCGGACAGCCAGTCGATCTTCTCTTTTTTCTTCTTTTCGGCGGTGTCGGTCACGGTGGAAGATGCGCTGCTCATGAAGGGCGGGCCTCGATAATCACGAAGGCCTGGGCCCATGGATGGTCGTCGGTTAGGGTGAGATGAATGACGGCTTCATGGCCTTCCGGCGTCATTTCCGCAAGCCGCGCCGCGGCGCCGCCGGCCAGTTCCAGCGTCGGTGCGCCCGATGGGGCGTTCACGACGCCGATATCCTTGTGGAACACGCCGCGGCTGAAACCCGTACCCACGGCCTTGGCAAAGGCTTCCTTGGCCGCCCAGCGCTTCGCAAAGGTGCCGGTGCGGGTATAGGGGCGCCGGGCCGCCTTGGCCCGTTCGACATCGGTGAAGCAACGCCGTTCGAACTTCTCGCCCCACCGTTCCAGCGAAGCGGCGATGCGGTCCATGTTCGTAAGATCCGATCCCATGCCGATAATCATGGTTCAGCGCGCCTCGTCCATCAGATCGCGCATCGTGCGCACCGCGCCTTCCAGCCCGACGAAGACCGCTTCACCCACCAGATAGTGGCCGATGTTCAGTTCCGCGAGCTGCGGGATGGCGGCGATCGGCTGGACATTATCGTAAGTGAGGCCATGGCCGGCGTGCGGTTCGATCCCGTTCTTCGCCGCCAGCGCGGCCATATCGGCGATGCGCCTCAGCTCGCGCGCGCGGTCTTCCCCTGTGGCATGGGCATATTCGCCGGTGTGGAATTCCACCACGGGCGCGCCCAGCCGCAGCGCGGCGTCGAGCTGGCGTTCGCTCGCCTCGATAAACAGGCTGACCCGGATGCCGGCATCCAGCAGGCGGGCCACCACCGGGGCGAGCTGATTGTGCAGCCCGGCTGCATCCAGCCCGCCTTCGGTCGTGCGCTCTTCGCGCTTCTCGGGCACGATGCAGGCGGCATGGGGGCGATGCCGCAGGGCGATTTCAAGCATTTCCTCGGTCGCTGCCATTTCCAGGTTCAGCGGCAATTCGGTCGCCGCCTGGATGCGGACCAGATCCTCGTCACGGATATGGCGCCGGTCTTCACGCAGATGCGCGGTGATCCCGTTGCCGCCGACCGCCGCGACGATTTCCGCCGCGCGCACCGGATCGGGATGGTCGCCCCCGCGCGCATTGCGGATCGTGGCAACGTGGTCGATGTTGACGCCGAGGCGGAGACGTTCGGCCATCTTACTTCCGGCTGCCCGGCTTGGTCACGGGCACGGCCGCGAGCTCGGCTGGCACCTCGTCTTCCGCATATGTCGGAAAAGCGATGTCGAGCAGCGCGTGATAGGGAACGTCGAATTCCACCCCTTCGGCCCGGCGATCCACCAGCGAAACGAGCGCGACCACATTGCCCCCGGCGGCTTCCACTGCCCTCATTGCCTCGCGCGAGGAAAGGCCCGTGGTCACGACGTCTTCCACCACCAGCACATTTTCGCCCGGTTCCAGGCGGAAACCGCGGCGGAATTCGAATGTCCCCTCGGGCCGTTCGAGGAAGATCGCTTCCTTGCCCAGGGCGCGGCCCATTTCGTGCCCGATGATGATCCCGCCCATCGCCGGGGAAACGACTTTGCCGACCGCACCGCGCAAGTCGCGCGGCATTTTCGCGGCCAGCGCCGCGGCCAGCCGGCTGGCACGCATGGGTTCCATCAATACGCGCGCGCATTGCAGGTAAAAGGCGCTGTGCCGGCCGGAGGAGAGCTTGAAATGCCCTTCGAGCAAGGCCTCGCTGGCGCGAAATTCGTGCAGGACTTCGTCTTCAGTCATCGATATTTACCGTCCGTTCCCGGGGGAGTCTCCGGCGCTGCTGGCCGGTTGGGGATTTTTCTCCTAGAAGCGCTTGAGACGGGGGGCAAGCGCGCGTATAGGCCCGCGCAGACCTGTCCCCCGACGGGGTTTTCGCGGCTGCGCATGTGGCCTCCAACGACAAGAACGGAAAGCGTCGGACAGATGAAATTCGGTGATTGGCCCGGCCGGGCTGCGCGGCTTGCAACTATTCTCTGGGCAGCTCTTCTGCTCGCCCTCGCGCCCCAGTCGGCGTTCGCTCAGGCGGAGCCTGAGGCGCCTGTGGCGGAGGTGAGCGAAGGCGATGCGCCTGTCGCCGCTGCGGCGGCAGACGAAACCGCTGGCGATGCGGCTGCGGGCGGTTACGAGCCGCTTGGTCCCGAATGGATCAAGGGGCAGCCGACTGCCGGTGCCCTGGACGTTCAGGAACAGTTTTCGCCGATCGGCAAGACGGCAACCGGCCTTCACGTCGGCCTGCTGTGGATCATGGGGCTGATCAGCCTTTTCGTCCTCGGCCTGCTGCTCTGGGTCATCGTGCGGTATCGCCGGGGCGCCAACCCGACGCCGTCGAAGACGACGCACAACACCCTGATCGAAGTGGTCTGGACTCTCGTCCCCGTGCTGATCCTGGTGGCGATCGCGATTCCCTCGATCTCGCTGCTCAGCAAGCAGTACGAATCGCCGCCTGAAGATGCGATCACGATCAAGGTGACCGGCTATCAGTGGTACTGGGGCTACGCCTATCCCGACAATGGCGGGTTCGAAGTGATTTCGAACATGATGCCGGAGGATGAGGCGAAGGCGAAAGGCTTCCCGGCCCAGCTGGAAGTCGACAACCGCATGGTCGTGCCCGTTGGTACGCCGCTGCGCATCCAGACGACCGCGGCCGACGTGATCCACTCGTTCGCGGTGCCTTCGCTGTGGTTCAAGATCGACGCCGTTCCGGGCCGCCTGAACGAACGCCTGCTGACGATCGATGAACCCGGCATCTATTACGGCCAGTGTTCGGAACTGTGCGGTGCGCGGCACGGATATATGCCGATCGCGGTCGAAGCGCTTCCGCGCGACCAGTGGGAAGCCTGGGTGCGCACGCAGCCGGGTGGTTCCGTGGGCGATGCCGAGCCCGAAGCTGCCAATCCGGCGGCCGACGCGGCAGCCACTTCCGAGGCGGGTGAAACCGCCGATGCCGAGGCTGCCCAACCGGCCGCCGCGACCAACTGATTTACGTCGAAGAGAAAAGCGATCATGGCTACTACCGCTGAAGGCTTCCAGGCTCATACCGATGACGCCCATCACGATGCCGATCACAAGCCCGGCTTCTTCGCGCGTTGGTTCATGTCGACCAACCACAAGGATATCGGCACCCTCTACCTGATCTTCGCGATCGTCGCGGGCATCGTTGGCGGGGCGATTTCGGGCATCATGCGCGCCGAACTGGCCGAACCGGGCATTCAGGTGCTGGGCTTCTGGGTCAACCTGATGGGTGGGGAGGCGAATTTCGACGCCAACCTGCACATGTGGAACGTGCTGATCACCGCGCACGGCCTGATCATGGTCTTCTTCATGGTCATGCCGGCAATGATCGGCGGGTTCGGCAACTGGTTCGTGCCGCTGATGATCGGCGCGCCGGATATGGCCTTCCCGCGGATGAACAACATTTCGTTCTGGCTGACGGTCGCCGGTTTCTGTTCGCTGCTCTTCTCCGCCTTCGTGCCGGGGACTGCCGCAGGCTATGGCGCGGGCACCGGCTGGACGGTCTATGCCCCGCTTGCGACTTACGGGCATGATGGCCCGGCGGTCGACTTCGCGATCTTCGCGCTCCACCTTGCCGGTGCGGGTTCGATCCTGGGTGCGACCAACTTCATCACGACCATCTTCAACATGCGTGCGCCGGGCATGACCCTGCACAAGATGCCGCTGTTCGTGTGGTCGGTGCTGGTCACTGCCTTCCTGCTGCTGCTGGCGCTGCCGGTGCTGGCCGCGGCGATCACCATGCTGCTGACCGATCGCAACTTCGGCACGACCTTCTTCGATCCGGCCGGCGGGGGCGATCCGATCCTCTACCAGCATCTGTTCTGGTTCTTCGGTCACCCCGAAGTCTACATCATGATCCTGCCCGGCTTCGGCATGGTCAGCCAGATCATCGCGACCTTCAGCCGCAAGCCGGTGTTCGGCTATCTCGGCATGGCCTATGCGATGGTCGCGATCGGTGTGGTCGGCTTCGTCGTCTGGGCGCACCACATGTATACCGTGGGCCTCGACGTGAATACGAAGATGTATTTCACCGCCGCGACGATGGTGATTGCGGTGCCCACCGGGGTGAAGATCTTCAGCTGGATCGCGACGATGTGGGGCGGCAGCCTCGAATTCAAGAGCCCGCTGGTCTGGTCGCTCGGCTTCATCTTCCTGTTCACCGTGGGCGGTGTGACCGGCGTGTACCTCGCCAACGGCGGGATCGACGATGTCGTGCACGACACCTACTTCGTGGTTGCGCACTTCCACTACGTGCTGTCGATGGGTGCGGTGTTCTCGCTCTTCGCCGGGTTCTACTACTGGTTCCCGAAGATGAGCGGGCGGATGCACAGCGAGCTGCTGGCGCATATCCACTTCTGGGTCTTCTTCATCGGCGTGAACGTGATCTTCTTCCCGCAGCACTTCCTGGGGCTGAACGGAATGCCGCGTCGCTATCCCGATTTCACGGAAGCCTACGCCTACTGGAACCACATCTCCTCGATCGGCTACGCGATCATGGCGGCTTCGATGCTCGTGTTCTTCGTGAACATCGCTTACGCCTTCATCGCCGGGCGCCGTGCCGGGGCGAACCCGTGGGGCGAAGGCGCGACGACGCTGGAATGGACGCTGTCCAGCCCGCCGCCCTATCACCAGTTCGAAACGCTTCCGGTGATCGAGGAGCATCACGACTATCACGATCACCGCCCGGCATCCGCCTGACGCCGCTGCTCCTCCCCCACAGTGGGGGAGGGCGGTAGCGATCAGTGGGGTGGATGCGGGACCGGCGTTGACCTGTTGCACCGCATTCGCCCTCCGCTCCGGGAGGGGCGGGAGAAAGACATGACCGCGACCACGACCCGAATGCCGGCGGCCGACTGGCGCGATTTCTTCGCGCTGACCAAGCCGCGCGTGATGAGCCTGGTGATCTTCACCGGGCTTTGCGGCCTGCTGGCGGCGCCGGGCGCGGTTCATCCGGTCATCGGCTTCGTCGCGGTCCTGTGTATCGCGCTGGGCGCGGGCGGGGCGGCGACGCTGAACCAGTGGTGGGAGGCGGATCTCGACGCCGGGATGAAGCGGACTGCCGGCCGGCCCATTCCCGCAGGGCGCCTGGCGCGCACCGACGCGCGCGATTTCGGCGTTGCGCTGTCGGTCGGCTCGGTTCTGCTCATGGGCCTGGCAGTGAACTGGCTTGCCGCCGTGATCCTGGCGATTTCGATCGTCTACTACGCGCTCGTCTATACCGTATGGCTGAAACCGCGCACGCCGCAGAACATCGTGATCGGCGGCGGGGCTGGGGCCTTCCCGCCGATGATCGGCTGGGTCGCGGTGACGAACGACATCACCGCGATGCCGATCCTGCTGTTCGCGATCATCTTCATGTGGACCCCGCCGCATTTCTGGGCGCTCGCGCTGTTCGTTCAATCGGATTACGCCAAAGTCGGCATTCCGATGATGCCGGTGGTGAAGGGCGAACGGTCCACCCGGCGCCAGATCCTGATCTATTCGCTGCTCCTGCTCCCGCTCGCGCTGGCGCCGTGGTTGATCGGCGGCACCGGGCTGATCTATGGCGCTGCGGCGGCTGTGCTGACCGTGCTGTTCGTGCTGCTTTCGCTGCCGGTGGCTTTCCGCGAATCGCAGGCGGACGACCGGATGCGGCCGGAAAAGCGGCTGTTCGGTTACAGCGTGCTATACCTGTTCGCGCTGTTCGCGGCGCTGGTCGCGGATCGCATGGCCCAAACCCAAGGATGGATCGCATGACACCCGAAGATCAGGAAGCGTTCAAGCGGCGGCAGAAGGGGCGCAACGTGGCCCTTGCGCTGGTCCTCGGCTTCTTCGTCGTGCTGTTCTACGTTCTCACATTCGTGAAGATGGGGGACTGATCGATGACGACCGCCGCGCTCGAACGCAAGAACCTGCGCGTGGGGATGCTCGGCTTCCTGGCCGCCGGCGCCATGCTGGGGCTGGGGTACGCCGCGGTTCCGCTTTACGAGATGTTCTGCCAGGTCACCGGCTTCGGCGGGACGACCCAGCGCGCGACGGAAGGTGAGGCGGATCTCGCCAGCCGCATGGCGCAAAGCGCCGGCGCGAAGACGATTTCCGTCCGTTTCGATGCATCGACCTCGCACGCCATGCCATGGACTTTCGCGCCCGAACAGGTGACCGAAACGGTCCAGATCGGCGAGCGGGACATGGCCTTCTTCACCGCCCGCAACGACAGCAGCGAACCGATCACCGGGACCGCGACATTCAATGTGGAGCCCGAACAGACCGGCAAGTATTTCAACAAGATCCAGTGCTTCTGCTTCACCGAGCAGACGCTGCAACCGGGGGAGGAAGTGCGGATGCCGGTGCTGTTCTTCATCGACCCCGCGATCCTCGACGATCCCAATGCGCAGAGCGTGGAACAGATCACGCTCAGCTATACCTTCCACCGCAAACCCGATTCCGTTTCGACGGGCACACCCTAACACTGGACCAACGCCGCGCCGCCGATTAAGGGCCGCGCAACCGTTTAGACAGGACCTGCGATCAATGGCCGGAACCAAGAACCACGATTATCACATCCTTCCCCCCGACATCTGGCCGCTGATGGGCTCGCTGTCGGCGCTGGTCTTCACCAGCGGCATGGTGCTTTACATGCACGAGATGGCGAACTGGCAGATCGTCCTCGGCCTCGGCATTGCGGGTCTGATCGCGACGTTCTTCAGCTGGTTCAGCAATATCGTGAAGGAAGCCGAAGGCGGCTATCACACCCCGGTGGTGCAGCTCCACATGCGTTACGGGATGATCCTGTTCATCGCATCGGAAGTGATGTTCTTCGTCGGCTGGTTCTGGAGCTGGTTCGATTTCGCCCTGTTCCCGAGCGAAATTTCCGAAGTGGTCGGCGGCCAGTTCCCGCCGGTCGCGATCGAAGCGGTGATGAACCCGTTCGACCTGCCGCTGCTCAACACGCTGATCCTGCTGTGTTCGGGCACCACCGTCACCTGGGCGCACCATTCGCTGATCCACGGCGACCGCGACGGGCTGAAGAAGGGCCTGTGGCTGACGATCCTGCTGGGCGTGCTGTTCAGCTGCATCCAGGCTTACGAATACATGCACGCCCCGTTCGCGTTTGGCGAGAACACCTACAGCTCGGCCTTCTACATGGCGACCGGCTTCCACGGGTTCCACGTCCTGGTCGGCACGATCTTCCTGATCGTCTGCCTCGTGCGGACGTACAAGGGCCACTTCACCCCGCGCCAGCACTTCGGTTTCGAAGCGGCTGCGTGGTATTGGCACTTCGTCGACGTCGTGTGGCTGTTCCTGTTCGTCACGGTTTACGTCTGGGGCAGCTGGGGCGCACCGGTCCATTGATGGACGGGCGCGAGCCAACCGTTGAAAAGGGGCAGCCCGGCACCGCCGCGGCTGCCCTTTTCGGTTTGTGCCCGCGTTGCCGGGGCAAGACCCTGTTCGCGCGCGGTATCCGGTTCGACGAACGCTGCGCCGCCTGCGGGCTGGACTTTGCGAAGTTCAACGTGGGCGACGGGCCGGCGGCTTTCCTGACGCTGGCGATCGGGGCGCTGATCACAGGCCTCGCCATCTGGCTGGAACTGGCGGTGCAGCCGCCGTTCTGGGTCCATGTCCTGCTGTGGGTGCCGATTACCGCGCTGGCGGTGGTCTTCGGCCTGCGCGTCGCGAAAGGGTGGCTGATCGGCGCGGAATATCGCAACGCGGCGAAAGAAGCCGGCGGGCGCGAGCCATGACGCGCAAGATCCCGATCCTGCCGACGATCATCGTGCTGGCTGCGGTCGCGACAATGGTCGCGCTCGGTTTCTGGCAACTCGATCGCATGCAGCAGAAAGAGGCGCTGCTCGCGCGCTATCAGGCCGCACGGACGATGTCCGCCGCCGTGCCCTGGCCGCGCACCGAGGGGGAGGCGGAACGCAACCTGTTCCGCCACGCCCAGCTCGATTGCGAACGCGTGCTGTCGCTTTCCAGCCGCGCGGGCACGGCGGCCGACGGGCGCAAGGGCTGGGCGCACATCGCCCACTGCGCAATCGGCGAGGGGGAAGAGGCCGATATCGCGATCGGATGGTCCGAACGGCCGCAGGCCCCGCAATGGCAGGGCGGCACGATCGAAGGGGTGATCGCATCGGGGCCGCGGCTCGTTGCCGGGCGCCCGATCGCCGGGCTGGCCCCGCTGGCCCCGCCCGATCCGGCAAACGTACCCAACAATCACCTCGCCTATGCCGGGCAGTGGTTCTTCTTCGCGCTCACCGCGCTGGCGATCTACTGGCTCGCGCTGCGCCGCAGATGGCACGGGGCAGGCGGCGTCACGCGCAGTTGAGCTGCCACGAAACGCCGAAGCGGTCGCTGACCCAGGCAAACAGCCGGCTGAAGCCGTAGTTTTCCACCGGCATCATCGTCGCACCATCGTGCGACAATGCCGCCGCCAGGGCGCGCACTTCATCTTCGTCCGAACATTCGACGTAGAACGAGAACGCCGGGGTGAACGTGAAGTCGTGGACCGGCGGGCTGTCGAGCACCATGACCTCCTGCCCGGCCAGCGTCAGGCGGGCGCTCTTGAACCGGCCGGCGGCAACCGGCTCGCCTTCGCCATAGCGTTCCATCCGATCCACTTGGGTGCCGGGAATCGTGGTGCGGTAGAATTCCAGCGCCGCCTCGGCATCGCCCTGGAACATCAGGAAGGGCAAGATGGATTGGGGCATCGGCAATCTCCTTCGTCCGTTTACTTATAGAAACCTTCGCGCAGGTTGATGCCGTGTTCCAGCCAGGCCTTCATTGCCGTCAGCATTCCGGTCCAGCCTTCGCAATTGTTGTAGGAACTGCGCCATCCGCCGGGCGTGTCGCGCCAGCCTTCCTCGGCGATTTCGACCAGTGTGCGCCCGTCGCCCGTGGGTTTGAACAGCATGGTGACGGTGGTGCGGTAATCGGCATCGTGCATCGTTGCGCCGATATCGCCGCTCTCGGCTTCCTGCGCGGCCCATTCCATGACGATCTTCTCGTTCGGGACGACTTCGATCACCTCGACCGGAAAGGCGCCGGGAACGTCGGCGAATTCCCACATCACGGTGGCCCCGGTTTCCATCCGGCCCTTCGCCCCGCCGGTGGTGAAGAAGCGGGACAGTTTTTTGGGGTCGGCAACCGCTTCGAACACTTCGGCCACCGGCTTTGCGATCCGGCCCGAGACCCTGAAATTCACCTGCATGATTCGCGCTCCTCTTGAGTCACAGCCAATTATGTTATAAAAACATAACATGTCAAACGAAGACGAACTCGATCGTGTTTTCAAGGCGCTGGCCAACCGCGTGCGGCGCGAGATCTGCGACGCGCTGAAACTGCGGCCGCTGACCACGAAACAGCTCTGCACCTGTTTCCCGGCGCTCGATCGCACCACCGTGATGATGCACTTGCGCGTGTTGGAACGCGCCGGGCTGGTGGTCGCAGTGCGCAAGGGGCGCGAGCGGTTCAATCACCTCGACGCCATGCCGATACAGGCGATCCACGAACGCTGGATCGGCCCCCACGCAGCCGCGGCGGCGGCGGGCCTCCATCGTTTCAAGTTCGGGCTGGAGGCAGACGGGGAAGGCGCCGGAGCGAAGGCCGGAAAGAAGGAAAGCCACGGCCAAGCCTAGCCGGTGTTGCTTGCGGGGCGCGCGGGGCGCGGCTAGTCGATCGATCCGATGGAATACGTCTCTACCCGCGGCAGCGCACCGGCGCTCGATTTCGAAGGCGTCACGCTCGCCGGGCTGGCCAATGACGGCGGTCTTTACCTGCCGCGCGAATGGCCGCGCCTTTCGCATGAGGAGATCGCGGCGCTCGCCGGGCTGCCCTATCCGGTGCTGGCCGCGCGGATCATGCAGCCTTTCGTCGGCGGCAGCCTGTCGCCCGATCGGCTGCTGGCGCTGTGCGAGGAAGCCTATGGCCGCTTCGCGCACAATGCGGTGACGCCGCTGGTCCAGCTGGACGAGCGCAACTGGCTGCTCGAACTGTTCCACGGTCCGACGCTGGCGTTCAAGGATGTCGCGCTGCAATTGCTGGGTCTGCTGTTCGAGGAATTCCTGGGCCGCAAGGGCGGGCGCCTGACCATCGTCGGCGCGACCAGCGGCGATACGGGATCGGCCGCGATCGACGCGGTCGCGGGGCGCGAGGGGGTGGAAATCTTCATGCTCCATCCGAAAGGGCGCGTCAGCGACGTCCAGCGCCGGCAGATGACGACGGTGCTGGCCCCCAATGTCCACAATATCGCGATCGACGGCAGTTTCGACGATGCCCAGGCAATGGTGAAGCGCATGTTCGCCGATCCGGCGCTGACCGGGCGTTTCGCGCTGGGCGCGGTCAATTCGATCAACTGGGCGCGGCTGATGGCGCAAGTGGTCTATTACTTCGCCGCCGCGCTCCAGCTCGGCGCGCCGGCGCGCAAGGTTGCCTTCGCCGTGCCGACCGGCAATTTCGGGGATGTCTTCGCCGGCTATGTCGCCGCGCGCATGGGCCTGCCGATCGAACGGCTGGTGGTGGCGACCAACGTGAACGACATCCTCCACCGCGCGCTGGCCGATGGCGATTATTCGGCGGGCGAAGTGACGCCCACTGCCGCGCCTTCGATGGATATTCAGGTCAGTTCCAATTTCGAACGCCTGCTGTTCGATGCCGGCGGGCGCGACGGGGCGGCGCTGGCCGAACAGATGAAGGGGTTCGAAGCGAGCCGGGCGATGCGGCTCACCAACGCCCAGCGGCAGGGTGCGGCGGCGCTGTTCACCAGCGCGCGGGCCGATGCCGACGACATGGCGCAGGCAATCCGCTGGGCCTGGGAATGCAGCGGCGAAACGATCGACCCGCACACCGCGATCGGCCTCCACGCTGCGCGGCAGCAGCGCGACCTGCCCGGCGATATGCCGGTGGTCACGCTCGCGACCGCACATCCGGCCAAGTTCCGCGATGCGGTGGAACGTGCGACCGGCTTCCGGCCCGTGCTGCCCTCGCGCGTGGGCGAGCTGTTCGAGCGCGAGGAAAGGATGGTCGAGCTGCCCGGCGATTACGACGCGGTCGTCGCCCATGTCGCCGGGAACGCGACCCCGCGCTGATGGCTCAGCTGGTCGAACAGCCGCTGGTCATGGCGGGGGAGGGGTGGTCCGATTACGGGCTGGTCGACAGCGGCCACGGGCGCAAGCTCGAACGTTACGGCGCCTGGCGCTTCATCCGCCCCGAACCCCAGGCGATGTGGGCCCCGCGCGATGCCGACTGGCAGGCCCACGGCGAATTCGTGCCCGGCTCGGACGAGGATGGCGGCGGGCGCTGGCAGTTCGCGCAGGATGTGCCGCCCGATGGCTGGCCGCTGGCGTGGGAAGGGGTGCGCTTCACCGCCCAGTGCACGCCGTTCCGCCATCTCGGCTTTTTCCCCGACATGGCGCCGGTCTGGCGCTGGATGGGCGACCAGCTCGATGGGCGGGACGATGCGGAGCTGCTGAACCTGTTCGGCTACACCGGCGTCGGCACGCTCGCGCTCAGCCGGTTCGGGCGGGTTGCCCATGTCGATGCGTCGAAGAAATCGGTCGCGCAGGCGCGCGCCAACGCGGCGCTTTCGGGGCTGGAGGACCGGCCGGTCCGCTGGCTGGTGGACGACGCGGCGAAATTCGCCGCGCGCGAGGTGCGGCGCGGGCGGCGCTACGACGGGATCATCCTCGATCCGCCCAAGTTCGGGCGCGGGCCGGGCGGGGAAGTCTGGCGGCTGGAGGAAAGCCTGCCGGGCCTCGTCGCCGATTGCCGCCGCCTGCTCGACGATGGCAGCCGGTTCCTGTTCCTGACCGTCTATGCCGTGCGGATGAGCAGCCTGGCACTGGGCGGACTGCTTGCCTCGGCGATGCAGGATCTGCCGGGGCAGATCCAACACGGCGACCTTTCTGTGCGCGAAGATGGCAAACATCCCCGCCTCCTGCCCACCGCAATCTTCGCACGCTGGTCGAATAGGGGCTAAGCGCTGGAAATGGCCGATTCGCTCATCCTCGAAATCGCCGATCTCGAACACGATGTCCTGACCGGGATCTATTCGGAAGAGACCGGCAAGCCGCAACCGCTGCGGATCACGATCCAGGCGAAGCTGAAGTGCGCGGCGCATTACGCGCCCGATACCCCGCTCGATGCCAGCAAGAACTACATGGACCTGAAGTTCGCCGCCACCGAAGCGCTGCCGCCGGGCGTCCATTTCAAGCTGATCGAAGCGGTCGCGGATCACATCTGCGAAACGCTGTTCCTGCAGGATGATCGGATCGAGGCGGTGACGGTGAAGATCGTCAAGCTCGCCATCGCCGAAGCGGGCGAGAAGATCGGCATCACGCTGACCCGCGAGCGCCGCGAATGAAAGTGATCGCGGTCGACGATCTGCCCGGCGATCCCCTCGCGGCAGCGGCCGTGTTCCACCAGCACTGGCTGCCTTTCGCGGAGGAGGTTCTGGCATCGGGCCAGGACCTGCTGATCGCCTTTGCACCTGCCGATCATACGCACAACGCATGGCGCCGGGCCGCCGTCGCATCGCTTGCTCGCAAACATGCCCCGCGGCGGGCCAACGCCGTAACGACCGGTCAGCGGGAGGCAATGCAGGGCGCGCAGGACTATCTGACTGGCGCGCCGGGGGTCACCGGGCAATATCTGCCGCTGTGCGGAGGCGATACCGGCAAAGCTGGCCACACGCCGCCGAATGCGGCAGGCTAGCGCGATGGACGGCACTGCCCCCCTGGTCGATGGCCACTGCCGCACGATCGATTATCTGCGCCTGTCGGTAACCGATCGCTGCGATCTGCGCTGCACGTACTGCATGCCGGAACGGATGCAGTTTCTCCCCCGGCGGGACATCCTCAGCCTAGAGGAACTTCACCGGCTTGCACTCGGCTTCATCGCGCGCGGAGTCAGGCGCATCCGTTTGACGGGCGGGGAGCCGCTGGTCAGGCGCGATATCATGGATCTGGTCCGCGCGCTGGGGCGACGGATCGGGGACGGGCTGGAAGAATTGACCTTGACCACCAATGGCCTGCAGCTCGCAGGCCATGCCGATGCGCTTGCCGCCGCAGGGGTCCGGCGGGTCAATATCTCGCTCGACACGATCGATCCGCAAACGTTCGCCCAGCTTGCCCGGCGGGATCGGCTGCACGACGTGCTCGCCGGGATCGAGGCCGCGCGTGCAGCCGGGCTGGCGGTCAAGATCAACACTGTGGCGCTGCGCGGGGTCAACGACGATGAAATTCCCGCGCTTGTCGAATGGGCCCACGGGCAAGGGCACGCGATCACCCTGATCGAGCTGATGCCGCTGGGCGAAGTGAAAGAAGACCGCTTCGACCGATACCTGTCGCTTTCGCAGGTTCGATCTGCGCTGGAGCGGCGCTGGACGCTGACGCCATCGTCACACCGCACCGGTGGGCCGGCGCGCTACGCGGACATTGCCGAAACCGGGGGGCGGATCGGCTTCATCACCCCGCTCAGCGCCAATTTCTGCGACGGATGCAACCGCATTCGGGTCACCGCCACCGGGCAGCTCTATCCCTGTCTGGGCGGGGCGGAGCGGGTCGACTTGCGCGCGGCCATGCGATCGGACGATAGCGAAGCGGCGATTGCGCAGGCGCTCGATACCGCGATGCGGATCAAGCCGGCGCGTCATGATTTCCGCATCGACGCACCAGGGGCTGCCCCGGCGCAACCGCGCCATATGTCGGTGACGGGCGGATGAAGCTCGTCTTCCTCGGCAAACTTGCCGATCTGGCGGGACGGGACGAGTACGATCTTGCCGCAGCCGGTCGGTGCGATTGGCAGGGGCTTAAGGCGCATGTCGCCGTGTGTGGCGGCGATTTGCTGGCGGAAGCGGTCGCTGCCGATAACGTCCGCGTCGCGCGCAACGGCACGTTGCTGGACGACAAGAGCGCGATCGAGGCCGAAGACGGTGACGAGATCGCATTCCTGCCACCGGTCAGCGGAGGCTGACCATGCGCGATTTGCGCCTGCTGACAGCGCCATTCGATCCTGCGGAGCCGAGCCAGCGCCTGGCGGCAGAATGTCCCGAGGCGGGGGGGATATGCGCGTTTGTCGGCCGGGTGAGGGCGGAGGACGGCGTCGAGGCGTTGGAACTGCAGCAATACGAGCCACTGACCCTGCCCGGTATTCACACCCTTTCGGACCGGGCGTTCGACCGTTTCGATCTGATGGGGCTGGCGATCCTGCACCGGGTCGGACGGCTTGCCCCCGGCGAACCGGTCGTCTGCGTCGCCGCTGCCGCACGCCACCGGCGCCCGGCGATCGAGGCGGTCGATTATTGCATGGACCACCTGAAATCGGCCGCGTGGTTCTGGAAGCGCGAGAAGCGCGCCGACGGCTGGCACTGGATCGATCCCCGGGCTGAGGATCGCCGCGACCTTGCCCGCTGGCAGCAGCTCAAATAGCGCCGCGAAGTTCGGCCAGAACGGCATCTTCCTGCGCGATCATCGCGGTAACGTCTGCCCGCGTTTCGACGATCGGCGCACGCAATTCGAACGACAGGGCGGCATCGGCGAACAGGAGATCGAGATCGCCCAGTGCGATCGCCGCGCGGCTGCGGTGCGAATCGAGATCGGCCAGCGCGACCTGGGCACTGGCGTATCGGTCGCTAGCAATCCCTGCGCCGCTGGCGGCCCGCACCGCGCGCCGCGTTGCGGGTACGGCTGCCAGAAACGCCTGATGCGCACTGGCCGCTTGGGACTGCAACTGCCCCAGGCGCGCGAGCAGATCTGCGCTGGGCGGGGCGGGCTGGGCAGGGGGCGCTTCCGGTGTCGGGGTCTCAAGGCTGCCCCCGACCCGTTCCGCATCCCGGATCGCGAGTGAGGGGTAGCTGCCGGACCCTGCGGCACAGGCCGCCAGCGGTACGGCAAACAGCAATGGCGCAATGCGAAGATGGGCTGACATCATGCCTTTCCTGTAGCATGGTGGCCGCAGTGCGCCAGACAGGATGGTGCAGGCGGGTGTTCGCCAGATTCCATCGTTGACTTGCGCCAGCGGTTCCCTTAACGGCACCCATCTTTCCGGGAGCCGCCTTGCGCGGCGCATCGGACACGTCCCTTCCACGAAGGTGGGGACACAAGCAACGAGATTGGAAGTTAGCACCATGTTCGCAGTAGTGCGCACGGGCGGCAAGCAATACCGGGTTGCCGCCGGAGACAAGATCGCGGTCGAAAAACTCGCCGGGGAAGCCGGCGATACGGTCACTCTGGGCGACGTTCTGCTCGCCGGCGAAGGCGAAGATATCGCCGATGCGTCGAAAGTGTCTGTCTCGGCCGAGATTATTGCCCAGGCGAAGGGCGAGAAGGTGGTCGTGTTCAAGAAGCGCCGCCGTCACAACTATCGCCGCAAGGCCGGGCATCGCCAGCAGCTGACCCTGCTGCGCATCACTGCGGTGGGCGACGCGAAGGCCGCGCCGAAGAAGGATGCAGCCAAGGAAGCGCCGAAGAAGGCGGCTCCGGCCAAGAAGGCTGCACCTGCCGAAGCGGCTGCCGATACGGCCGAAAAGAAGCCGGCAGCCAAGAAGGCTGCCCCGAAGAAGGAAGGCGCCGCGAAGAAGGCGCCGGCCAAGAAAGCTCCGGCCAAGTCCGAAGCGAAGAAGTAAGGATCACGAACGATGGCACATAAGAAAGCAGGCGGTTCGTCGCGTAACGGTCGCGATTCGGCTGGCCGTCGCCTTGGTGTGAAGAAATTCGGCAGCCAGGGTGTGATTCCGGGCAACATTATCGTGCGCCAGCGCGGGACCAAGTTCTATCCGGGCGCGAACGTCGGGATGGGCAAGGATCACACGCTGTTTGCGCTCACCGAAGGCGTCGTGCGATTCCACGGCGGCAAGCTCGGTCGCAAATACGTATCGGTCGACATGCTGGCGCAAGCCGCAGAATAACCGGACGATCCGATAACGGGGTCGTCCAGACGGGACGGTCCCAGCCGGGGCAAACCGCCGGCAAACGAAGAGGGAGATGGGGCCACCCGTCTCCCTCTTGTCGTATCTCCCTCACGGACCGGCGAAACCGCCTTTCGCCGCAATGCCATTGTCACGCACCGGCTCTACCGGGCGTGGCGGGGGCGAAGTGGAGAGCACGAAAATGTTCCATCGCAGCCAAAGACTGCTCCTGAGACCGCCGTGGCCCGAGGATTGGTGCGAGATCCTCGGCGGCATTGCCGATGAAGGAGTCGTGCGCAACCTTGCCCGCGCGCCCTGGCCCTATCGCCCGCACCACGCGCGCGAATTCGTCGCGTCCCCCGCAGCGCCGCGCTTCCCCCGGTTTGTGGTGGCGCGGGCAGACAATGCCGCAATGGTGGGATGCGTCGGGATCGATCAGGTCGGGAATACGGCCGAACTGGGTTACTGGATCGCACGCCCTTACTGGGGCCGCGGCTACGCGACCGAAGCGGGCCGGGCGGCGTTGGAAATCGCAAGAATGCTGGGCCATTCGCGGATCGTCGCCAGCCATTTCCTCGACAATCCGGCGTCGGGCCGGGTGCTGCAAAAGCTGGGCTTCGCCGCGACCGGTGCGATCCGCCCGCGGTTCAGTTGTGGCCGTGGCGGCGAAGCGCTTGCCGCGGAATATGCGCTGGATCTCGAATGCGAGTGCGAACCGGACATGCGCGCGGCGTGATTCCTTGCCGCGGCAGCAGCGGCTACCGCGAAGGCGAACGCCTCGGCCCTGCCGGCGCGCCATCGGCGGTCTGAGGCTTCACGCCAATACGCCGCCGGTGCCCGATTACTCGGCTGGCAGCAATGCGTCCTCGAACTCGCCTTCGTACAGGCCGATCAGGTCCCGGTCGTCGTGATCCCACGGGTGGAAGCCGGGCTTGAAGTAGGCAAGCCAGGCCGGAAAAATGCGGCGCACGATGCCAGGGCTGACGGCGAGATAGCGGAACAGGCCCCAGCGGGCTTTCCAGCCGGTAATACCGTCCTGCGCCAGCAGATTCATCGAATCTTCCCAGCGATTCTTGAAGAACCGGCCCGTGACGATCAGCATCATCAGACTACGGAGCTTCCAGCGCCGCCATTTGGACCAGTCGCGCGTGGCGTGGTTCCATGTGTCGAAGGCAACGCCCTTGTGTTCGATTTCCTCGACCGAGTGCCAGCGCCACATATCGCGGACTTCGGCGTCGGCGGTTGCGAAGTGGCGGGGATTGGCGAGGAATTCGTGCGCCATCATCGCGGTATAGTGCTCCAGCGCCATGGTCGCCGCCAGATTGAGGATTTCCGGCCGCCCCTTGGTCATCGCGAGCATTTCCTCGACCCGCTTGTCGATTGCCTTGATGTCGTACCCGGCATTCTCGGCCAGCTTGTTGAACGCGATGTGTTCGCGTGTGTGATTGATTTCCTGCTTCACGAACGCGCGGATTTCGGCGTCGAGCCTTGGATCGGCGCCCGCGCGGTGCGCCTTGACCGCTTCGATGAAGAACGCTTCCCCGCGCGGGAAAGTGGCGGAAAGGGCGTTGTGCCAGGCGGTGCCAAACGGTTCGCCGGCCCACCAGCGGCGCGGCGTGGTGTCGCGATTGAACCGCTCGTCGCGAATAGTGATCGCAAGATCGGCGGGAGTGGGGGCGGAAGTGCGTTCGGCAGAGATACGGGCAGGGGCGTTCATGGGAAGCTCGCTAGTTACTGACAGTTATGTCAATAAGGGCTGCTTACACAAGTGTCAATAGTGGGCGTGCCTCAAGGACGGATCGCCCGGAAACAGGGGCCGTCCGTCGCGAAACGTGTGCAGACAATAAAGGAAGAAGGCCCGCTGGCGCCCGATCGGTCAGCGGGCTATTCAGCCGGCATCACCGCATCGGCATAGGGGCTGTCGAACTTGCGAATCAGGGCGCGGTCGTCCTGCTTCCACGGGTGGAAGCCGGGCAGGAGGATCTTGGCCCAATCGAAGAACATGCGCCGCATCATTCCGGGCGAAATCCACAGATGACGGAACAGCAGCCAGCGCGCACGTAGCCCGGTGATCCCGTCTTGCCGCATCAATCCCAGAGCATCACGCACGCGGTTCTTGAAGTATCGCCGGGTAATCAGCAGCGCGAGCAGGGCGCGCACCCGATACCGTTTCCACGCCGACCAGTCGCGGGTGGCGTGAAGCCAGACGTCGTAAGTGATGCCCTTGTGCTCGATCTCTTCCACCGAGTGCCAGCGCCACATATCCGCGATTTCTTCGTTCACCCCGTCCAGATAGCGGGGATCGGTCAGCAGGCAGTGGCTGATGGCGGCGGCAAAATGTTCCAGCGCGATCGTGATCGCCAGGTTGAATTCGACCGGGCGCCCCTTGGTTAGGGCGAGCATTTCCTCGATGCCCTTGTCGATACTCTCGATGTCGTAACCGTGGCTCTGGGCCAGATTGTTGAACGCGACATGCTCGCGCGCGTGATTCGATTCCTGCCGGGTGAACGCGCGAAGTTCCGCCGCCATGCGAGGCGGAACCTTGTCGTCGTAGTACTTCATCACCTGGATGAAGAACTTCTCGCCCCGGGGGAGGCTGGCAGAAACCGAGTTATACCAGGCAGTTGCCACGGGGTCGCCGGAGTGCCACCATCGAACTGGCCGGCCATCCCGGCAAAACTTTCGGTCGCGAATGTTGAGGGCATGGTCGCCGGGCGTGGCGCTCCCCGACGTTCGCGTCACCTTGTCGCCGGCGTCGGGGCGTTCTAGGCCGCTTGCTTGGTCCCCCTGCATGGGCCGGCATTTTATTGTTCAAGGAACCGCATGGCAAGTCGCAAGCGTCTATCTCCCGAAGAAAGCCGCAGGACTGCGCTCGAAGCTGCACGAAGGCTGTTAATCGAAACCGGCCCGCAGTCGGTCACGCTCAAGGCCGTCGCCGGGCGGATCGAGCGGACCCACGCCAATCTGCTGCACCATTTCGGCTCCGCCGCGGGCCTGCAGAAGGAACTCGCGCGGCATCTGGCGGAAACCGTGTGCGAAAGCATCAAGGAAGCGGTTCGTGCCAGTCGTGCCGGTCTGGGTGCCCCCCGCGAAGTCGTCGATCTCGCGTTCGATGCGTTCGACAAGGAAGGGGCGGGGGCCCTGGCAAGCTGGATGATCCTGACCGGCAACGAAGATGCGCTGTCGCCGATAGTGGAAACGATCCATCAGCTGGTGGACGAAATCGCGCCTGAAGAAGCAACTTCGCACGACGATGTCGCGCGGGTTCACGAAGATACGCTGGCGCTGGTCCTGATGGCGATGGGCGATGCGCTGATCGGCTCGGCGCTTTCGCGGTCGCTGATGCTGCCCGAAACCGCCGCGCGCGACCGGGCCGAGCGAATGTTGCTCAATTCTCTGGCGACGCTGGGTCAGCCGCACTGAGCGCGCCCTTCATCCAGTCGGGCGCGAGCGCGGCATCGATGGCATCGACCCGCAAGTGGTCGACGGCCAGGCCCAGCGCCGGATAGGCCGCGCGACGGCGCTTTTCCTCCGAACGTTCGAGCGGGACAACCACCAGGCGGCGATTGACCTTCTGGCGCCAGTTCATCCGCGCGGTATTTTCCTGCCCGACGTAGCACCCCTTGTCGAAGGCGACACCGTTCAGTTCGATCGCATTGGTTTCGAGCCACAGCAGGTCGCCCAGCTCGCCCTGGCCTTCGGGAACGCCCAGCGACAGCCGGTGCGCCCGCCATTCGTCGTCAGCCGGGGCATCATCGGCTGAAACCGGTGCGATCCACCGCTGCCCCAGATCGGCCAGGCGCGGATCGGATGCGGCGCCGTCGCCGGTCTGTGGGCGCCAATGCACTGCCAGACCATCGTCGACAGTGATCGCGATCTTGCGGCGCAGCCGGTAGAGCGAAAGCCGCTTGGCCAGATCTTCGGCCCGGTCGGCTTCGCAATCGAGCAATACGTCCCGCTCCCCGCCGGGCCAGACGATCAGATCGAACAGGGCTTTGCCCTGCGCAGTCAGAAGCGCTGCATATGCTGGCAGAGGTCCTGCAACATCGTTGGTCAGCAGGCCCTGCAGGAATGCGACAACGTCTTCTGCGTCGTCCTGGGGAGACAGGCGCACTATGGCGCGATCGAACAGGCGGGTTGCGGTCATGGGTGACAGATAGGGCGCTACCGGCTTAAGGGAACCCCTATGAACGAGACCCCCGAATCCCTGACGATCCGCCGGCCTGACGACTGGCACGTACATCTGCGCGATGGCGAAGTTCTGGCAGCGGTCACGACTTATACGGCGCGCCAGTTCGCGCGCGCCATCGTGATGCCCAACCTCGCGCCGCCCGTAACCGGGGTCGAGGCGGCGATTGCCTATCGCGACCGGATTCTTGCCGCCGTGCCCGAAGGCGCCGCCTTCACCCCGCTGATGACGGCCTATCTCACGGATGCGACCGACCCTGACGAAATCGCGCGCGGGTACGAGGAAGGCGTTTTCACCGCGGCCAAGCTCTACCCGGCGAACGCCACGACCAATTCCGCGCACGGTGTGAGCGATGTGGCGAATATCCGCAGCGTGCTGGAACGTATGGCTGCGATCGGAATGCCCCTGTGCATTCACGGCGAAGTGACCGACGCCGATATCGACATCTTCGACCGGGAGAAGGCCTTCATCAGCCGCGTGCTGGAACCGCTTCTGCTGTCGCTGCCCGACCTGAAGGTGATTTTCGAACATATCACCACCGCCGACGCGGTGCAGTTCGTCACGTCGGCGGATTCGAACGTGGCCGCGACAATCACGCCGCAGCACCTCCATATCAATCGCAACGCCATGCTCGTCGGCGGAATACGGCCGCACGCCTATTGCCTGCCGGTGGCGAAGCGCGAACGGCACCGGATCGCGCTGCGCGAAGCGGCGACTTCGGGGTCGGCGAAGTTCTTCCTCGGCACCGACAGCGCACCCCATGCGCGCGACGCGAAAGAAAGCGCCTGCGGCTGCGCGGGCATCTTCAACGCCCCCTTCGCGCTCGAAAGCTATCTGGAGGTGTTCGAGGACGAAGGGGCCCTGGCGAATTTCGAAGGCTTCGCCAGCGAACATGGCCCGCGCTTCTACGGGCTGGCGCCGAACGAGGAACGGATCACCCTGGAACGCACGGGCACACAGGTGCCCGATGAGATCGACGCTGGCGGCACGCCCATCGTTCCGTTCCACGCGGGCGAGACACTGCGCTGGGCGATCCGCGCCTGATCGTCAGGCCTGCAAGACCTTGTCTGCCTTGCGGCGGGCAAGGATGTCCCACACGAACACGGCGATGGCGGTCCAGATCAGCACGAAGCACGCGATCTGCACCGTCTGCAGCGGCTGGTCGAAGACCGTAAGGCCCAGGATGAAGACAATCGTCGGGGCGAGGAACTGCAGGAAGCCCAGGGTGGAATAATCCATCCGCCGCGCGGCAATCGCGAACAGCAGCAGCGGGATCGCTGTCAGCGCCCCGCCCAGAACGATGGTGAAACTCAGTTCCGGCGATTGCGCGAATGCCGACCCCGCGGGCGATGCGGCATACCACCATGCAATGCCCGCCGCCGGGACCAGCAGCAGCGTCGATTCAATGGTCAGCCCCGGCAATGCGCCGACATCGACGCGCTTGCGCAGCAGCCCGTACGTTCCAAAACTGAGGCCGAGCGTCAGGCTAATCCAGAGCGTGGTCAGCGCGCCGCCGAGGAGGAGGGCGACGCCCGCTGCGGCAATTGCCACGGCCAGCCACTGGCGCCGGCTCAACTTTTCGCCCAGCACGAATGTCCCCAGCAGGACGTTGATCAGCGGATTGATGTAGTAACCCAGGCTGGCCGCATAGACGTGATCGTGCTGGATCGCCCAGACATAGACCAGCCAGTTCAACCCGATGAGAACCGAACTGGCTGCAAGCATGGAAAGGCTGCGCTTGTTGCCGAATGCCCGCAGCACCTCGCGCCCCTGATGCCGGATCGCCACGATCAGAAGGCAGATCGGCAGCGTCCAGATGATTCGCCAGCCGACGAATTCGAACGCGGGAACTTCGCGAACGAGCAGCAGATAGAGCGGCAGAAAACCCCAGATGAAATAGGCCGAAAGCCCGGCGACGAGGCCCGATTGCCGGGGTTGGGGGATCTCGCCGCTCATCTCGCAGGTCATCTAGGTATCGTGCGTTGGGTGCGCAACGATCATTCCGTCCCCGGCGAAACTCGGTTCGTCGCAATGTAAACTTTCTGCACCGGATGTTGCGATCCGTTCATAAACTGGCCGGTATTTATGAACAAATCGAACGGATAGCTTCCCGCCTCCGACGACACGATGAGAGGAACGAGCGATGACCGGCATAAATCTGAAGTTCGCTGCCCTGGCGCTTGCGGCCCCCGGCCTTGCCCTGGCAGCACCCGCGCAAGCTGCCGAACCGGCACATGCCTATCAGGCAATGCATGTTGCCACATACGAGACGGAGAGCGCCAGTCAGTGGCGCGAGCGCTATCGCGACCGCGATCGCCGCGATTATCGCCGGCACGAACGGGGCCGCTATGATCGGGATCGCTACGATCGGGATCGGTACGACCGGGTCAGCCGCGATACGCGCGTCTGGCGTGGCCGCGACGGGCGCACCTATTGCCGGCGCGATGACGGGACGACCGGCCTGCTGATCGGCGGCGCCGTGGGCGGCCTGCTCGGTCACGAAATTGCGGGCCGGGGCGATCGTACGCTGGGCGCGATCCTTGGGGCGGCTGGCGGCGCGCTGCTGGGGCGTGAGATCGATCGCGGGACCACGCGCTGCCGCTGAGCTGTCGGCCCAATAGACTTCGGCTGCACCCACCTGCAGTCGCGGCGCGGCCGCCAAATGGCCGCGGAAGGCGCTCTGCTTCCCAAGGGAGGCGGGGCGTCTTCGATTCCGGCCCCGGCCCCAAAGCCCGGCTGCCCGCGCCGCTATTTCTCGCGCAAGCTATTTCTCGCGTAGACGGGGGAACAGTTCGACGAAGTTGCACGGGCGGTTCCGGCTGTCGAGTTGCTCCGCCAGGATTCCGTCCCAGCCATCTTTTACCGCTCCGTTGGAACCGGGCAGGGCGAAGATGTACGTCCCCCCTGCGACAATGGCGCAGGCGCGGCTTTGAATCGTGCTGGTTCCGATGGATTTGTAGCTGAGCCAGCGGAACAGCTCGCCAAAGCCGGGAATGTCTCGCCCATCGTGGTCCTTGCAAACCCGTTCCAGCGCTTCGGGGGTGACGTCCCGCCCCGTCAGGCCGGTGCCGCCCGTGCTGATGACGGCATCGACTTGCGGGTCGGCGATCCAGGCATCGAGCTGGCGCGCGATATCGGCGGCATCGTCGCGGACGATCGTACGGTGGGACAACCGGTGCCCGGCCCGTTCGATCCGATCGGCCAGGATGTCGCCCGATGTGTCTTCGGCCGCGGTGCGGCTGTCCGAAACCGTGAGCACCGCGATACTGACCGGTGTGAATGCGCGATCCGGATCTATCGCCATCAGTCGCGCGCTGTCAGACGCACGCCGCCGCCGCCGGAAAGTTCGGGGAACGTCGGCCACATGCCCTGCGCCAGGGCAATCCGGCTTTCCGACGCACCGCCGGCCTGCCGTTCGTACATCCAGTAATTGCGCATCACGATCGCGACATAGCCGCGCGTTTCCCAATAGGGGATGCTCTCCATGTACAGCAGCGGGTCGCCCTGATCGCGGATCTCGCTGTTCCACCGGGTGACCGGCGAAAGGCCCGCGTTGTAAGCGGCCATGACTTTCGGCAGCAGCCCGCCCGTAGCGCCGGAATCGCGCAGCATCTGCAAGTGTTCCTGCCCGAAGGCGAGATTGATTTCGGGCCGGGCAAGGTCGCCCGCATTGCCCGATACGCCCAGCTTCGCGCGGTGATCGATCGCGGCGGCGGGCATGATCTGCATCAGGCCGCGGGCCCCGGCCGGGCTGACGGCATCGGCACGAAACACCGATTCCTGCAGCGTGTGTGCATAGGCAAGCGCCGGATCGACTTTCCACCCGTTCACCGGCTGCCATTTCGGCGCGGGATAACGCAGCGCGGGTTCCGCCTGCGCGCCGCGCGGGGCATTGTGGGCCATCCACAACTGGGTCGACGGCAGGCCCATTTCGCGGGCGAGCCGGGAAAGCTCGTCATAATTTTCCGGGTCGCCGATCCGCGCCTCGTGTCGCAGGACTTCATCCGCGAGGCGATCGCGCCCGATTTCGGCCAAGGCCACGGCGATGCGCACATTTTCGACATCGCGCAGCTTGCGCCAGTCCTCCATCGCGAAGTCCGCGCCGGCATGGTTCTGGGGCAGAAGCTGGCCGAGCTGTTCGCGCGCCAGCATCCCGTAAAGCGTTTCGTCCAGTCGTGCCGCGCCGCGCAGACGTTCGGCCGCCTTCTCTGGCTGGCGGCATCGAATGAACGCCCGGCTCGACCAGTAGAATGCAGCCGCGGTCAGTTCCTGATTGGTCGAACCGTGTGTGGCCCGCTCGAAACTGTCGGCGGCAGTTGCGCAGTCGCCAAGCCGCCATGCAGCGAGGCCTGCGACCCAGTCACCTTCCGCGACCCAGGCGCCTGACCCGTCGCGCACCGTTTGCGCCATGGCGAGCGCCGCCGGATCGTTGTTTTCGATGTAATAGCTGAAGGCCACCCGCTGCCGCCATTCTGCACGGGCAGGGGGGCTGAGGATGGCATCGACCCCGTCGAGAAGCTGGCGGGCACCGTCGGGATCGTCGTTGCTGATCCTGTCCAGGATTGCCCGGCGCACATCTCCCGGCATCGTCCCGTCGTCGATGGTGGAGGGTCGCACCCGCTTGGAGGCATAGGGCTGCCTCACGAAGCTCTGTTCGCGCGGCAGGTACGGCGCGGACATCAGGCCCCGGGTCAGCCCCAGATTGCCCATCTGTTCGGCATGGGGCAACCGGCTGCCATTGGCGAGCCAGGCCTGAATGGCGGGCAATTCCACCCTGGGGCTGGTGGCGGCCAGGTAATATTCCGCCTTCGCCACGTGGTGCAGCGGGCCATCGTCACGCTCCGCCAGCATGGCGGAAACCCGCGACCAGTCCTGCCGGTCGATCGCCTGAAACAGGTCGGAGTAATATGCCTTGTCCGAACGGTTGAGCAATTCCGGCACGTTGCTGTTGAGCGCGCGCGAGCGGAAATAGTCGGCGGCGCTGCTATTGGCCGCGGCCGGGGCGGGAACGATTGCGCAAGCGAGGCCGAGGGCAACCGGTGCCAGTGCCAGCCCCAGTTTCAGCCCCAGCGTCGGCCGTCGTGTCAGATCATGTTTCGCCATAAGTCCAATCGAGCCAGCATCGCCAGAACCGCTCGCGCCGCCGTGCTGATCGACGCATATCCGCGAGCCCTCCGGCACCCATCGCGGGAATGCTAGCGTCTTTATGGTTGATATTGCGTAAAATTGCAGGACCTTGCGCCATATCGTGCCCCAACAGCGGCGGAATGTTGCGTCCGAGGAAAAGGATCCTGCCGGGCGCCACCAAACCGATATGATGGGCCAGAAGTTCGCCCAGTCCGGCTGCGCGAATGGCATCCCAGTCCGGCGCGGTATCGTGGCGGGGGAGGAGCGAGGCGAGATAGACCGTTTCGGGCGCGATTTGCGCCGCCCGCATAAAGCCCTGCAGCAGCGCACCGTCGGGGCCGGACAGCAGCGTATCGCGATCCCCCTCTTCCGGCTGGTTGACCACGATCATCAGCCCGGCTTTCGCCGGCCCGGCTGGCGGCACGCGGGGAAAGGCGCCGCCGGTATCGAGAGCATCGGTGGCGAGCCACCAGTCGCGAAACGCCGCCAGATCGGTCGGCCAGCTGCTTTTGTCCACATCGACCCGGCGGGCAGGTTCTACCGAGGGAACGAGTTCGCGCGGGGGCTCTGCCGCGCGGGTATCGATGGCCGGGGCAGCGGGCGCTTCGGCTTCCTCCGGCGGAGCCAGCCAATCCGTAGCGTCGTCGACGAAGTCGCAGTCGAGACCGGCCTCGCGCCACCAGTCGATCGCGCCGGCGACCTGGCCGGAAAGGGGGAGGGGCGGGCGTTCTGCCATCACGGTTGCGGTCTTGACCTGCCCTGCCACAGCAATCAAGGCATGATGCAAGCCTGAGGCAGCAAAGCAACGAAGGACCATTTGGGATGAGCGAACGCGAATCGATGCCGTGCGACGTGGTGATCGTGGGGGGCGGCCCCGCCGGCCTATCCGCTGCGATCCGCCTCAAGCAGATCAACGATGCGCTTGAGGTTGTCGTTCTCGAAAAAGGGTCCGAAATCGGCGCGCACATCCTGTCCGGCGCGGTTGTCGATCCGAAGGCGCTGGACGAACTGCTGCCCGAATGGCGCGAGCAGGGCTGCCCCATGGCGGAAGTGCCGGTGACCGACAACTGGCACTGGGTCCTGTCGAAAGGCGGCAAGACCGGCATTCCCCACCTGTTCATGCCGCCATTCCTTTCCAATGATGGCTGCTACACCGGCTCGCTGGGCAACATGACCCGCTGGCTGGGCGAACAGGCGGAAGCGCTGGGCGTGATGGTCTTCCCCGGCTTCCCCGCCGCCGACGTGCTGTTCGACGACAGCGGCGCCGTTGCGGGCGTGGTGACGCAGGACATGGGCGTCGCCGCCGATGGCAGTCACAAGCCCGATTACCAGCCGGGCATGGAAATCCACGCGAAATACACCCTGTTCGCCGAGGGCGCGCGCGGCAACCTGACCAAGCGGATGAAGGCGCGTTTCGACCTTGAGGCCGATTGCCAGCCGCAGGTCTATGGCCTGGGCATCAAGGAACTGTGGGACATCGATCCCGACAAGCACGTGCCGGGCCGCGTGATCCACACCCAGGGCTGGCCCCTTTCGGAAAGCGACACCTGGGGCGGGGGCTTCCTCTACCACCAGGCGAACGGACAGATCGCGATCGGCTTCGTCACCGCGCTCGATTACGAGAATCCCTATGTCTCGCCGTTCCAGGAATTCCAGCGCTGGAAACAGCACCCCGCGATCCGCGAGTATCTGGAAGGCGGCAAGCGGGTCGCCTACGGCGCGCGCGCAATCAACGAAGGCGGCTGGCAATCGGTGCCCCGGTTGGCCTTCCCCGGCGGCGCGCTGATCGGCTGTGCCGCGGGCTTCGTCAACGTGCCCCGGATCAAGGGCAGCCATACCGCGATGAAGAGCGGTATGCTGGCGGCGGAATCGATCGCCGCGGCAATCGAAGGCGGGGCGGAGAAGACCGAGCTGGCCGATTACGACGCCGCCGTGCGGTCGAGCTGGATCGCCGACGAACTGAAGAAGGTGAAGAACGCGCAGCCCGCCGTGGCCAAGTTCGGCGGTGATATCGGCACCGTGGTGGCCGGGATCGACATGTGGATGCGCACGCTGGGCATCGGGCTGCCGGTGACGATGAAGCACACGCCCGATTACACCCATACCCATCGGGCGGACCTGCACCGGCCGATCGACTACCCCAAGCCCGATGGCGAAATCACTTTCGATCGCCTGACTTCGGTGTCCTATTCCTACACCAACCATGCAGAGGATCAGCCCTGTCACCTCAAGGTGAAGGACATGGCTTTGCAGGAAGCGAGCGAGCTGGGCGTCTTTGCCGGCCCCTCCGCACGCTATTGCCCGGCCGGGGTCTATGAATGGGTCGATGTCGAGGAAGGCGATCCCAAGTTCGTGATCAATTCGCAGAACTGCGTCCACTGCAAGACCTGCGACATCAAGGACCCGAACCAGAACATCGAATGGGTCACGCCCGAAGGTGGCGGCGGCCCGAATTATCCGAACATGTGATGGGCAACCCGCTGCTCGCCGTGGCCCCATGCCTCGGGGCGGGGCGATGTCTGCGGGGACCGTGATGCGCGAAACCGCCTACGCCAAGATCAACCTTGCGCTGCACGTGAGGCGGCGGCGCGATGATGGCTATCACGAGCTGGAAACGCTGTTCGCCTTCGTCGACGCTGGCGACGAACTGGTCGCGCGCACGGCGGAAAGCGACAGCCTTTCGGTAACCGGCGAGTTCGCGCCCGCGCTGGATGATCCGTTCGGCAATATCGCAGCGAAGGCGCTGGGCAAATTGCCGCGCGCCGACGGTCTGGCCCTTGCACTGGAAAAGCGCCTGCCGGTCGCGGCCGGGCTGGGCGGCGGTTCTGCCGACGCCGGGGCGGTGTTCCGCATTGTCCGCGAACGATACGGCCTGCCGGAAAACTGGGCGGAGCGGGCCGCGAGCCTGGGCGCCGATGTTCCGGCCTGCGTGGACAGTGTGGCCTGCATCGGGCGTGGGACGGGAACGGAGCTGGAGCCGGTCGAAAACGATCTGGCCGGGACCCCCATCCTCCTGCTCAACCCGCGCGTTCCGGTGCCCACGGGCCCGGTCTTTGCCGCCTGGGACGGCGCGGATTCCGGCCCCCTTTCGGGCAGGACGGCGCGCGAGATCGCGGAAAGCAACGGCAACGATCTGGAACGGATAGTATTCGAACGGCTGTGCGTGGAGGAGGCACTGCTGGCCTGGAACGCCCTGGCCGATAGCGGCGGCTTCCTCACCCGCATGTCAGGCTCCGGCGCGACCTCCTTCGCTCTCTACGATACGGCCGATGCGCGTGATGAAGCCGCCGCGCGGATCGCCTCGGCTCACCCCGGCTGGTGGCAAATGAAAGGTGCGCTGCGATGATCGACGGCATTCCGTTTCGCCAGGTTGGCGAACTGTCCCCGGGCGGGATTGTCTGCGTGGTCGATCACGCATCGAACCATGTCCCGCCGGGTATCGAGCTGGGCATAGCGCCCGAGCTGCTGGACAAGCACATTGCGGTTGATATCGGCGTGGAAGGCGTTGCCGAACGCATGGCGCGCCGCCACGCCATTCCCGCGCATATCGCCACTGTCAGTCGGCTGGTCTGCGACCTGCATCGCGAAGAGGATTCGCCCGCCGTCGTCCCGGAAACCAGCGACGGGCATCTGATTCCCGGGAATATCGGTGCCGATGTGGAACGGCGGCTGTCGCTGTTTCATCGCCCCTATCACGCCGCGCTGGCCGACTGGCTGGATGCCGCGCGGCCCGAACTGGTGATCGCGCTGCACAGTTTCACCCCGACGCTCGAAAGCGGGGGGGACGATCGGCCGTGGGAAGTTGCGCTGCTTTACAATCAGGACGATCGCGCCGCGCGCCACGCGATCCGCCTGTTTGCGGAAGAAGGGCTGACCGTGGGCGACAACCAGCCCTATTCCGGCAAGCAGCTCAACGCCACGATGGATCGCCACGCCGAGGCGCACGGACGCCCCTATCTGACGATCGAGGTCCGCCAGGACATGATCGCGCGGAAGGCGGATCAGGCCCGCTGGGCCACCCTTGTCGCCGATGTCGCCAGCCGCACGGCCCTAGCCCTCAGGGGGGCCTGAACCGGGTCCGGTCGCACTGTTGCGGGCAAAAGAATTTCCCCTTCGACCGGTGGGCCGGATGCTTTAGGTTGGACGCTGCACTCAACGCGCAACAATCGGAATTTGCCAATGCCTGCCTATCGTTCCCGCACTTCGACCCACGGCCGCAACATGGCCGGCGCGCGAGGGCTATGGCGCGCCACGGGCATGAAGGACGACGATTTCGGCAAGCCGATCATCGCCGTGGTCAATTCCTTCACCCAGTTCGTGCCCGGTCACGTCCACCTGAAGGACCTGGGCCAGATGGTCGCCCGAGAGATCGAGGCCGCCGGCGGGGTGGCGAAGGAATTCAACACCATCGCCGTGGATGACGGGATCGCGATGGGGCACGATGGAATGCTCTATTCGCTGCCCAGCCGCGATCTCATCGCCGACAGCGTCGAATATATGGTCAACGCCCACTGCGCTGATGCGATGGTGTGCATTTCCAATTGCGACAAGATCACGCCCGGCATGTTGATGGCGGCGATGCGGATCAATATTCCGGTCGTGTTCGTCTCCGGCGGGCCGATGGAAGCGGGCAAGGTCGTGGTGAAGGGCAAGGAAGTCGCCCTCGATCTCGTCGACGCGATGGTTGCCGCCGCGGACGAGCGCATGACTGACGAGGAAGTCCTCGATATCGAACGATCCGCCTGCCCGACCTGCGGATCGTGCAGCGGGATGTTCACGGCCAATTCGATGAACTGTCTGACCGAGGCGCTCGGCCTGTCCCTGCCCGGAAACGGATCGACTCTCGCCACGCATGCCGACCGCAAGGCGCTGTTCCTGCGTGCCGGACGGCTCGTCGTCGAACTTTGCCGTCGGTGGTACGAGGAAGACGACGCCAGCGTCCTCCCGCGCACGATTGCCGACCGTTCGGCCTTCGAAAACGCGATGAGCCTGGATATCGCGATGGGCGGATCGACCAATACCGTGCTGCACCTGCTCGCCGCCGCGCACGAGGCGGAACTGGATTTCACGATGGCCGATATCGACCGGCTCAGCCGCCATATCCCGTGCCTTGCGAAAGTCGCGCCGGCGAAGGACGATGTTCATATGGAGGATGTCCACCGGGCCGGCGGGATCATGGCCATCCTGGGCGAACTGGACCGTGCCGGGCTGCTCAACACTGCCGTGCCGACGGTCCACAGCCCCACGCTGGCCGATGCGCTCGATGCCTGGGACATTGCCCGCACCAACAGCCCGGCGGTGCAGAAATTCTTCCGCGCCGCCCCCGGCGGCGTGCCGACGCAGACGGCGTTCAGCCAGGATCGGCGGTGGGCCGAACTCGACCTTGATCGCCGCGAAGGCGTGATCCGTTCGGCCGAACATGCCTTCAGCCAGGACGGCGGCCTTGCGGTGCTTTATGGCAACCTCGCCGAAGACGGGTGCATCGTGAAGACCGCGGGGGTGGATGAAAGCATTCTGAAGTTCTCCGGCCCGGCGAAAGTCTATGAAAGCCAGGACGCTGCCGTGACCGCGATCCTGACCGATCAGGTGCGCGAAGGCGATGTGGTCGTGATCCGGTACGAAGGGCCGCGTGGCGGGCCGGGGATGCAGGAAATGCTCTATCCGACCAGCTATCTGAAATCGAAAGGGCTGGGCAAGGCCTGCGCGCTGGTGACCGACGGGCGTTTTTCCGGCGGCACATCGGGCCTTTCCATCGGCCACGCCTCGCCCGAGGCGGCAGAAGGCGGGACGATCGGCCTGGTGCGCGAAGGCGACACGATCGTGATCGACATTCCCGCTCGTTCCATCCATCTCGACGTTTCCGAATCCGAACTGGCCAGCCGGCGGGCGGAGATGGAGGCAAAGGGAGATGGGGCATGGAAGCCCGTGGAAAAGCGCAAGCGGCGCGTTTCGACTGCGCTGGAAGCTTATGCCGCGATGACCACCAGCGCCGCGCGTGGTGCGGTGCGCGACGTTTCGCAGCTCGTCCGCAAGTGATGGTGCGCCCGGCTGTCATCGCCGGCGTACTGACACTGGCAGCCGCCTGCTCCTCGGCCGATGCGCCGGTTCAGGCGCAGGCGGACGAGGGGGCGGAGCGGATCGAATGTGCGATTGGCCCCGGGGCCGGCTTCGGGCCGGATTGCCTGGTGGAACGCGCCCGGATCGACGATGCGATCGTGCTCACCGTGCGCCATGCCGATGGCGGTTTCCGCCGGTTCGAACAATTGCGGGAAGGGCGCGGGCTGGCCGCTTACGACGGCGCCGACCCGATCGAGCAGACCCTGGCCGACGGAGTGCTGGAAGTCGCGATTGCCGACGAACGCTACCGCTTTGCCGCGCGCCCTGCGCAGGGGACCGATGTCGCCGAATGATCCCGTTCTGACAGTCGCCCAGATGCAGGCGGCGGAACAGGCGCTGGTCGATGCCGGAACCGATGTCGATACATTGATGCAGCGGGCCGGATGCGGCGCGGCGGAATGGGTCTGGCGGCTCGCCGCCGGGCGGCCCGTAACCGTGCTGTGCGGCCCGGGGAACAATGGCGGGGACGGTTACGTCATCGCGCAGGTTCTGCATCGGCGCGGGATCGATGTCGCGGTCGTCGCGCCAGCCCTGCCGCGAACCGATGCGGCCCGGAATGCCTGCGACAGCTATCGCGGGCCAGTCGTCCAGACCGCAGACGGTCGCCACGGCGCGGTGCTGGTCGATTGCCTGTTCGGCAGCGGACTGACGCGGCCCCTGTCGGGCGATCTGGCCGGATTGCTGCATGACCTCGCCGCCCGCCATCATCATCTGGTCGCGGTCGATCTGCCGAGCGGGATTGAAAGCGATTCGGGCGTGCCGCTCAATCGCGATCTGCCGGCCTGCGACCTGACGCTGGCGTTGGGGGCGTGGAAGTTCGCGCACTGGACCATGCCCGCTTCCGGCCGAATGGGGGCGCGGCGGCTGGTCGATATCGGGGTGGCGGTGCCGCAGGCTCCGGCCCGGCTGTCGCAGCGTCCGCAGCTCGAACCTCCTTCAGCCGATGCGCACAAGTATCGCCGCGGTTTGCTGGGGGTGGTCGGCGGGGCCATGCCCGGTGCCGCGCTGCTTTCCGCCAATGCCGCGATCCATGCGGGCGCCGGCTATGTGAAGCTGCTTTCCGACCAGTCGCATCCCGCCGCCCCCGCCGCGCTGGTTGTCGATCGGGGCCCTCTGGCCGAGGCACTGGACGACCCGCGCATGGGCGCCGTTCTCGTGGGCCCGGGGCTGGGGCGGGATGGCGAGGCACCGGCGCGGCTGGAACGGGCTCTCGAACGCGATTGCCCGCTGGTCCTCGACGCCGATGCCCTGCATCTGCTCACGCCGCGCCGGTTCGAGCGCGAGACACTGCTGACGCCGCACGAAGGGGAGCTGGAGAGGCTGTGCCGCGCCTTCGACGTGGCGGGCGAGGGCAAGCGTGCGAAAGCGAAAGAGCTGGCGCGAAAGAGCGGGGCGGTGGTCCTGGCCAAGGGGCCGGACACGCTGCTCTGCACACCCGATGGCGGGGTGATCCTGTTTCCGCCCGGGCCGAGCTGGCTTTCCGCTGCCGGAACCGGCGATATCCTGGCAGGAATCGCGGCGAGCCGCATGGCGACAGGCTGCAGTGCGGCCCTTGCGGCAGAACAGGCCGTCTGGCTGCACAACGAAGCGGCGCGGATCGCGGGCGTGGCATTCAGCGCCGACGATCTGGCGCAAGCCGTGAAAGCCGCCTACGCGCGCTTCCTGTGACCGAGACAAACGAAATCCTGCGTATCGCGGCCAAGGGCGACGGTGTGACCGTCGATGGCCGCCATGTGCCTTTCGCCGCGCCGGGCGACGTGCTGCAAGCCGACGGTACGATTGCGCCGGGGCCCCACCGCGCCCAGCCGCCATGCCGCCATTTCGGCGCGTGCGGGGGATGCCAGCTCCAGCATTGCGACACGCAGGCGATTGCGCGCTATCTGGGCGAACGGATCGCATTTGCGGCGCAGGGCCAGGGTGTCGCCATCGGCACGCTCCTCCCGCCCCATCTCTCCCCCCCGCGCAGTCGCCGCCGTTGCACGCTTCATGCGGCCAGCGCGGGCGGCAAGCTGCAGCTCGGCTTTCGCGAGGCAGGGTCGCACCGGATCGTGCACATGCGCGAGTGCCACATTCTGCGCCCCGAACTGTTCGCGCTGATCGCGCCGCTGCGGGCCCTGTTCGCTGCCCGTAAAGAGCGCATTTCCGCGAAAGTCGATCTGACGCTGGCCGATCAGGGGGCAGACTGCGCAATCGCCGGTTTGAAGGTGGAGGGGCTGGCCGCGACCGAGGCGATGCTGGCTTTCGCACAGGACAACGGCCTCGCCCGCCTGACGATCGATCACGGATATGGGCCGGAAACCGTGTGGGAGCCGGAACCGGTCACGGTGTCGCCCGCCGGTGTCCCGGTCGCATTTCCCAGCGGTGGGTTCCTGCAGGCGACGGTCGATGGCGAGAGCGCGCTGACCCGGATCGCCGGCGAATGGCTGGCCGGCGCGCGGTTCGTTGCGGATCTGTTCGCTGGTCTGGGAACGTTCGCGTTCGCCCTGTCCGGCAATGCAAAAGTGCTGGCGGTGGAGGCTGCGCGCGATGCCCATCTGGCGTGCAAGGCGGCCGCTGCCCGCACTGGCGGGGCGGTCCATGCCATGCACCGCGACCTCTTCCGCAACCCCCTCCAGCCCGACGAACTGAACCGCTTCGATGCCGTCCTGCTCGACCCGCCCCGCGCCGGTGCGCGCGAGCAGATCGGGCGGCTGGCGGAAAGCACGGTGCCGCGCATCGTCTATGTCAGTTGCAATCCGGCAAGCTGGGCCCGCGACGCGGCGCGCCTGGTGGAGGCCGGCTATCGGCTGGAGGCGGCCAGACCGGTCGGCCAGTTCGTCTGGTCGACTCACGTCGAACTCGCCAGCCTGTTCGTTCGGCAACCCGGTTAGGGGCGGCAACCCGGCCAGGGCTAGGGGCGACTGCTGCCCCGCAGCGCCATCAGCAACTGTTCGAACAGCCAGTCGCGCGCATGGGGCTCGACAAAGGCGTGGCTGGCCTTCTCGCAATAGGCGATCCGCGAATCGGCGGAATCCCACTGTTCGACGAAAGCCTGCGCAGTCCGGTCGGTTTCGGCCAGCAGGATGCGCACCTGCCCTTCGAATTTTTCCAGGCCGGCCGCCATGTCCTGGGCCAGAGAGCTGGGCTGCGACCGGGGCAGGGCGGCCCGGGCCAGCCCGCGCGCCAGCTTGCGCAAATCGACCCCGCCGGTCACAAGCCGCGCCAGTTCCGCGGGGTTCTTCAACTTTTCGATATAGCGCGAACGTACCGCAGCGGACGGGGGCAGGTCGTCCTGATCGTCCTCGATCGTCCACGGATTGGACAGGACAAGCGCCTCGCAGCCCGCGCCGCTCGCCAGCATCAGCGCGCTGGCGGCATCGCAGTTTCCGAAGGCGACGACACGCTTCATCTGGGGGGCCATCGCCCGGAAGGCGTCGATCGCTGCGGCAATATCCTTGGCGCTCGCGCGGAAACCGCGATTCTTGCCTTCGCTGTCACCGACGCCCCGCCGGTCGAACCGGAACACCGGGAAACCGGCCCTGGCCACCCTTTCGGCCAGCCGGGCCTGCCCGGAAAAGGCCCCGGCGCGAATCTCGTTGCCGCCGCTGACGATCAGCAGCCCGACCGACGCCGGCGCCGTGTCGATCGTCCCGGCGAGCGTCTGATCTTCGCAGGCGAAAGTGAGGGGGAGGCGGTTCATTGTGCCGGTATCCCCTGGGCGATGGCGGCGGCCAGCGCGTCCGCCTGATCGCGCGATTCGCCCGGTTCCGCGCGCATCCACAGGCCGCTGCCGCCGATCATGTCCTGCTCTATCCGCATCTGGGCGGATTCGTCCGGGAGGGTGGCCGTTTCGAGCGCGCAGAAGAGCGCGCGCCCCAGCGTCCATCCAGCCAGCTCGATCCCGTCCGAACGGCCCAGCAGTTCGAGATCCCTGATCGTTTCTTCCGCCCCGGCTTCGCGCGCCGAAAGCGTGCGGGCGCGCAACATTGGCCGCAGCACCTGACGCCCGGCGATCGGGGCGTAATTCCAGCCGGGCATGTCCGCCGGGGCGAGCAGGGCGCCGCCGCGCATTGTCAGCACGTGGCTGGCCCCGAAGTGATCGGAAGCGGCCAGCGCGGCCTGTCGCCACCCTTCCAGCGTCTGCGCGGTCAGCGGCCGGCGGCTTTCGTTGCAGCCGGGGAAATCGGCAAGAACGGTGCCGATCCCGTCTTCGGCCAGACGTCGCATGACTTCCACCGTAAGGCGGCGCAGCTTGTTG
Source organism: Pelagerythrobacter marensis (assembly GCF_001028625.1). Taxonomy (NCBI): domain Bacteria; kingdom Pseudomonadati; phylum Pseudomonadota; class Alphaproteobacteria; order Sphingomonadales; family Erythrobacteraceae; genus Pelagerythrobacter; species Pelagerythrobacter marensis. The sequence goes on along the minus strand of NZ_CP011805.1, from coordinate 1,416,768 downwards.
GCTTCATCGAACAGGGCAGGCACGACCAGAACCTTCGCCGCCCGCTTCCCGCGGAAAGTCAGCGCGATTTCGTCGTGGTTGCCGCCGTCCTGGTCGGGACAGGGCCATGTCGTGACGAGGGGGGCGGTCAGCTCTCTACGACTTTCGCCTCGGCAAAGGCGAGCAGCCCGCCGTAGGTCTCCAGCATTTCCCCATCGACTTCATCGTCTTCGATGATGATGCCGAGGCGATCTTCGATTTCGGTCAGAAGCCCGGCGACTGCCATCGAATCGAGTTCGGGCAAATGACCGAAAAGGCCGGTGTCGTTGTCGAAACTCTCGACTTTCTCAGCGTCGAGCCCGAGCACGTCGCACAGGATTGCGCGCAGCTTGGTATCGATGTCACTGCGACTGGGCGCGAGACTGCTCATGCCGGTATGGTTCCCCTGCAATTCGGCGGGCGCCTTAGCCCTGCCGCGCACCCGGCGCAAGGCGGCGGACGAGGCGCTTCGCCAGTGCCGGCCAGGCGCGGGGCTGCCGCGGGTCGAGGCAATCGATGCGGAAGCGCGGGCGCACGACCTCCATCCAGTCGGATTTGTAGCCGTCGTTCCCGGTTCCGAAATCTATCCATTCCACCCGGTCGCGATCGATCACGTGTTCGAACAGGGCCGCCGTCAGCGTGGTACCTGCCGACAGCGCCTTGTGCGCTTCCAGATGGGCGAGCTTGTGAATATAGGCCGTGCCGCCTTCCACGGTCCAGAACTGCGCGGCCACCGGCATCCCTTCATGCCTGGCCACGGCGAGACGGATGCGCCCGGCATCGCCTTCCTGCTGCGCGAAACGGCGCAGGAGGCCGGGCGTCTCCTCCTCCGGTTTCCAGCTTTCGGCATAGATCGCTTCGTAAGCGGACCAGTCGTCCGCGTCGAAGCGCTCGCGAATGGATACGTCGACTTTTCTGCCCTTGCGTTTCAGCGTGGTGCGCATTCGCCCGGGCCGCGCCGACCAGTAATCCGCGAAGCTGCGGCCACTTACTTGCAGGACATGATTGTGATCGCACTGTTCGCGCGCCACGATCCAACCGCTTTCGCGAAATGCCCGTTCCAGCCGCGTGGCGGCGCCATCTTCATTGGGAACCGGCCAGAACGTGGCACGATGGGTGCGTTGCCGCAGCTTGCCGGCGAGCGCGGTCAGAAGCCGTTCGCCTCCGGCATCGGCGGTCTGGAGCGGACGCCAGGTGAAGCTGTACCAGTTGCGCAGCGCCTCCAGCCGGCCATTGGCAGGGGTGAGCGGCAGGGCCACCCGTTTCCCATCCTCCTCCGCCACGGCGATGGTCGCGGGCATGCCGCTTTCCGCCAGCAGCGCGAACCATTCCCCGCGGTCGAATGGGCAGGCGACAGGTGGATTGGTCCCTTGCAAGACGTTAACCCTGTCGTGATAGCTGACGGCGATCACAGCGAATGCACTCCACGAAAGAAACCATGCCCGACGCACCCGACCCGAATCCCATGCCGCTCGATCATCTTGCCGAACGCGGCCAGGGGGATGCGCCCGCGCTGGTGCTGCGCGAAGGCACGCTTAGCTACAAGGACTTAAGAACCCGTGTCGCCGGCATGGCGGCATGGCTGCGCGACCGGGCGCCCGGCAATGGCGCGCGCGTGGCGAGCTGGGCGGCGAAGGGCGAACTGACCTGTCTGCTCCCTCTTGCATGTGCGCGGGCGGGGCTGGTCCACGTGCCGATCAATCCCTTGCTCAAGCGGGCGCAGGTCGCCCACATTCTGGCCGACAGCGGCGCGACCCTGCTGATCGCAACCGCTGCCCGGGCGAAATCGCTGGAAGATGGCGACGTGCCGCCCGGCTGCATTGCCATGACGGAAGCGGAAGCGCTGGCGGCCATTGCCGACTGTGACGGGGCGCTGGCCCCATCGCAGGCCGATCCCGGCGATCTTGCCGCGATCCTCTATACCAGCGGGTCCACGGGCCGCCCCAAGGGCGTTATGCTCAGCCATGCGAACATGTGGCTGGGGGCAGCCAGCGTTTCGCACTATCTCGGGATCGAGAGCCATGACGTCACGCTGGCGGTTCTGCCGCTGTCGTTCGATTACGGCCAGAACCAGTTGCTCAACAGCTGGTATGCCGGGGCCAGCGTCGTGCCGCTCGACTATCTGTTTGCGCGCGACGTTGCGAAGGCTTGTGCCCGCCATGCGGTGACCACGCTCGCCGCCGTCCCGCCGCTGTGGGTGCAGCTGACGGAACTTGACTGGCCCCAGGACGCCGTGGCCCCCATTCGGCGGCTGACCAATACCGGCGGCGCGCTGACGGTCGATCTGGTGCGAAGTTTGCAGGATACCTTCCCGCAGGCACAGCTTTTTCCGATGTACGGCCTGACCGAGGCATTTCGTTCCACCTATCTCGATCCGGCTCTGGTGGATAGCCACCCGACCTCGATGGGGACAGCGATCCCCTTCGCCGAAATCCTCGTCATCGACGATGCGGGGCAAGTGACCGGACCGGGCGAGGAAGGGGAACTGGTGCATTGCGGGCCGCTGGTTGCGCAGGGGTACTGGCAGGATGCCGAACGCAGTGCCGAGCGGTTTCGACCAGCCCCGGCAGAATCGCGCTATGGCGGCACGGCGGTTTGGTCGGGCGACCGGGTGAAACGCGATGCGGACGGGTTGCTCTATTTCGTCGGCCGGCGCGATGCGATGATCAAGAGCGCGGGCAACCGCATCAGCCCGCAGGAAGTCGAAGACGCGGCGATCGCCACTGGGCTGGTGGCCGAAGCGGTTGCGTTGGGCGTGCCCGATGCGCGATTGGGGCAGGCGGTTCATCTGGTCGTGCGGCCAGCAGCGGGCGTATCCGACGCACCGGATCGCCTCGCACCCGCCCTTGCGAAGGAACTGCCGAATTTCATGCAGCCGCAAACGATCCACTGGCGCGAGGTCATGCCCGTCAATCCCAACGGGAAGCTCGACCGGACGGCCATCGCGCGGGAGCTGGGCGCATGAAGCCGCTGGGACCGATCCCGTCGGGCTTTACCGCCACCGACGGAGAGCTTGCGATCGATGGGCGCAAGGCCAGCGACCTTGTCGCCGAAGCGGGCGACACCCCGCTGTTCGTCTATTCCGGCGGGCTGCTGGCGCGGCGCATCGCGGATCTGCGCGCGGCGATGCCCAGCCGGCTCAGGCTGCATTATGCGATCAAGGCGAACCCTTACGCCCCGCTACTGGAATTCATGGCCAGTCGGGTGGATGGTTTCGATGTCGCATCGGGCGGCGAGCTGGCGATGCTGGAAGCGGCCGGGATTGCGGCCGACCGGGTCAGCTTCGCCGGGCCGGGCAAGCGGGATCGCGAACTGGAATGCGCAATATCAGCAGGTTGTACGATCAATCTCGAATCGGAGAGAGAAGCGCGACGGGCTCTGGATATCGCCGATCGGACAGGCCATCGCCCGCGCCTCGCCATCCGTGTGAACCCGTCGTTCGAACTGCGCGGTTCGGGCATGAAGATGGGCGGCGGGGCGAAGCAATTCGGCATTGACGAGGATCGCGTGCCCGCGCTGGGCCGCGATCTGATCGCCGCGGGGGCGGAATGGTGCGGCCTGCATATCTTCACCGGCAGCCAGGCTCTGGACGCCGAAGCGATTATCGAAACGCAGGCCAATGTCCTTGCCCTTGCCGATCGCCTGGCGGGCGAGATCGGCGAACCGCTGGCGAAGCTCAACATGGGCGGCGGTTTCGGTATCCCCTACTTCCACGGCGACGCGCCGCTCGACATCGCGGCGATCGGCGCTGCGCTGGAGGAGCGCTTCGCGAGCCTTCCGTCGAGCCTCTCCGAAACCGAGCTGTGCATCGAACTGGGCCGCTATCTGGTTGGCGAAGCGGGGGTCTATCTGACCCGGATCGTGGACCGGAAGGTCAGCCACGGGTACACGTTCCTGATCACCGACGGGGGGCTTCATCACCAGCTCGCCGCGTCGGGCAATTTCGGCACGGTCGTGCGCCGCAACTATCCGCTCGCGATCGCCAGCCGCTTCGATGCCGGGCCGGAGGAGGAGGCGAGTGTGGTCGGGTGTCTTTGCACGCCGCTCGACCGGCTGGCGGACCAGGCGCACCTGCCGCGCGCGGACGTCGGCGATCTGATCGCGGTCTTCTGCGCCGGCGCCTACGGCGCGACCGCATCGCCGGCCCAGTTCCTGGGGCAGGGCCCGGCGCGCGAAATGCTGATCGGCGCCGCGCCGCGTTAACCTTCGCGCGCAGGGCGTCCCAATCCGGGACTGCCCGACATCAGGCGGGATTGGCTAACAGATTATTCACCCTTTTTCGCGAGGAAGAACGCCTGTGAACCGCGGGTGCGGCAGGTGGGGTCGCTCCTCGCCTGTCGCTCACAACGCCCGCACGACAGGCAAGGACGCGCATCGATGCCAATCGCTCGAATACCAACTTCTCTCGCCAGCAGTGCGCTGGCGGTTCTCGCTCTGGCCGGTTGTGCTTCCGGCAGCGGGACGGAACTGCCGCCCGCATCCTTCGTCGCGATGCAGGAAGGGCCGGGCGAGGAATATGTCATCGGCCCGCTCGACGAACTGACGATCCACGTCTGGCGCAACCCGGAACTGGGCGCGGAAAAGATCCAGGTCCGGCCCGACGGACGGATCACGACCCCGCTGGTTGCTGACATGCCCGCGGTGGGCAAGACGCCGGCGATGCTGGCGGAGGATATCCGCCTGCAGCTTTCCCAATATATCGAAGAGCCGCTGGTTTCGGTGATCGTGACCAATTTTGCGGGCACGTTCAGCCAGCAGATCCGCGTCATCGGCGCGACCGCGCAGCCGGCATCGATCCCCTATCGCGCCAACATGACCGTGCTGGACGCGATGATCGCGGTCGGCGGTCTCAGCGAATTTGCCGCCGGCAACCGCGCCAAGCTGATCCGGTTCGACAAGCAGGCCGGCCGCCAGCGCGAATATGCGCTGCGGCTGGGCGACCTGCTGAAGGACGGGGACAGCCGCGCCAACGTCATGCTCCAGCCCGGGGACGTGATCATCATCCCCGAAAGCATGTTCTGAGAAAGGCCACGATCAGATGAACGAGGTCTTCGAAGAGCTGCAGGCGGCACTGCATTCGGCCTGGCACCGGCGCTGGCTGGTTCTGGGGGTGGCCTGGGGCGTCTGTATCCTAGGCTGGCTGGCCGTCGCCATGATCCCCAACACATACGAATCCAAGGCGCGCGTGTTCGTGCAACTGGATGACGTATTGTCGCAGCAGATCGGCATCGCCAATGCCGGCAAGGGCGAGATCGAGCGCGTCCGCAAGACGCTGGCGAGTTCGGTGAACCTGGAAAAAGTCGTCCGTTCCACCCGTCTCGGCACCGATGTGACGACCCCGTCGCAGATGGAACGCACGGTCGCCAGCCTGGCCGAAAGCGTGAAGGTCGTCAGCACCGAAGACAACCTGTTCGAAATCACCGCCCAGATCGGCAAGTCCAGCCTGTCCGACGCGCAGAACGCCGCGCTGGCGCAGGATGTGGTGCAGAAGATGATCGACATCTTCCGCGAGGAAAACATTGCCGGAAGCCGGGGCGAGGTGGCCGAAACGATCGTGTTCCTCGACCAGCAGTTGGAAGACCGCAAGCGTGAGCTGGAGGCAGCCGAACAGCGCCGCCTCGCGTTCGAGGCCCAGCATCCCGAACTGATCGGCGGCACGGCCACCCTGTCCACCCGCCTGCAACAGCTTCGTTCGGAAATGCGCGGCGTCGATGCCGATCTGGCGGCGGCGCAGAGCGCCCTTGCGGCAGTCAACGGCCAGATCGCCGGAACCCCGCGCACGGTCGTTACTGCTGGCGAGGCGGGCGGGGCCCGCGGCGCGCTGATGCAGGCGCGTTCGCAACTCGCCGCGATGCAGGCGCGCGGGCTGACCGGCAACCACCCCGACGTGGCTGCGCTGCAACGGCAGATCGATCTGCTGGCGAAGCAGGCGGCGAACGAAGGGCCGAACGCATCGGGCACGGTCAACCCGGCCTATAGCTCGCTGGTCGCGATCCGGGCCGAGCGCGATGCCAATGTGCAGGCGCTGATGGCGCGCAAGGCCGCGCTGCAGGCGGACCTGAGCGGCATGATGGCCAGCCAGGCCGACGAACCCGCCGTCGCTGCCGAAGCCAACCGCATCAGCCGCGATTACGAAGTGCTGAAGACCAAGTACGACGAACTGCTGCAGGATCGCGAGGAAATGCGCCTGCGCGGCCAGGTCGAAAGCGAGCGCAGTTCGTTCAGTTTCGAAGTGATCGATCCGCCTTCCACCCCGCGCGCACCGGCTGCGCCCAATCGGCCGATATTGCTGATCGGCGTGCTGATCGTGGGGATCGGTGCCGGTGTGGGCGCGGCGTTCGCGTTCAGCCAGATCCGTTCCACGTTCGCCACCGGTTCCAAGCTGGAACGATCGCTGGGCCTGCCGGTGATCGGCACGATCTCGCACGCGATGACCGACGCGAGGCGGGCAATCGCGCGCAAACGGATGCGGATGTTTGCCGCCGGATGCGCGTCGCTGGGCGGTGTCTGCGTGCTGCTGCTGGCGGCCGAGTTCGTGCAGCGCGGAATGGTGGGCTGAGGACAGGACAATGACCGAACACAAGAAAATACCCTCTCCCCCCGAAGAGAAGAAGGAAAGCTCGCTTCTGGAGCGGGCCAGCGGGGCATTCGGGTTCGATCCGTTCAAGCCTGCCCCGGTCCCGCATCGTCTGGCCGACGAGACGATGAAACGCGCCAAAGTGAAGCGCAAGCAAGCCGATGCGGCCGCGAAGCAGGACCTTTCCGAAGATCGTGGCGGCGAAGCGCGCGATGCCGAAGGCGTTCACGCCGAAGCGTGCGACGATGCCGGTCGCACGCCCCGCGCCGAAGCCAGGGCGGAGCCGGCACCGGAGGCGGAAGCGGCCGCAGTCCCCAACACCCTGCCTGCCGAAATTCCGCCGTCCCATATCACGATAGAACGTCAGGTCGGCGCGGTCGCGCTGCAGGGCAAGCGCTTCCCGGTCGATCGCGAGCTGCTGCGCGAACAGGGGCTGATCGTTCCCGACGGGGCGGTCAACGCGCTGATGGAAGAATTCCGGATCGTGAAGCGCCGCGTGCTGGAAACCGCGCGGGACACCGGAACGGCCCGTTCGCGCCGGGTGCTTATCTGTTCGCCGCATACGGGCGAAGGCAAGACATTCTGCGCCAGCAATCTGGCGATTGCGCTGGCGGCGGAACGCGACAGCGAAGTCCTGCTGATCGATGCCGATTTTGCCAAGCCTTCGATCCTTTCCACCTTCGGCCTGCCCAAGGGGCCGGGGTTCATGGACTGCCTCGCCGACGATCGCGCCGTGCCGGAAGATCTGGTTATCGGGACCGATATTCCCGGCCTGTGGGTTCTCCCCGCCGGCAATCAGACCAATGTCGACAGCGAATACCTGTCCAGCCGGCGCACTGCCGAGGTGCTGGATCGTTTCAGCATCGGGGCGCCCAATCGCATTCTGATTTTCGATTCACCGCCGGCCCTGGCGGCTTCGCCCGCGGCGGAACTGGCCAAACATGCCGGGCAGGCGATCCTGGTCGCCCGCGCCGATTTCACATCGCAGAGCGCGCTGGAAGATGCGGTGGAGCTTCTGTCGGGATGTCCCGACGTGAAATTGATGCTGAACGACGCGCATTTCAGCCCCAGCGGCCGCAAGTTCGGAACATATTATGGGTACGGGGAGTAACCCGATGAAACGCAATTATTTCTTTGCGTCATGCGCGCTGGCGTCGCTGGCCTGTTCGGTACAGGCCGCAGCCCAGCAGACGGCAAATGAAGATGCCGGCGCCGAGCGCGGCGATCGCCGCCTGTCGGTCGATCCCTATATCGAGGCATCGCAGGTCCTCGTTGCCGAGCTTTCTCCGGGCGACGATGTCGTCACCTACACGCAGGTCGCGGTCGGGGTCGATGCCAGCCTGACCGGGCGCAACAACGGCGGTTCTGTTTCGCTGCGCTACGAACGCAACATCGGCTATGACGATGACATGCGCGATTCCGACACCATCAGCGGTGTCGCGCGCGGTTATGCGACGATCGTGCCCCGTGCGCTGACGATAGAGGGCGGGGCCCTTGCGGCGCGCACGCGGGTCGATGGCAATGGGGGCGCCACGCTCAACCCGCTGGTCGGCGACGACAGCGAAAGCCGCATCTATTCCGCCTATGCAGGGCCGAACCTGCACACGAGTGCGGGCGATGTGGAAGTGAATGCGAATTACCGCATCGGCTATACCCGGGTCGAAGCGCCCGATGCCGTGATCCTGGAACCGGGCGAAAACCGCGTCGACGTGTTCGACGAAAGCCTGGTGCAGAGCGCGGGCTTCCATCTCGGCACCAAACCCGGCGAACCCCTGCCGATTGGCCTGGGCGTAGGGGGCGGCTGGGTCCAGGAAGATGTGGCGAACCTCGATCAGCGCGTGCGCGACCGGTTCGTGCGCGGCGACGTGCAGGTCCCGCTGGGGCGCAATCTCGCCTTCGTGGGCGGCGTCGGATACGAAGATGTCGAAGTGTCCAGCCGCGATGCGGTTCGCGATGTCGACGGCAACCCCGTGATCGGCGACGATGGCCGCTTCGTCACCGACAAGAGCGAGCCGCGCGAAATCGCCTACGACGTTTCCGGCCTGATCTGGGATGTCGGTGTCATGTGGCGGCCCAGCGCGCGGACCGCGCTGGAAGCGCACGTGGGCCGGCGTTACGATTCCACGACCTATTACGGCACTTTCGCCTGGGCGCCCAATTCACGCAGCAACGTCAATGTCGCGGTGTACGATACCGTTTCGGGTTTCGGCGGACTGCTCAACAATGCCCTGGCCAATCTTCCGACCGAATTCAGCGCCGCGCGCAATGCGTTGAGCGGGGATTTCACCGGCTGCGTCGGCAGCGACGAAGGGGCCGATTGCCTTGCCGGGGTACTGGGCTCCGTCCGTTCGTCGGTCTTCCGCTCGCGCGGGGTTGCGGCAAGTTACGGCGTGCGTCTGGGCCGGGTCGATACCGGAGTCGGCGCCGGGTATCAGCGGCGCAAGTTCATTGCGGCGCCCGGCACCGTGCTGGAAAGCGCCAATGGCGTCGTCGACGAGGCGTACTGGGTCAATTATTATCTGAACGCCCAGCTCGGCCGCAATGCCGGCTTCGGCGCCAACGCTTATGCGAGCTGGATCGATAGCGGCTTTTCCGCCGATGGCGAGGTGTTCGCACTCGGCGCATCCGCTGCCTATCGCCGTTCGATAACCAATCGCCTGTCCGCACGCGCGGCCGTCGCCATCGACCATCTCGATAGCGAGGCAACGGTCGAAGACTATACGTCGGCTTCCGCGCTGCTCGGCCTGCGCTACGATTTCTGAGGGGTATGTGACGATGTTCGAAGATTTCTATGGGCTGACCGGGCGCCCGTTCCAGTTGACGCCCGATCCCAACTTCTACTTCGAGAGCACGACCCACCGTAAGGCGCTGTCGTATCTCGGTTATGGCATGGCGCAGGGTGAAGGCTTCATCGTCATCACCGGCGAAGTCGGCGCGGGCAAGTCCACCCTCGTCGCCCACCTGATGCAGAAGATCGATCACAGCCAGATGACCGTGGGCCAGATCGTGACCAGCAATCTCGATGGCGAAGAACTGGTCCATGTCGTGGCCCAGGCCTTCGACCTCGATATCGAAGGGCACGACAAGGCCGGCGCGCTGGGCGCGATCGAGGCTTTCCTGCATGAAGAGGCGCGCAGCGGCCGCCGCTGCATGCTGGTGGTCGACGAATCGCAGAACCTCAGCGTGGAAGCGCTGGAAGAACTGCGGATGCTGTCCAATTTCCAGCTCGGTTCGCATCCGCTGCTGCAGACGCTCCTGCTGGGCCAGCCGGAATTCCGCCAGGTGCTTGCCGAACATCCCGACCTCGAACAGCTGCGCCAGCGGGTGATCGCCACCCACCATCTGGAACCGATGGGGCAGGACGAGATAGAGCCTTACATCCGCCATCGCCTCCAGTGCGTGGGGTGGGACGGCAATCCCGAATTCGATCAGCGGGTCTTTGCCGAACTGCATCAGGCGGCGGGCGGCATTCCGCGCAAGGTCAATCAGATTGCGACGCGGCTGCTGCTGCTCGGCGCGGTGGAACAGCGCACCCGGATCGACAGCGCCATGCTGCGCGCCGTGCTGAAGGAAATGCAGAGCGACAATGCCTTCCCCGAGGCGGCACCCGGCCCAATGCCGAAGCTCGGCCCCGCACCCGTGTCGGGGCCGGTCAAGCACGCGGCGCGCGCCGATGCGGTGGAGGAACCTCAGGCTTCCCCTGCCGAGCCGCTTGTCGACGTGATCGGCATGCTTGCCGAACGCGATGCCCAGATTGCCGAACTCCAGCAGGCGGTGATCGAACTGTCGCAGGCGGCCGAACGCGGGCGGGAAGACGAGAATGCCGCGCTGGTGGAGCGGATCGACGCATTCGGGCGCCGGCTCGACGAGCAGGAACGATCGGTGCGCGAGGTTCTCGCAATGCTGATCGAGTGGATCGAAACCGGCCAGCCGCCCCGCGTCGCGGCCTGAGGAGGCGCTCATGGCCGAACACCGGATCGTCAACGGCCTGTCGGTCGATGTCGAAGACTGGTTCCAGGTCGGCGCCTTCGAACAGGTGATCGACCGGAAGGACTGGGATGGCCTCGCGCTGCGGGTAGAGGACAACGTCGCGCGCATCCTCGACCTGTTCGCCGAAGCGGGGGTGAAGGCGACGTTCTTCACGCTCGGCTGGGTGGCGGAACGCAACGGCCCGCTGATGCGCCGCATCGTCGATGCCGGGCACGAACTGGCCAGCCACGGCTACGACCACGCGCGCGTCTTCACTCTCGACCGCCGCCGCTTTGCAAACGACATACTTCACACGCGCAAAATTCTGGAAGATGCCACCGGCACCCCCATAACCGGCTACCGCGCCCCCAGTTTCTCGATCGATGCCCGCACACCCTGGGCTCATGCCGAACTGATCGAGCAGGGTTACACCTATTCCTCCAGTGTCGCGCCGGTCGTGCACGATCACTACGGATGGCGCGATGCGCCCCGTTTCGCGTTTCGCCCGGTCGCGGATGCCGAACTGATTGAAATTCCGGTGACCACCGCGATCCTCGGCGGACGCCGAGTTGGGGCGGGTGGGGGCGGTTTCTTCCGCGTTCTGCCGTATGGTTTTTCCCGCTGGGCCATCCAGCAGGTCAACCGGCGCGAACGGCGACCGGCGATATTCTATTTCCATCCGTGGGAAATCGACCCGGATCAGCCGCGAGTGGCCGACGCATCGGTCAAATCGCGTCTGCGCCATTACACCAACTTGCGCCGCATGACGCCCAAGTTGCGCGACCTGTTGCGCGATTTCGCCTGGGGCCGAATGGACGAGATCGCCCGCCGGGAGGCGCAGGGCGCGATCGCGCTGGCGGCATGAGCGCGCCGTTTGCCCTGACGACGACCCGGCTCGCGCTGGCGGATCCGAGCGATCCGGGCGAAGCCGCGCGGATCGAAGCCTTCGTGGCAGAAGCAGGCGGAACGCTGTTCCACCGCCCGGCATGGCTGCGCGCAGTGGAACGCGGCACGGCGCAGCGCGGGCTGGGCATCGTCGCCCGGCGCGGGGGCACGATCACGGGCTGGCTACCGCTTTCCGAAGTGCATTCGCCGATCTTCGGACGTGCTTTGGTGTCGAGCGGGTTCGCCGTCGGTGGGGGCGTACTTGCCGAAGACGGCGGAACCGCCGATCGACTGGCGCATGGCGCGCGCGAACTGGCTGGCCGGCTCAGCTGTCCGACAATCGAGCTGCGGGGCGGAACAATGCCCCGGGCCTGGGATCTTCGCAGCGATGCCCACGTCGGTTTTGCCGCCGCGCTGGCCGATGACGACGAGGCGCAGTTGCTGGCCGTCCCGCGCAAGCAGCGGGCAGAAGTGCGCAAGAGCCTGACCGGCGATCTTTCGGTGCGGATCGGCCGCGAGGAAGACGATCGCGCCGCACACTACGCCGTTTACGCGGAAAGCGTGCGCAACCTCGGCACGCCGGTGTTCCCGCGCAGCCTGTTCGATGCCGCGCTGGACGAACTCGACAGCGATATCCTGACCGTGTTCGATCGCGGAGCACCCGTCGCCAGTGTGCTGTCGTTCTATCACGACGACACCGTGCTGCCTTACTGGGGAGGGGGCACATTGGCCGCCCGGCGCCTGCGAGCCAACGAACGCATGTATTTCGAACTCATGCTGCACGCGCGGCGGCGGGGCTGCGCCCGGTTCGATTTCGGCCGGTCCAAGGTTGGCAGTGGCCCCGCGGCCTACAAGAAGAATTGGGGCTTCTCGCCCGAACCGCTGACTTACGCGGTGTGGAATGCCTCGGACGGCGCGAAGCGGAATGTGGACCCGACGGACGACAGCTATTCGGCCAAGATCGCCCTGTGGAAGCGCCTGCCGCTGAGCCTGGCCAATCGCATCGGGCCGCATATCGCGCGCGGGCTCGGTTGATGGCCGGCGAAATCCTCTTTCTCGCGCATCGGGTGCCGTTCCCGCCCGATCGCGGCGACAAGATCCGTTCGCATCATCTGCTGAAGGCTCTGGCGGCAATCGCCCCGGTCCACGTCGGATGTCTGGGCGAAACGGCGAGCGATATGGCGCAGGAAGGCGCGTTGAAAGGTCTGGCGGCGAGCCATTGTCTTGTCCGCCGCAAAACCAGCCTCGTTGCTGCGGGCGTGGAGGCCATCCTGCGCGGAGTGCCCGTCAGCCTTGCTGCCTTCGATCACGTGCGGTTGCGCAGTTGGGTTGACGCGACGCTGACGGAACGCCCGATCGACACGATATTCGTGTTCTCCGGCCAGATGGGCCAGTACGTTCCCGAAGGATTTCGTGGGCGCGTCGTCACCGATCTGTGCGATGTCGATTCGGCCAAGTTCGAAGTTTACGGGGCGCAGCACGGCGGCCCGCGCGGATGGATCGACCGGCGGGAAGCAGGCCTGCTGGCGCGTGAGGAAGAGCGGCTGGCCTGCCGCTCCGACGCAACCCTGCTGGTGAGCGAAGCGGAAGCGGCATTGTTTCGCAGCCGCCTGACCGCCTCTGCCGAGGCTGACGTTCATGCGCTGCGCAACGGGATCGATACTGTGACGTTCGATCCAGGGCAGACGGGGCCGCATCCCGATCTGCTCAGCGGTTCGGGGCCGCATCTCGTGTTTACCGGACAGATGGATTACGCGCCCAATGTCGCAGCCGTGCAGCGGGCGACCGAGTGTATCCTGCCCGCGATTCGTCGGCAGTATCCCGACGCCGTTTTCCATATCGTGGGACGGGCACCGACGGCCGATGTCCGCGCACTTGAGCGCCGGGAGGGTGTGCGAGTCTGGGGCGAAGTGCCCGACGTTCGCCCGTTTCTGGCAAATGCGGATCTGATCCTGACCCCGCTGGAGATCGCGCGCGGCATCCAGAACAAGGTGCTGGAAGCGATGGCGATGGCCCGGCCTGTCGTCCTGACACCCGAAGCGGCAACCGGGATCGACGCCACGGATGGGGAGCATTTTGCGATTGGCGAGGGCGATCGGGCACTGATCGAACGCGCGCTGTCGTTGCTGGCCGATCCAGCCGGTGCGCGGGAAATGGGCGCTTCCGCGCGGCGCTATGTAGTTGAGCATCAGGGCTGGCCGGCAATGCTTGCGCCGCTGGCCGATCTTGTCGGGTTTGCGCGACCGCGCGGTGGGCAGCGCGATGCGGCATGAGGCTTATCTCCCGTCGCCCGCGGCCCGGCTTTTCGACAGGATTCCCGATCGTTGGCGGCTTCCGCTTGCGCGGCTGGGTTTGGCCTGGCTGGTTCTGTTCCTGCTGACCGGGCGCGACTGGCTGACGATGGCCGACAAGTGGTGGAACGTTTCCACTTACAACCACGTCCTGTTCGTTCCGCTGATCGTCGGATGGCTGATGTGGAATCGCCGGGGGGAGCTGGCGCAGATCGCACCGCAGGGCTGGGCCCCGGGTCTGGTCCTGCTGGCAGGGGCATTGTTCCTGTGGCTGCTGGGCACGCTTGCCGGCTTCAACAGCGCCAGCCAGTTGGGGGCCGTTCTGGCGTTGCAGGCGGTGGTTCCGGCGCTTCTGGGCCCGCGAGTGACCGCCGGGCTGGCATTTCCGATCGTTTACATGCTGTTTCTGGTTCCCTTCGGCGACGAGCTGGTGCCCGCGCTGCAGATGGTGACAGCCGATATCGTGATCTGGCTCACCCGGTTCAGCGGCATTCCAGCGCATATCGAAGGCGTCTTCATAGACACCCCCGTCGGACTGTTCGAAGTGGCGGAAGCCTGTTCCGGCGTGCAGTTTCTCGTCGCCATGCTGGCGCTGGGCGTGCTGATTGCGCAGACCTGCTTCCGGGGCTGGGGCAGGCGCATCGGATTTCTCGCGCTGGCTCTGGCATTGCCGATCCTTGCCAACGGGGTGCGTGCCTGGGGTACGATCTATATCGCCCAGTCTCAGGGGATCGCGTTTGCCGAAGGCTTCGATCACATCTTCTACGGGTGGATCTTCTTCGCACTCGTCGTCGGCATCCTTCTCGCGCTGACGTGGCGCTGGTTCGATCGCGATCCCGAGGATCCCGGTATCGACGCTCAGGCTCTATTGCGCTCCCGTTCGATCGACCGGCTGAGCCGCGGTACGGTAGGAGCGAATGTGGCGCTTGCCGGAATCGTGATGCTGGCCGCCGGTTTCGCACTCTGGGCCGGGTATGCTTCGCGGGCGGAGGCGGAAATGCCCGCCAGAATCGCCTTTCCCGAAGTGCCGGGATGGCAGCAGGTCGACTACGCGCCGCAGGTGGATTGGGCACCGCGCGCCAGCGGGGCGGCCCATCGGCTGATTGCGCGCTACCGCAGCGATGCGGGCGACGAGGTGGATGTTTTCTTCGCGCTCTATCCGGCGCAGGACGATCGGCGCGATGCCTCTGCTTATGGAGAAGGCGCGCTGGTGCCCGAAACCCCCTGGCGCTGGGTTGAGCCTGGCCGGCGCTTTCCCGAGGCCGCGGGTGCGGTTCTGCTCGCCAATGGGCATGTCGTCCGCATCGCGGAAACCAGCTGGCGCACGGGCAACCTCACGACGGGGAGTGTCGCCCGGCTCAAACTGGCGACGATGCGCGATCGGCTGCTGTTGCGGCGGCGACCGACCGCGACGCTGATCCTGTCGGTTGAAGGTCGCGGCGTTCAGGAAAGCGCAGAGGCGATAGATCGGTTCGTCGGCGCGACGGGCGGGCGCGGTGCATGGATGGACCGCACGGCCGGGCTGCGATAGGGGCGGGCTATGTGCGGCATCGCCGGGATCTTTCATTGCGGCACCCCCAAGCCGGTCGATCCCGAGCGCGTCGCGCGCATGTCGGATGCGCTTGCGCACCGCGGGCCGGACGGCTCGGGGGTATGGACCGGCCCGGGTGTGGGCCTGGGACATCGCCGTCTGTCGATCATCGACATCGAAGGGTCGCCCCAGCCGATGCATTCGGCTGATGGGCGCACGACGATTGTGTTCAACGGCGAGATCTACAATTTTCGTGAGCTGCGCCGCGAACTGGAAGGGCAGGGCGCGCAGTTCCGTACCGACGGTGACACCGAAGTGATCCTCGCGGCATGGTCGCGCTGGGGGATCGACTGCCTGAACCGTCTTCACGGGATGTTCGCCTTCGCGCTCTACGATGCGCATCGGCGCGAACTCGTGCTCGCGCGTGACCGACTGGGGGTAAAGCCGCTGTTCACCGCTCAGCTGAGCGATGGCAGCGTGGCATTCGCTTCCGAACTCAAGGGCCTGCTTGCCCACCCTCTGCTGCGGCGCGAAGCCGATCCCCATGCGATCGACGATTATCTGGCCTGGGGCTACGTGCCCGATCACCGCTCGATCCTGAAAGGGGTGGGGAAGCTGCCTGCTGGCCATTACCAGATCTTGCGGCATGACGCTCCCCCTGCGGCGCCTGTCCAGTGGTGGGATATCGACTTCAGCCGGCGTCGCGGCGGCTCGACTGCGGACCTGTCGGCGGAATTGCTCCACCACATGCGCGAAGCCGTGCGTTCGCGCATGATCGCGGACGTGCCGCTTGGTGCGTTCCTGTCGGGCGGTGTGGATTCGTCCGCCGTGGTAGCGCTGATGGCGGAAAGCAGCGCCGATCCGGTCACCACATGTTCGATCGGCTTCGATGTCGCAGCGCTGGACGAGACGCAATATGCAGAAAAGGTGGCGCGCCTGTTCGCCACCGATCATCATGCGCGATCGGTCGATCCCGATGATTTCTCGGCGGTCGACCGGATCGCCGGAATGTTCGACGAACCGTTTGCCGATGCTTCGGCCCTGCCGACCTGGCGCGTCTGCCAGCTCGCGCGCGAGAATGTGACGGTTGCCCTCTCGGGCGATGGTGCGGACGAGGCGTTTGCCGGATATCGTCGCCAGGTCTTCCACGCGCGGGAGGAACAGGCCCGGGGGATCATTCCCGGCGGCCTTCGCGGCCCCCTGTTCGGCGGCCTGGGCGCGATCTGGCCGAAGGCCGACTGGGCTCCGCGTCCGCTGAGGGCGAAGACGACCCTGCTGTCTCTCGCCGCGGATGGTGCGGACGGTTATGCGCGCGCGGTTGGCGTCGTCCCCCCGGAAGCCCGCGAACGGCTCTATTCAGATCGGTTCGGGCGCGAACTTGATGGGTATCGCGCAGAGGATGCCTTTACCCGGCTGATGCGCGAAGCACCGGCGCGCAATGGCCTCGACAGGGCGCAATATGCCGATCTCAAATTCTGGCTGCCCGGCGATATCCTTACCAAGGTCGATCGAACCAGCATGAATGTCGGGCTGGAAGCGCGCGAGCCGCTGCTGGACCATCGTCTGATCGAATTTGCCGCCGGGCTACCTCAGCGGCAGCGGATCCGCGGTCGTCAGGGCAAGTGGCTGCTCAAGCATACCATGCGGCGTTACCTGCCCGATGACGTGCTGTTTCGCCCGAAGCAGGGCTTCGTCACCCCGATCGCGCAATGGCTGCGTGGGCCGCTGGCGGGCGATGCGCGTGCCATTGCGACAGGGGCCCGGCTGGCGAGAACCGGGTGGTTCGATCCCGAACGGCTCTCGCGAATTGCCGAATCGCATATCTCCGGTCGTTCGGACAACTCGCGCCTGCTTTGGCAACTCCTGATGCTCGATCGCTCGCTGGACAATCTGGGGATTTCGGGCTGAGCGTGCCGCCTGGTATGGGCCATGCCCCAAAGTGGGACCGCGGCAGGGAATGATTGATTAATCATTTGCCAGACGAGACCGGCTTCGATTACCCCTATGTAAATTGAGAGAGCGATGCCGCCAGACGAGCGGGGGAATCCCTATGGATCGGGTAAGTTCAAGGTCGGATCACGACGAAGACGGTTCGGCCTCAAAAACACCAACTATTCAGTTGGATACGCGGGAAGAAGCTCTAGTCGAACAAAGTCGGCTTCATTCTTCTATCCCGGAAGGATTGTTTCAGCTGCAAGAGCTGGACGTTTTCTACGACGATGACACGCAGACGTTGTGGACATATATGAATCCTGCAGGGCGGCCGAGTTTTACCCCGCCCATGCTGGGCGATTTCGAGAATTGGCAAACCTATATTGAACAGGGTTTCGGCCCTGAAAAGACACCGCTGCGCTTTCTCGTACTCGGCAGCCGTGCACCGGGGGTTTTCTGTTTCGGCGGCGATCTCGATCTTTTCCAGCGCCTGATCCGCGAACGGGATCGCGATGCGCTCGTCCGTTACGGGCACCGTTGCTGCAAGATCCTTTACCGCAACATGGCGTCGCTGGATTTGCCGATGCTGACGGTCGGGCTGGTGGAAGGGGCTGCCCTAGGCGGCGGTTTCGAAGCCCTGTTGTCGTTCGATTACATCGTGGCGGAGCGCGGGGCGACCTTCGGCCTGCCCGAAATCATGTTCGGCCTGTTTCCGGGAATGGGCGCTCATGCCTTGCTGAGCCGCAAACTGGGCGGGGCAATGGCCGACCGGCTGATCGTTTCCAACGAAACCTACACCGCAGAACAGATGTACGACATGGGGCTGGTTCACCGCCTGGCGGAAAACGGGCAGGGCCTCGCGACGTGCCGCGACTTCATCAAGAAGTCGGAGCGGCGCCACGCCGGCCTGGTCAACTCGCGCCGGGCGATGAAAGTCGCCTGGGATCTCGAACTGGCCGAACTCAACCGCATTACCGAGCTATGGGCGGATTCCGCGCTGCAGCTGCGGGAACAGGACCTGAAGGTGATGGGCCGGCTTGTGGCCGCACAGGCGCGTCTAGCCAAGGCAGCCTGAGGCGAGCCTTGGTGGGACCGATCAGCGGCCCGATCGGCGTGTCAGCTCTCCGCACCGTGACCCAGCGCCATGTAATCGGCGCTGCGCATTTCCTCCAGCCGGCTGACCGTCCGCGCAAACTCGAAGCTGCCGTCACCGGAAGGGTAGAGACCGGCGGGCTCGGCATCCGCTGTCGCGAACAGTTTTACCCGCAGTTCGTAGAGCGCATCGACCAGCTTGGTGAAGCGAATGGCTTCGTTGCGGCGGTCCGGCCCCATGATGGGAATGCCGACCACGATCACGGTGTGATAAGCCCGGGCGATGGCCAGGTAGTCGGCCGCGCCGCGGTTTTCGCCGCATAGCCGCTTGAAGCTGAACACGGCGACGCCCTTCAGGCTCTTGGGCACATGCAGGGTGCGTCCGCCGCCAAGATCGAGCTCGGCGCTTGGCACGTGGGCGGCATCTTCAGGCTTGTAGTCGGTCAGGCGGAAGAAAGCCTCGCGGACCTGGGCTGTGGCGTCGGGACCGAGCGGTGTGTGCCAATTGGCGATCTCGCCCAGCCGGTCGAGTCGGTAATCGACCGGGCCGTTGAGCGCCAGGACGTCCAGTTCGTCCTCCACCAGATCAATGAACGGCAGGAACAGCGAACGGTTGAGCCCGTCCTTGTAGAGGTCGCGCGGGGGGCGGTTGCTGGTGGTGACCACCGTCACCCCCTCGTCGCGGATCAGGGCAGTGAACAGCCGGCTCATGATCGCGGCGTCGGCGGTGTTGTTGACCACCATTTCGTCAAACGCGAGGCACCGGACCCCTTCGGCAATGCGAGCCGCTGCCGGAGCGACGGGGTCGCCGGCTTCTTTCGCCCGTTCCTCGCGGATCAGTGCGTCGACTTCGAGCATGAAGGCGTGGAAATGAACCCGGCGCTTGCGCTCGATATCCAGCGTTTCCACGAACAGGTCCATCAGCATGGACTTGCCGCGGCCCACGCCGCCCCACATGTAGATGCCGCGGGGGCGAGCCGGCTTGCGGGCAAGAAGGCGATCGAAGAAACCCGCCTCGCCGCGTCGTTCCAGCGCTTCCTGCAAGGTCTGCAGGCGCTCGGCGGCGGCTTGCTGCTGCGGATCGGGCCGGAGTTCCCCCGCCGCCACCAACGCTTCATAGCGCGCGAGCATTCCGCTCACTTGCGGCTGGCCTTGCGCACCAGCGCGGTGAAGCCGGCCACCAGGTGATCGCGCTGGACCACTTCGCCGCGCAGGAACAGCAGCCGTCCGGTTTCGCGCAGAACCTCAATCACTGCGTCGAGCGGTTCATCCACTTTGCCGGCACCGATGAACTGGGTTGAAAGCTCCAGCGTCACCGCCGGTCCGGCATCGCCATCGGTCAGGGTCCGCATGGCTGCGAACAGCGAAATGTCGATCAGCGCCAGCGTCACCGCGCCGTGGATCATATCCTGCAGATTGGTGTGCCGCCGCTCGGGAAACATCCGCAGGCGGCACCTGTCGCCTTCGGTCCGCACCAGCAATTCGCCCATGACCACGGGGTTGAACCGCGTTTCGTCGCGCAGGCGCCAGGTGTGCCAGCCAGGATGATCGGGATGCTCCCGATACTCGAACGCCGACGATTCGCTGTTCACGCTCAGATCTGGCGCTCGACCAGCATCTTCTTGGTTTCGCCGATCGCCTTGGCCGGGTTGAGCCCCTTGGGGCACACGTTGGCGCAGTTCATGATCGTGTGACAGCGATAGAGCCGGAACGGGTCTTCCAGTGCGTCGAGCCGCTCACCGGTCATTTCGTCGCGGCTGTCGGCCAGCCAGCGATAGGCCTGGAGCAGGATCGCCGGGCCGAGGAACTTGTCCGAATTCCACCAGTAGCTGGGGCACGCGGTGGAGCAGCAGGCGCACAGGATGCATTCGTAGAGGCCGTCCAGCTTCTCGCGCTGTTCGGGGCTCTGCAACCGTTCCTTGCCGCTGGGCGTGGTCGAGACGGTCTGCAGCCACGGGCGGATCGAAGCATACTGGGCGTAGAAGTGCGAGAAATCGGGCACCAGGTCCTTCACCACGTCCATGTGGGGCAGGGGGGTGATGCGGATTTCGCCCTTCAGATCTTCCATTGCCGTGGTGCAGGCGAGGCCGTTCTTGCCGTTCATGTTCATTGAACAGGATCCGCAAATCCCCTCGCGGCACGAACGGCGGAAGGTCAGCGTCGGGTCGACCTCGTTCTTGATCTTGATCAGTGCGTCGAGAACCATCGGCCCGCAATCGTCGAGATCGATCTCGAACGTGTCATAACGCGGGTTGTTGCCGCTATCGGGGTCGTAGCGATAGATCCGGAACTTCTGGACCCGCGCCGCACCATCGGCCCGGTGAACATTGCCCTTGCGCGAGATCTTGGAGTTCTTGGGGAGGGTGAAGGTCGCCATCGTTCGATCCTGTTGCTTTGGCAGCCTCTCTAGCGCTTCGCATTGCGCTGGCAAGGGCAGCGCGCAAACTTCACTGCGCCATCAGCCCGTGGCGCACGAGGCTTTCGGCCAGGATGGTTTCGATCAATTGCGACTGGCTCCATCCCGCCAAGGCTGCTGCACGGCCGAACACCTTCTGCGACCAGAGATTGCAGTTGAGATTGAGTTCCAGGAACGTGATCTCGCCTGTGTCCTCGTTCACGCGGAATTCGAACCGGCCATAGTCGAACGGCCGATACTCGTTCCACGCCTTGCGCGTCAGGTCGGCTATCCGTGCGGCCATGTCCGCATTCTCGAAAGGATCGAGGGAGTATTTCTGGCTGCGGTCCACCAGGTCGCGCTTTTCCTGGTATGTGCGCAAATGCGAGGGATCGGCCTGGCGGAAGATCATCATCGGCAGGATCGTAGGCTCGCCTCGTACGGTGATGACGGGCACTTCGACGTCGCTGCCGTCGAGGAAAGGTTCGACCAGAGCGTCGTGTCCCAGAGCGTGGACGTCGGCCACGGCCCGTTCCACGCTGGCAAGATCGGTGGCATCGTTGACGCCCCAACTGGCCGAGGATGCGTTGGGCTTGATGACGTACCGCTCGCCCTGCGGCACCAGTGCCAGGTCGATCGGAGCGCCGCGGCGGAAAATCGCCCAGGGTGCGGTCGGCACTTCGGCGACGCGCGCGGCGCGCTTCGCGAGGTGTTTGTCATCGGAAAGCCCGCGCAGGATCGGGCTGGCGCCAAGATAGGGGATGCCCTTGCGCTCGCAAAGAAGAGGACACAGCATTTCCGAATTGAAGAAGCCGGCCCGATTGAGGAGCGGAAAGACGAAGTCGACTTCCGGGTCCTCGAACAGAATCTCGAACCGGTCGGCGAGCATGAGATCGAGGCCGAGCCCTTCGAGCACCTGGCGCATCTCGCGATGATAGAGCGCGTGGTTGCCATCTTCGGGGTGAAGATCGCCGTCCCACATCGCGTTCTTAGCGATGAACAGGATTCGCAACCGTTCCTTCGTCGCCGGGTCGATCGTCATGGGTCGAAGTTCGGTCACGAAGGCAGCCCCTTTCTGATGCGGCGGAAATTGTCGCAACGCAGCAATTGCGGTGGCCTGCGTCACTAAGTCTGTTAGGGCTGGGCGCAAGGGAAAACGCCAGCCGGATTGTCGATGCCAATATCCACCAGCAATCTGCCGCCCGAATTCGCCGCCGACCGTCGGGCGGAAGAGCTGATAAGGCTGCTGGCGAGCGGAGGGGACGAACGCCTCGCGCTGAACCCGCAAACCGGGCTGAACCGGTATATGTCGGGGCCCTATCCGCGCGATATCCTCGCTTATGCATCGTCGACCGCGAACGACATTTCGCTCCCGGCTTTCCGACATCTGCTGGACCGGACGACGCTGGAGGGGGCGGACTATCGCACCGTTCTCGATGCGATGCGGGCCCGACTGCGCAAGGTCTTCGCGCTGGAGGACAGTGTTGAAGTGGTCTTTGCGCCATCGGGCACTGATCTTGAATACGTGGCGCTTGCGGCGGTCACCCCCCGCGCGCCCGCCGGCGTGCATAATATTCTGCTCGGTGCAGACGAGGTCGGGCGCGGGTGTATCCAGTCGGCCGCCGGGAATTTCTTTACCGGTCGCACCGCGCTCGATCGCACCGTCGATGTCGCGGCGAGCGTTCCGGGGCTGGAGGCAGTCTCACTATCGGACATTCCGGTGCGCTGCGGGGAGGGGCATGCCCGCACCAGCCAAGAGATCGCGGCGGCGATAGATCGCGAGGTGCAAACCGCCGAGGCCGAAGGGCAGCACGCACTGGTCCACGTTGTTCACGGATCGAAGACTGGCCTCATCCTGCCGCAAACGCGTGAACTCGACCGGCTTCAGTCGCGGTGGGGCGATGCCATGACACTGGTCGTCGATGCCTGTCAGGTCCGCCTCGGCGCCAGCGAAGTGGCGGCCTATCTCGATCGCGGTGCGATCGTCCTCATGACAGGGTCCAAGTTCGTAGGCGGCGTTCCGTTCAGCGGGTTCGCGCTGATTCCCGCGAGCATCGGGCAGGCCGCTCCGCCGCTACCTGCCGGGTTCGACGCGCTCTTCCGCCGGGCCGAATGGCCCGAGGGCTGGCCAGGGGGCGAGGCGCTGCCCGATGGCGACAATCCCGGGCTGGCAGCGCGACTGGAAGGCGCCCTGTTCGAAATGGAGCGCTTCTGGGCGCTTCCAGCAGCAACGATCACCGATGTCGTCGGATCGTTTCAACAGGCGTTGCGACGCGATTTGATTGAGCCACTGGGCCTGCGCGAAGTCAGAACTTCGGGCGAAGAGACGGCCCGTGCCGCTGCGGTGGACCCTGATCTTATCTCCACGCTGGTGACGCTCGACGTTTCGATGCTGGCCCCTGCCGGGACGTTCGATCAGGCCGTTGCGCTCCACGCTGCGCTGGCATGCGCCGGTGTTCGTCTGGGGCAACCGGTCAAGAGCGTGCGCCTGCCGGGCGGCGGCTGGGGCGGGACTTTGCGGCTTGGCCTGTCGATGCCGCAAATCGTCGTTCTGGCGGAGCAGGATTCATCGCAGCGCGACAGCACGTTTGCGGACCATTTCGGCGCCATCGCCAGTGCGCTTCGTCAACCGGCAGTGGCGGCCTGATCAGGCGTTGCCGACGCCGCGAAGTCGTCAGCCGGCGATCAGCGCGCTCCGCCGCCAGGATTCGGCCAGCAGCGTTTCGATCAGATCGGCATGGTTGAAACCGGCCTGTGCGGCGGCCTTCGCCATGACCTTTTCAGACCACAGATTGCAGTTGAGATTGATCTCGATGAAATTGATGTCGCCGGTGGCCAGGTCCAGACGGAATTCGATCCGGCCATAATCGAACGGGACGAATTCCTGCGCGACCTTCCTCGCCATAGCTTCGATTTGCGGGGCGAATTCTGCGTGATCGAAACGTTTGAGCGCGGCCTTTTCGGTGTTCTGCACCAGGTCACGTTTCTCGTAGTACGTCCACAGCTTCTGCGTATCCTCGCGCTCGTACCACAGCATGGGGAGCGGGACGGGTTCGTCGCGAATGGTGATGAACGCGCACTGGATATCGTAACCGTCGAGATAGGGTTCCACGATGGCATCGTGGCCCTGACCGTGGATGTCGGCGACGGCGTTGGCCACACCGTTCCAGTCGAATGCGTCGGAAATGCCCCAGCTTGCGGACGAGGCATTGGGCTTGATCACCCAGCGACCGCCGGGGGCCGGGGGCAGGTCCTTCTCTAGAACCGGCCCGCCGCGGCGAAAGCAGAACCAGGGTGCTGTCGGCACACCGGCGTGGGCGGCGGCAAGTTTGGAGACGGACTTGTCGTCGCCCATGCCGCGCAGGAACGGCATCGCGCCCAGGTAAGGGATGCGGTGCATGTTGCACAGCAGTGGGATCAGCATCTCGCTGTTCACGAACCCGCCACGATTAAGCAGCGGGAAGACGAAATCGGCTTCGGGCTGTTCGAACAGAACCTTGTAATTGTTCGCGAACTGCAGGTTCAGCCCCAGGCTTTCCAGGGTCGTGCGCACTTCGTGGTGGTAGATCGCGTGATTGCCGTCCTCGGGGTGCATCCCGCCGCCCCAGAGCACATGCTTGGCCATGAACAGCAGGCGTACGCGCTCTTTGGCGTCATCCGGGATGCGAAGGGCTTCGAGGGAATCGGACATATCGGCTCTCGCGGCTGCAGGTTGGCGGCCATCTAAGCGCGAACGGTCGTGGCCGCCAGTACCGCCGCTCGCAAAATCAACGGGAACGCCGGTGCCGTGCCCGGCGGCACCTGTCCGCAACGTGTGTGCAGACAGGTGCCGCCGATCAGACTATTGGCCAAACGTACGTTGCCACCAGCCGCGGCGGGGGGAGCCGGACTTCTCGTCCTTCCCGTCCTGCGTATCCGCGGGTGTTGCGTCATTTGCGGCAGCGGGCGCTTCCGCGACGGCTTCTTCCGCAGTGTCGCCGGAAGGTTGCGCAGGAGCAGCCGCTTCGGTCGTGGGTTCTTCCTCAACCTTCTTCTTGCGCCGGGTGCGCTTCGGCTTTTCGGGCGGTTGCTCGCTTTCGGCTGGGGCGGCTTCGGCTGCTGCCGGTTCGTCCGCCTTCTTGCGCCGGGTGCGCTTCTTCGGCTTCGGAGCTTCCTCAGCATCAGCCTCGGCAGGCGGCGCTTCGGCTGCTTCGTTTGCAGGCTCTGCGGCAGGCTTCGCCTTCGCCCGGGAGGCGCGCGGCTTGCGGGCGGGAGCTTCTGCAGGTTCTTCGGCCGTTTTTGCCCGGCGCGTGCGCCGCTTCGGCTTCGGAGCTTCCTCGCTCGCCTGCTCTTCGGTTCCGTCCGGGGATGCGCTCTCCCCATCGGGAGCCGGCGCGACTGCCATGTCTTCGCTTACACGCTCAGCGACTGCCTCGGCTGCATCGCCACCATCGGCAGCTTGACCGTTGTCGCCATCGCCTTCGCTCTCGCCATCCTCGCGATCACGACCTCCGCGCCTGCGGCGTCCGCCGCGGCGGCGGCGCTTTTTCGGCCTGCCTTCGTCTTCGCCCGAGGACTGGCTGTCGTCGCGTTCCTCGTCGCTATCGTCGCTGTCATCTTCGGCGTTTTCGGACGAATCGTCGCCATTTCGGCTCTTGTTCCGGCCACGTCCACCGCGCCGGCGCCGGCGCCGCTTCTTGTTGCCGTCGTCGTCCTCATCGTCGCCGCGATCATCGGTATCGGCTTCGATTTCCTCCGCTTCCGGCTCTTCCTCATCGACGATCGGCTCGAACTTCGGCGCCTCGGTGGGTTTCGGGCCTGAGCTGGAGACGCTCATCTTCGCGCCTTCTTCCTCGCCTTCCGGCACGACTTCGACGTTTACGCCATAGCGGCGCTCGATCTCCACCAGATCGTCGCGCTTGGAGTTGAGGAGGTAGACGGCGGCCTCTGTGCTTGCCGCGAGTGTGATCACGGTGCCCTTGCCCTTGGCGGCCTCGTCCTCGATCAGCCGCAGTGCGGACAGGCCGGCGCTGGATGCGGTGCGGACCAGCCCGGTGCCGTCGCAATGCGGGCATTCGCGGGTGGTTGCTTCCAGCACGCCGGTACGCAGGCGCTGCCGGCTCATTTCCATCAGGCCGAAGCCCGAAATGCGGCCGACCTGGATGCGCGCGCGGTCGTTTTTCAACGCGTCTTTCAGCGCGCGTTCGACCTTACGGTTGTTGGAGTTGTACTCCATGTCGATGAAGTCGATCACGACCAGGCCTGCCATATCGCGCAGGCGCAACTGGCGCGCGATTTCCTTCGCAGCTTCCAGGTTGGTCGCCAGCGCTGTCTGCTCGATACCGTGTTCCTTGGTCGAACGGCCGGAGTTGATGTCGATCGATACCAGCGCTTCGGTCGGGTTGATGACCAGATAGCCGCCGCTCTTCAACTGGACGACGGGGTCGTACATCGCCCGCAGCTGATCTTCCGCACCATAGCGCTGGAACAACGGGACGGGGTCGGAATAGGCTTTCACCCGGCGCGCGTGGCTGGGCATCAGCAGTTTCATGAATTCCTTGGCCGAGCGATACCCCGGTTCACCCTCGACCACGACTTCCTCGATCTCGCGATTGTAGATGTCGCGAATGGCGCGCTTGATCAGGTCGCTGTCCGAATGGATCAGCGTGGGCGCGCTGGAAGAAAGCGTCTTCTCGCGAATCTCGTCCCACAGGCGGGCGAGATAGTCGAAATCGCGTTTGATCTCGGTCTTGGTGCGCTGGAGGCCGGCGGTGCGGACGATCAGGCCCATCGTGCGGGGAAGCTTCAGGTCGCCCACGATCTGCTTCAGCCGCTTGCGATCGCTGGCGCTGGAAATCTTGCGCGAAATACCGCCGCCGTGGCTGCTGTTGGGCATCAGGACGGTGTAGCGGCCGGCCAGGCTGAGATAAGTGGTCAGTGCCGCACCCTTGTTGCCGCGTTCTTCCTTGACCACCTGGACCAGCAGAACCTGCCGGCGCTGGATCACGTCCTGAATCTTGTACCGGCGGCGCAGGGCCTGACGCCGGGCGCGGACTTCGTCCACTTCCTTGGCGCGGGGGCGCCCCTTCGACTGGCGGCGACCACGCCCGCGGCGGCCACGGCGCGAATCCGATCCGCCCCGGTTTTCGTCGCCGTCATCGTCGCTGTCGTCATCATCATCGTCGTCGTCGCTATCGCCGTTGGCGAGCTGACCTTCTTCGAACGTGGCGACTTTGTCTTTCTCGGAAGTGTCGATTTCCTCGACACCGTCTTCCGCGAATTCCTCGACCAGCGCGCCGCCCGTTTCGTCGTCGGCGTCGTATTCGTCGCCCGGCAGGTCGCCGCGCTCTTCTTCCTCGGCGCGCAGGCGCGCTTCTTCTTCAGCCGCTTCGGCTTCTTCCGCCAGCAACTGCTCGCGGTCTTCGCGCGGGATCTGATAGTAGTCGGGATGAATTTCGCTGAAGGCGAGGAAACCGTGCCGGTTACCCCCGAAATCGACAAACGCAGCCTGAAGGCTGGGTTCGACCCGCGTTACCTTGGCGAGATAGATGTTGCCTTTGATCTGCCGATGTTCGGCGGATTCGAAATCGAATTCTTCAATCCGGTTGCCTTTGAGGACCGCCACCCGTGTTTCTTCCGGGTGGCGCGCATCGATCAGCATGCGCGTTGCCATTTGGTATTCTCCGTGCGCGTCCGGGCGGGCTCAGGCCAGCCGGGAGAGTCTGCGCAAATAAGTGGGAACCGCCGATCGCAGTGCGATGGGCGGCAATGTCGGACCGGACACGGCGAACGGTTTCGCCATGCCGGAATGATGTGTCTGCAATCATGCGAATGCGCCTGTGTCGCGCCGCCTGGCCCGCTAGCGCGACTATGCCTGCCTGGGGCAGCGTCGTCATGCTGGGGGAGAGGCTTCTCATGAACTGCATCAACCTGTTGCGAACGCCGGAGCAGGAAGCTGCCGGCGAGCCTGCGACCCGTTTCGCGCGCTTGCCGAATGGCAGGATCGAGCTTTCACGGGCCGGATTTTCGGCCTTGCAGCGCTAGCATCCCGGCTTTCGTTCGGCAACCATGTTGCGCAATGGGCCTGCAACGCCCTAACAACCGTCCGCAATGTCGATGCGGCTTCAGATATGGCTGATCTTTCTGGCGCCGCCGGTCCTGCTGATCGCGCTATATGCGCTGGGTCTGTCGATTCCCGTACCGCATCTGGGCCGCGACTATGTCGTGAAAATTGCTTTGCCTGAAGCCGGAGATCCGGTGGGCCTGCCGAAAGTTCATGGCCCGCCCGATCGGTCGCGCCCGCTGGTGCTGATCGATCCGGGGCACGGCGGAAAAGACCCCGGGGCGAGTGCCGCGAACTACCGCGAGAAGGACATTGCCCTGGCCCTGGCGCTCGCGCTGCGCGATCGTCTGATCGCCGATGGCGGGGTGCGAGTGGCCCTGACGCGGGAGGATGACACGTTCCTGGTGCTGGAGGAACGCCCCGAAATCGCCCGACGGATGAATGCCGACCTGTTCGTGTCGATCCATGCCGATTCTGCGGGCGAGGCAAGCGAGGCGAGCGGCGCCAGCATTTATACTCTGTCGGCCCAGGCATCGAGCGAAGCCGCGGCGCGCTTTGCCGAACGGGAAAACAGCGCGGACAGGCTCAACGGCGTTCGGATCGAGGGGCAGAGCGCGGATGTTAGCGCGATACTGGTCGAACTGTCGCAGCGCCGCGTTCAGGAATCTTCGGCGGAATTTGCCCGTCTTGTCGTGCGCGAGGGCGAGGGAGCGCTGGTTTTCCATCCCCGGCCGCGCCGTTCGGCCGCCCTGGCCGTGCTGCGCGCACCCGATGTCCCGGCGGTCCTCTACGAAGCGGGCTTCATCACCAACCCGACGGACGCTGCGCGCCTGACGAGCCCGGAATCGCGCAATCGTTTCGCCGAAGTCATGGCGCGGGCGATCCGTATCTATTTTGCCCGTCAGGCTGGCGCCTAGTGTTTCGGCCCGAAACCATATGGCGCAACGCCGAAATCGCGTGCTAGAGACGCCCCGATCATGGTCGAACCTTCCTCCACCGAATATTTTCGCTACCGCATCCGACGTGACACTTCGGGCGCGCTGAGCTGGCTCGCGGCAAACTGGCGCGAAAGGCGCTGGTTCCGCTGGGGGGCGATCCTTTTCTGTGTGGCGCTGGCCGTATGGCTGGCGGGCTGGGCCCTGCTGGCGCGGGGGCTGCCCGACGCGGAAACGCTGCTGGAATACGAACCCCCGCTGCCCACGATGGTCCGGGCTGCCGACGGCGAGATCGTCCACTCCTATGCGCGCGAGCGGCGCGTTCAGCTGCAGTATTCGGACTTTCCCGAAACCCTGATCGAGGCCTATCTTGCGGCGGAGGACAAGACTTTCTTCACGCACGGCGGGATCGACGTGGGCGGCCTGGCCGGGGCGGTCATCGATTACGTCAGCAAGCTCGGTTCGGGGGAACGGGCCGTAGGCGGTTCAACGATCACGCAGCAGGTGGCGAAGAATATCCTGCTGTCGAACGAATATTCGGTCACCCGCAAGCTGAAGGAAATGATCCTGGCGCGGCGGATCGAGGATGCCTTGACCAAGCAGCAGATCCTGGAACTCTATCTGAACGAAATTCCGCTGGGGCGCCGCAGCTTCGGGGTTCAGGCCGCTTCGCGCGCCTATTTCGACAAGGATGTGGGCGAGCTGGATCTGCACGAAATGGCTTTTCTCGCCATCCTGCCCAAGGCGCCCGAACGCTATGGCCGCAGCCAACATCGCGAGCTTGCGTTGGACCGGCGCAACTTCGTGCTCGAACAGATGGTGGCAAACGATTTCATCACTTCGGCAGAAGCGGCGGAAGCGAGCGCCAGACCATTGGGTCTCAAGCCTGCGCGCCCGCAATACAGCACGGCCGATGCCGGGTATTTCTTCGAGGAAGTACGGCGCCAGTTGATGGAAGATTTCGGCGAAACTGCCGAAGACGGTGCGAACAGCGTCTATGCCGGGGGCCTGTGGGTGCGCACCTCGCTCGATCCCGAATTGCAGTCTGCCGCGCGCGATGCGCTGCGCGGCGGGATGCTGCGCTACCACGGAAACCGTGGCTGGCGCGGACCGGTGGCGACGATCGATCCCGACAACGGCGATCTGATTTCGCAACTGCGCTCCTCCAATCTCGGGATCAATTATCGCGGCTGGCGCGTCGGGGTGGTGACGGGCCGCAGCGGATCGACGGCCACGATTGGGCTGACCGACGGTGAAACCTATCCCCTTGCGGGATTTCCCGACGCGCTGAAGCTTGGCGATGTCGTCGCGGTCGAAAAGGCCGGAACAGGTTATCGCCTGCGTTCGGTGCCAGAGGTATCGGGCGGCTTCGTCGCGATGGCTCCGCTGACCGGGCGTGTCCTGGCGATGCAGGGGGGCTTCGACAGCCGACTGGGCGATTTCAACCGGGCGACCCAGGCCGAGCGACAGCCGGGATCGACGATCAAGCCGTTCGTCTATGCCACTGGCCTGGATCACGGGATGACGCCGGCATCGCAGGTGCCCGACCAGACCTTCTGCTATTATCAGGGTTCGCGGCTCGGCGAAAAGTGCTTCCGTAACTTCGGCGGCGGCGGCGGCGGCGTTCACACGATGCGCTGGGGGCTGGAGCAGAGCCGCAACCTGATGACCGTGCACGTCGCGATGGACGCGGGTATGCCCGAAGTCATCAAGACGTTCGAGCGCGTGGGGATCGGCAGCTACGAGCCTTATCCTGCCTTCGCACTGGGGGCCGGCGACACCACTGTTCTCAAGATGGTCAACGCCTATGCGGCGCTGGCAAACCACGGTCGGCAGCAGGCGCCGACCCTGATCGATTATGTGCAGGACCGGCACGGCAAGGTGATCTGGCGCGCGGATAAGCGTTCGTGCCAGAAATGCAACATGCCCGAATGGGACGGCAAACCGATGCCCCGGCCCGGATTGAGCGGGAAGCAGGTCATGGACCCGCGGACCGCATACCAGGTCGTCCACATGCTGGAAGGCGTCGTGCAACGCGGAACCGCCGTGCGGCTGCGTGATCTGGGGATTCCGCTGTTTGGCAAGACGGGGACAACCACCGGGCCGACAAATGCCTGGTTCGTGGGTGGTTCGCCCGACATGATTGCTGGCATGTATCTTGGCTTCGACCGGCCGCGAAACATGGGCGGATGGGTGCAGGGCGGCAATACCGCCGCGCCGATGTTCAAGGAGTTCGTGCAGAAGACGCGCGATCACTGGTCTGATGACCCGTTCGTCGCCCCGGCAGGGGTCCGCATGGTGCGGATCGATCGCCGTTCCGGCAAACGGGTTCTCGATGGTTGGCCAGGCCGCGATCCGCTCTCCGCGATTATCTGGGAGGCTTTCAAGCCGGATACCGAACCGCCGCGGCGCACGCGGGCCGACGCGATCGAGAGCAGGCGGCGCGAGATCCTGGAACTAATCCGCCGGGGCGAAGCCGCACGCCGCGCGCCGGTTTCGGGCACTGCGGGACATAACGAACCGTCAGACTTCGTCGAAGATCAGGGCGGGATCTACTAAGCCGCGATATCTGCGGATGAGGAGAGTACGACATGTTGCGATCGATCATGGCCGCGATGCTCGCCGCGATGCTGACCGCGCCTGCCGCTGCCGAGCTTCAACCCGGCACGCAGGCCCCGGCATTTTCAACCCGCGCCGCGCTGGGCGGCAAAGCGATGGCGTTCAACTTGCGCGCGGCGTTGGCAAAGGGCCCGGTCGTTCTGTATTTCTACCCGCGCGCCTTCACGCAGGGTTGCACACTGGAAGCGCGGCAATTTGCCGAAGCGGCCGACGCCTTCGCGGCCGCCGGCGCGACCGTAATCGGCATGTCGGCTGACGATCTCGACACGTTGAAGCGGTTTTCTGTGGAGGAGTGCCGCGATCGGTTCGCGGTCGGCGTGGCCAGCCCGGCAATTATCGCGGCTTACGATGCTGCGCTGGTGCGGGAAGGGCGCGCGACCGGTATGGCCCAGCGGGTCAGCTATGTGATCGATCGCGACGGACGGATCGTGTTCGCCCATTCGGATGCCGATTACCGCGACCATGTTCGCCTGACACTGGCGGCTGTACGCAAGCTGGCCGAAGGCGATTGAGGCGGGACCCTTTCGCAATCGGGCGCGCTCGTCTAAGCGGGCCGCCAATTCCTGATCGGAGACTGAATTCATGCGTGCCGAAGGGCAGGCCCATATCGACCGTATCGACGCTGCCCTGGCTCTCGTTCGCCAGTCGCTCGACTGGGATCGCGCGCTGCGCCGTCTCGATGAACTGAGCGCGCGCGTTCAGGACCCGACACTGTGGGACGATCCCCGCGAAGCGCAGGCGATCACACGCGAACAGAAGCGGCTGGAAAGCGCGATCACCACCGTGCGCGAGATCGAAAGCGAGAAGAACGACGCGATCGAATTCATCGATATGGGCGAGGCAGAGGGGGACGACGATATCGTCACCGATGGTCTCGCAAGCCTCGAGAAGCTCGCCGTTCGTGCCGATGCGGACAAAGTGCAGGCGCTGCTCGCAGGGGAGGCCGACGCCAACGACACTTACGTAGAAATCCACGCCGGCGCAGGTGGGACAGAGAGCCAGGACTGGGCCGAAATGTTGCTGCGTATGTATGCCCGCTGGGCCGAACGTCGCGGCTTCAAGGTCGAAACGGTCGAATATCAGGCGGGCGAGCAGGCGGGGATCAAGAGCGCGACCCTGCTGCTCAAGGGCGAAAACGCCTATGGCTATGCCAAGACCGAAAGTGGCGTGCACCGGCTGGTCCGCATCAGTCCCTATGACAGCGCGGCCCGGCGTCACACCAGTTTCAGTTCCGTCTGGGTCTATCCGGTGATCGACGACAACATCGCGATTGAGATCAATCCGGCGGATCTGAAGATCGATACCTACCGTGCCAGCGGCGCGGGTGGGCAGCACGTCAATACGACCGATTCGGCAGTTCGCATTACCCATACGCCCAGCGGCATCGTGGTCGCGAGCCAGAACGATCGCAGCCAGCACAAGAACCGCGATACGGCGATGGGCATGTTGCGTGCCCGTCTCTACGAAGAAGAACTGCGCAAGCGGGAAGAAGCCGCCAGCGCCGAACATGCGAGCAAGAGCGACATTGGCTGGGGCCACCAGATCCGCAGTTATGTCCTGCAGCCCTATCAGATGGTGAAGGATCTGCGCACCGGGATCACATCGACATCGCCTGACGATGTTCTCGACGGCGCGCTCGACCCGTTCATCTCCGCCGCACTGGCCCAGCGGGTGACCGGCGAGGCGGTCGAGGTCGAGGACGTCGACTGACAGGGGCCGCCAAAGGCTTTTGCCAGGATAGCTGCGCCGCGCTAGTGCGATCGGGACAATGAGAACCCTTCTGCCCCTCTCCTGCACCGTCCTGGCGCTTGGCATAAGCGCCTGCGAGCCGGTCGATCCCGATCGCCCCGAAACCGCGCAGGCGTTTCCGACACCCGATCGAGCGGTGTCGGACCTGGGCACGAACCAGTTTTCCACCGAGACCGCCCGCGACAGTGTGGGGGAAGCGAGCAAGGTCATGGACCTGGCCGAAATCGCCCCCGGCATGAGCGTGGCCGATATCGGTGCCGGCGAAGGGTACTATACCGTGCGCCTCGCCGATCGTGTGGGCGAAGACGGCAGGGTTCTGGCGCAGGATATCGATCGCGAGGCACTCGACCGCCTGGCCCTGCGTGTGGAACGCCAGCGGCTGGGCAATGTTTCTATCAAGCTGGGGGAGGGCGATGATCCGATGTTGCCGCCCGGCAGCTTCGATCGCGTGTTCATGGTGCACATGTATCATGAGGTGCGCGAACCCTACGCCTTCCTGTGGCGTCTGTGGCCGGCCCTGCGCGAAGGCGGGCGGGTGATCGTGGTCGATGTCGACCGACCCGCCGACCAGCATGGTATCGAACCTCTGCTGCTTGCATGTGAATTCAAGGCTGTAGGGTTCGAACTCGACACGTTCCGCGATGCGCCGGAACTGGCGGGGTACTATGCACAGTTCAAGCGGGCCGCTAAGAGGCCCGAACCGGAAGAGATCAGGCCCTGCCGCGGAACGGTGGGCAGGGCGAAAGGCAACGCGGCGTCGTAACGCCGCCACAAGGATTATCAGTTCGATGGCATTCAAGGGGCTCAGCCCAATCGTATACGGCGGACGCGAAGTCTGGCCGCTCATAGAAGGCGGCAAGGGCGTTTCGGCAACCAATCACCTGAGTTCCGGCGCATGGGCTGCTGCCGGCGGTATCGGCACCGTCAGCGCGGTCAACGCCGACAGCTATGACGCCGAAGGCAAGATCGTTCCGCAGGTTTACGACCAGCTCACGCGGAAAGAGCGTCACGAACAGCTGATCCGCTACGCGATCGACGGTGCGACCGAGCAGGTTCGCCGGGCTTACGATGTCTCCAACGGCAAGGGCGCGATCAATATCAACGTCCTGTGGGAAATGGGCGGCGCACAGCAAGTGCTGGAAGGCGTGCTGGAGCGTACGCGCGGTCTGGTCACCGGCGTGACCTGCGGCGCGGGGATGCCTTACAAGCTGGCCGAGATCGCTGCGCGGTTCAACGTCAGCTATCTGCCGATCATCAGTTCCGCACGCGCGTTCCGCGCGCTGTGGAAGCGCAGCTATCACAAGGTCAGCGATCTGATGGCGGCTGTGGTCTACGAAGATCCCTGGCTTGCCGGCGGGCACAACGGTCTTTCCAACGCGGAAGATCCGACCAAGCCCGAAGACCCGTATCCGCGGGTGAAGGCCCTGCGCGAAACGATGCGCAAGGAAGGTGTGTCGGAAGACGTGCCGATCGTCATGGCCGGGGGCGTCTGGTTCCTGCGCGAGTGGGAAAACTGGATCGACAATCCCGAGCTGGGGAAGATCGCATTCCAGTTCGGCACCCGTCCGCTGTTGACGGAAGAAAGCCCGATCCCGCTGCAGTGGAAGGAAATGCTGCGCACGATCGAGCCGGGCGATGTGCTGTTGCACAAGTTCTCTCCCACCGGCTTCTATTCCTCGGCAGTCAAGAATCCGTTCCTGTGGGATCTGATCCATCGCAGCGAACGCCAGATACCCTATTCCAAGGTTGAGGCGGGCGAACATACCGTCCAGCTCGACGTCGGGATCAAGGGCAAGAACTTTTGGGTAACGCCCAAGGATCGCGACCGGGCACGGGGCTGGGCGGCCGAAGGCTATACCGAGGCGCTCAAGACACCCGACGATACGGTCGTGTTCGTGACGCCGGAAAGCCGTGCCGAAATTCGCAAGGACCAGGCCGATTGCATGGGCTGTCTGTCGCATTGCGGATTCTCGTCGTGGAAGGATCACGACGATTACACCACGGGTCGGCTGGCCGATCCGCGCAGCTTCTGCATCCAGAAAACCCTGCAGGATATCGCCCACGGCGGCGACGTGGAGCAGAATCTCGCCTTCGCGGGACACGCGGCCTATCGTTTCAAGCAGGACCCGTTCTATTCGAACAATTTCACCCCTACGGTGAAGCAGCTCGTCGATCGCATCCTGACCGGCGACTGAGCGGCGGGGCAGGCTCGGCAGATGGTTTCCCGCCTAGTGGGCGGGGAGCCTTTTGCCGCCCGATTCTCAGCCAGCAGGTTCGCGATGGCACGCCGTGTCGAGGCCAGCGCGCTCTTCGTCCTCTGAAACGCGCATGGGCACAATCAGGCTGATCATCAGCGCGATGATCGCCGTGGCGATCGCGCTCCACAGCGCGACGGCGGCAGTGCCGATAAGCTGAGCGATCACCTGGCTGCCCATCGTCATCCCTTCGGCATAACCGACACCGCCAAGCGTTTCGGAAAGAAACACGCCGAGCAGGATCGCACCGACCATGGCACCGACACCGTGGATCGCGAAAACACCCAGGGTATCATCGACCCCCAGCTTGTCCGAAACCAGCGATAACGCACCGCGGCAGACGATAGCTGCTGCGACGCCGAATATCACCGATGCACCTGGCGAAACGAAGCCCGATGCGGGCGCGATCGCCGCAAGACCCGCGAGCAGGCCCAGCGCCAGGCCGCCAGCGGTCGTGCGACCGGTCGCGAAACGTTCGAGGGCAAGCCAGCACAACGCCGAGGTGCAGGCGGCAACGTGAGCACTGAGGATCGCGGTCGAGGCATCATCGGTCGCCGCGAGCGCAGAACCGCCACTCAACGCCAGCCAGCCGATCCACATCATCGCCGCGCCGATGAGGCCCAGGGCCGGTCTGGATTCCGCTTCGCCGCCGGATGGAACGGCGGCCCGGCGGCCCAGCAACAACGCGACGACGAGTGCGGAGACACCCGCCGTGACATGCATCGTCAGCCCGCCGGCGAAATCGAGCACGCCCAGCGTCCGGGCTATCCACCCTCCGCCCCATAGCCAATGGGTTACCGGGGCGTGGACGACTACGGCCCAAAGCGCGGCGAACCCGACCGCCCAGCCAAAACGCGCACGACCGATCCAGCTGCCGGTCATCAGACAGGCCGCGATGATTGCGAAGATCATCTGAAACAGTACGAACGCACTTTCGGGCAACAGCGTGCCCACGCGCACATTTCCGAGATTGGCGAGCATTAAATGGGCATGGTTGCCCAGCCACCCGACCGTGACCGGGCCGAACGCCAGCGTGTAACCAAGTACGATCCAGCCGAGCGATACCGCCGCGGCGATGGCTCCGACCTGTATTGCGACCGAGGTGGCGGTTCGCACAGGTCCTCGCCCGGCATAGTGAAGCGCCAGGCCGGGCAGGGCGGCCAGCAGGGCGATTGCCGATGCCGCC
Source organism: Pelagerythrobacter marensis (assembly GCF_001028625.1). NCBI lineage: Bacteria > Pseudomonadati > Pseudomonadota > Alphaproteobacteria > Sphingomonadales > Erythrobacteraceae > Pelagerythrobacter > Pelagerythrobacter marensis. The sequence continues at coordinate 1,380,292 of NZ_CP011805.1, read as the reverse complement.
ATTATCCATGCGGTGTCGCCCCCGTCGTTGGCGGCGAACTGCACCAGCTCCTGCGCATGCAGCGGGGCGGCGGCACCCAACGATGCGAACCCGAAAAGAGCTGTAATGCCCAGGCATCTACGCATCGCGCTGTTTCCGTTCGTGGCTAGACTAGCGCTTCCAGGACCTGATCGGGCGGACGGTGCCCATCGGCCCAGAAACGGATATTGGCGATGACCTTGTCTCCCGAAGCCTCGCGCCCTTCGACGGTGGCGCTGCCGATATGCGGCTGGGCAATCACGTTGGGCAAGGCGACCAGTCGCGCATCGACTTTCGGTTCTTCGGGAAAAACGTCGAGCCCCGCGCCGCCCAGATGGCCGCTCTCCAGCGCTTCGATCATCGCCTCGTAATCGACCAGATCGGCGCGCGCGGTGTTTATCAGTGCTGCGCCCGGCTTCATCAACGCAACGCGGCGGGCATCGATCATCCCGCGCGTTTGCGGCGTGGAGGGGCAGTGCAGCGTGAGAATATCCGATTCGGCCACGAGCTGGTCCAGATCCCCCTCGAACCTGGCGCCGAACATGGTTTCCACCGCCTCAGGCAATCGGTGACGATTGTGATAACGGATTTCGAAGCCGAAGGCGCGGGCGCGCGATGCGACCGCCTGGCCGATCCGCCCCATGCCCACGATCCCCAGCACTTTGCCGCCCAGTTTGCGGCCAAGCATTGCCGAAGGGGCCCAGCCGGTCCAACGTTCATGGCGGATCAGCGCGGTACCTTCGCGCAGCCGACGTGGCACTCCGATGATCAGGGCCATCGTAAGATCTGCCGTATCATCGGTGAAGACGCCCGGCGTATTGGTGACGATGATTTTCCGTGCTGCAGCAGCGGCCAGATCGATATGATCGGTTCCCGCACCGAAACTCGCGATCAGCCCCAGCCGATCGCCCGCCTCGGCGAGCAATTCGGCATCGATCCGGTCGGTCACGGTCGGAACCAGAACGTCGCAATCGCGCATCGCGGCTATCAGTTCATCGCGCGACAGGGCGGCGTCGGCAGGGTTCAGGCGGACGTCGAACAGTTCCTCCATCCGCGTCTCGATCGACGGGAGAAGGTGCCGTGTCACTATCACGCGCGGTTTGCCCGCAACGCGCCGGTTCGAGTCCGCTCCCGTCTGTTCCATGCGTTTGCGCTAGGACGCCGGGGGCCTTCCGGTCAAGCGGCGTGGAACATGACTTGATGCGCCGGGGGTCCACGATTTATGGCACCGGGTCATGTACAGGCTCTTTGTTGTTCTATTCACGGCGTTTATCGCCAGTGCCACGCCCGCCGCAGGGCAAGAACGCGAGGTGCCCTACTGGGCGACGATCGACACCACCGAACTGAACATGCGGGTCGGGCCGAGCGTCAATTACAGGATCGAGTGGGTTTACCGCCGCGAAGGCTTGCCGGTGAAGGTCGTCCGCGTAATCGACGGATGGCGCCTTATCCGCGACCCCGCTGGCGATCAGGGCTGGGTCGTGGCGCGCATGCTGAGCGCGGATCGCGGGGCGATCGTCGTTGGGGAAGGCCTGGCGGCATTGCGTGCGGCCCCTGCCGACAATGCACGGTTGAAGTGGAATGCTGAGCCCGGCGTGGTCGGCAAGCTCGGCGAATGTGAAACCGGATGGTGCAGTTTCGACGTCGATGGCCGCGTAGGCTGGATCAGGGCCGAACGTTTGTGGGGCGCCGGCGAACCCTGATGCGGGCCTGGGCCAGTTAATGGCTGAAAGAGAGGGGCGGCCTTTCGCCGCCCCCATCTATCGATTGCGCTTCGGGCAATCTGTGGTCAGGCGCCGGATTCTGCGGTCTGGCGCATGACCGTTACGGTCGTGCCGTCTTCGGCGGTGGCGACCCAGCTCCCATCTTCGGCCGGTGCACTGTCGGTCCAGCACAGTTCCGCCCCGCCTTCGGGTGTGAAGCAGGTCCGGTTGTCCCGAATTTCCCATGTGCCGCGGGATGTTTCCGCACCGTCCGCGGTATCGGCGAACGTGCCGTCCGCGTTGATCCGGGTCGTGGTTACGGAGCCGTCGGCCCAGGTCACAGAATAGTCCCCTTCGACATCGTCGCCGGACAGGGCGGCAGTGGCCGGTTCCGCGTTTGCCGGTTCCGCCGTCTCAGTCTCCGCAGTCGCTTCCTCGCCCTGTTGCGAACATGCGCAAAGGGCAAGGATAGCCGCGGTCAGAACAGTCTTTCTCATCTCCCAATTCTCCTTATGTGTTGGAGGTATTGGGGTGATACGCGCCCTGAACCGCGGCAGCAAATTTCGACCTTTGATTTGTCCCCGGCGTCCGGTCAGGCCAGTTCCACTGCCACGGCCGTGGCCTCTCCGCCGCCAATGCACAGCGAAGCGATACCGCGCTTCTTGCCCTGCTTTTTCAGGGCATTGAGAAGGGTCACGATGATCCGCGTGCCGCTGGCGCCGATGGGATGTCCCAGGGCAGTGCCGCCGCCATTGATGTTGATCTTGTCATGCGGGATGCCGATGTCGCGCATCGCGAACATCGCCACGCAGGCGAATGCCTCGTTGACTTCCCACAGTTCCACATCGTCGACCGACCATCCGGCCTCGTCCAGCACCTTTTGAATCGCGCCGATGGGGGCGACGGTGAACTGCGCAGGTTCCTGCGCATGAGCGGCCATGGCGACGACCCGGGCGACCGGGGCCAGGCCCTTGTCTTTCGCGACACTCGCGCGCGTCAGCACCACGGCGGCCGCACCGTCGGAGATCGAGCTGGAAGTGGCGGCGGTGATCGTGCCGTCTTTCGCGAAGGCCGGCTTGAGCGTCGGAATCTTGTCCGGCTTGCCGCGACCGGGCTGTTCGTCGGTGTCGACTACGGTTTCGCCCGCCCGCGTCGAAAAGGTGACCGGGGTGATTTCGTCTGCGAACGCACCGCTGTCGATCGCGGCATTGGCGCGGCGCAGGGATTCGATCGCGTAATCGTCCATTTCCTCGCGCGTCATCTGATAGTCGTTGGCTGTGGACTGCGCGAAGGTGCCCATTGCGCGACCTTCTTCGTAGGCGTCCTCCAGCCCGTCGAGGAACATGTGATCGTAAGCCGTATCATGGCCGATCCGCGCGCCCGAACGGTGTTTCTTGAGCAGGTATGGGGCGTTCGTCATGCTTTCCATCCCGCCAGCGACGACGATGTCGATCGTACCCGATGCCAGCGCCTCCGACCCCATGATGACCGTCTGCATTCCGCTGCCGCAAACCTTGTTGACGGTCGTCGCCTGGACCGATTTGGGCAGGCCGGCCTTGATCGCGGCCTGGCGGGCAGGGGCCTGGCCCAGGCCGGCAGGCAGAACGCAGCCCATATAGACGCGATCGATATCGTCGCCGGCCACGCCGGCACGCTCTACCGATGCCTTCACCGCCGTGGCGCCGAGTTCGGTCGCGCTGACAGCGGCCAGGGCACCCTGCATCCCGCCCATCGGCGTGCGTGCGTAGGAAAGGATGACGACGGGGTCGTTCGCGGAAAACTGAGCCATGGAGACGATGCCTTTCACTGGAGATCGTTGTTGGCGAGCTACCTAATGCTGCACTGCGGCAAAGGCAAATGACTCAGGTGTGCGCTTGCCAATGGCGGTCGGGTGGTGGACAATCGGTGGCAAAGCAAAACCAATGGAGAGATCGATGGCCGGGCAAGACACTTCCACGATGCGTGATCTGTTGAGCAGGCAGCGCGAGGCGTTCACCGCTGCGCGGCCGGAGGGGCTCGATGTACGGCGCGACCGGATCAGGCGCGCGATCGCCCTGCTGAGGGAAAACAGCGAAGCGCTGTGCAATGCGATGAGCGCGGATTTCGGGAATCGCAGCCCGCACCAGTCGATGATCACCGACGTTGCCGGGACGGTTTCCTTTGGCAAATATTGCCTCAAGCATCTCGACAAATGGTCGCGGGCGGAAAAGCGGCACGTCCAGTTCCCGCTGGGCCTGTTGGGCGCGAAGGCGGAACTGCGGTACGAACCAAAGGGGGTGATCGGCATCCTCAGCCCGTGGAATTTCCCGGTCAACCTCAGCTTCGGCCCGTTGATGCAGGTGCTCGCCGCCGGCAATCGCGCGATGATCAAACCGAGCGAATTCACCGAGAAAACCTCGGATTTGTCGGCGGAGCTGTGCGCAAAGTATTTTGACGAGAGCGAGGTCGCCTTCGTCACCGGCGGGCCGGAAGTGGCGCACGAATTTTCCTCGCTGCCTTTCGATCACCTCGTGTTCACCGGATCGACCGCGACGGGGCGCAAGGTGATGGAGGCGGCGGCCGCAAACCTGTGCCCGGTCACGCTGGAGCTGGGCGGCAAATCGCCGGTGTTCCTGGGGCGCGGGGCGAATCTGGAGCAGGCCGGCGAACGAATCGCGATGGGCAAGATGATGAACGCCGGCCAGATCTGCCTGGCGCCGGATTACATGTATGTGCCGCAAGACCAGGAAGACGCCGCGATCGCCGCGGTGGAACTGGGCGTGCACCGAATGTACCCGAGCCTGCTGGAAAACGACGACTACGCCTCGGTCGTCACCGACCGCCATTTCGACCGGCTGAAAGGCTTGGTGGAGGATGCCCGCGACAAGGGCGCCGAGGTGATCGAGGTCAATCCGGGCAAGGAGGATTTTTCCGGCACCAACGCGCGCAAGATGCCTTTGACCATATTGCGCAACGTGACCGACGAGATGCAAGCGATGCAGGAGGAGATTTTCGGCCCTGTCCTGCCGGTGAAGACCTATCGCGATGTCGGCGAGGCGATCGACTATGTGAACCAGCGCGACCGGCCGCTGGGCCTCTATTATTTCGGAACGAATGCTGGCGAGCGCGAGCAGGTGCTGACCCGAACGATATCCGGCGGGGTTACCGTGAACGACGTGATTTTCCACGTATCGATGGATGATCTGCCGTTCGGGGGCGTGGGGCCAAGCGGGATCGGTTCGTACCACGGGGTCGAGGGATTCCGCGAATTCAGCCACGCGCGTTCTGTCTATACCCAGCCGAAGATCGACGTGGCGAAGCTCGGCGGCTTCAAGCCCCCCTATGGCGCGGCGACTGAAAAGGCAGTGCGCGGCCTCATGAAATAGCCTTCGTCGGAGGCGTTCCGCGCCGGGCACATTTATTGCGAAAGGTTCGCATTTCCGCGCCCTTGCGCCGCGCGGGAGAGCGGCCTAGAGGCGGGCGCGAACCATCCGCCCCACGGGAATCGCCCCAAGGAAAACCGCCTCCAAGGAACCAGCGTGGTCGACCTGAGCCAATACCTTCCGATCCTGATCTTTCTGATCATTGCGCTGGGACTCTCGGCGTTGTTCGTGTTCCTGCCGATGGGCGTGTCGCGCCTGACCGGTGCACACAATCCGAGCACGGAGAAGAACAGCGAATATGAATGCGGCTTCCCCGCGTTCGAGGATTCGCGCAGCCAGTTCGACGTGCGGTTTTACCTCGTCGCGATCCTGTTCATCATTTTCGATCTCGAAGTGGCGTTCCTGTTCCCCTGGTCAGTGACGGTGTTCGATCTCGGCTGGTCCGCATGGATCGCAATGATGGTCTTTCTCGGCATCCTGACCGTCGGCTTCATATACGAATGGAAGTCCGGCGCGCTGGATTGGGAATAAGTTATGAACCAAGTCACCCCCGCAGCCCGCCCCGGCGAAATTCGCCAGGCCGACGCAGAATATTTTCGCGCCCTGCAGACCGAGGTGAACGACAAGGGTTTCCTTGTCACCAGCACCGAGGATCTGTTCCAGTGGGCACGCACCGGCAGCCTCTGGTGGATGACCTTCGGCCTCGCGTGCTGCGCGGTGGAGATGATCCACGTCAACATGCCGCGTTACGATATGGAGCGTTTCGGTGCCGCCCCGCGCGCCAGCCCGCGCCAGAGCGACGTGATGATCGTCGCCGGCACTCTGTGCAACAAGATGGCCCCGGCGATGCGCAAGGTTTACGACCAGATGTCGGACCCGAAGTATGTGATTTCGATGGGCAGCTGCGCCAATGGCGGCGGTTATTACCACTACAGCTATTCCGTCGTGCGTGGCTGCGACCGCATCGTGCCGGTTGATATCTATGTCCCGGGTTGCCCGCCGACTGCGGAGGCGCTGCTTTACGGCGTGATGCAGTTGCAGCGGAAGATCCGGCGCGCAGGTACGATCGAAAGGTGATTGCCCGACAATGACCGTTGTTCATTCCGCCCCCAGGTTCGCCTCCAACGAAGGCGTGAAGGATGCGCTGTCCGCGGCGCTCGGCGCGATGCTCGTCGATGCGCACGAGGAGCATGGCGAAATCCTGCTGACCGTGAAGCGCGATTCGATCGAGGACGCGCTGCGTCTTCTGCGCGACGAGCATGAATACCAGCAGCTGATGGAAATCGCCGGGGTCGATTATCCCCAGCGGGCCGAGCGGTTCGAAGTTGTCTACATGCTGCTCAGCGTAACGCGGAACCACCGCGTGATGCTGAAGGTGACGGCATCGGAAAGGACTCCGGTGCCCACGGTGACGACGCTGTGGCCCAATGCCGGCTGGCTCGAACGCGAGGTCTTCGACCTCTACGGCGTGCTGTTCGAAGGCAATACCGACTTGCGCCGCATTCTCACCGATTACGGATTCGAAGGGCACCCCTTCCGCAAGGACTTCCCGCTCACCGGCTATCAGGAACTGCGCTATTCCGAAGAGGAGAAGCGCGTCGTTTACGAGCCGGTCGATCTGCCGCAGGATCTGCGCCAGTTCGATTTCATGAGCCCGTGGGAAGGGGCCGACTACGTCCTGCCGGGTGACGAGAAGGCCGCGACACCGCCGGTTTCCGACCCGAAGACGACTGGCAAGCCGTCCCAGACCGGTGCCGGTGCGAAAGCCGACGAGGAAGCCGCGGACAAGGTCAGCGCAGGCGCCCCTGCGGAAGACGATAGCGAAATCGACGAGACTGCTCCCGAGCCGACCGAAGATCGCGAAGACCGGTCCGAACGCGAGGGCAAGGCGCGCGACACCAAGGCCGCGACAGAGCCGAAGGAGAAGGGCGAATGAGCGGTTTCGTAGCCGAAGCCTCGCCGACCACCGAAGGCGAGGTGATCTCCAACTACACGATCAACTTCGGACCCCAGCACCCTGCGGCGCACGGCGTGCTGCGCATGGTGATGGAGCTTGATGGCGAGATCATCGAACGGATCGATCCGCACGTCGGCCTGCTGCACCGCGGGACCGAGAAGCTGATCGAACACAAGACCTACCTGCAGGCACTGCCCTATTTCGACCGGCTCGATTACTGTTCGCCGCTGTGTCAGGAACACAGCTACGTCCTGGCAATCGAGAAGCTGCTCAATGTGGAAGTGCCGATCCGCGCCCAGTACCTGCGGGTCCTGTTTGCGGAGCTGACGCGCATTTCGAACCACATGCTGAACATCGGCGCGCATGTGATGGACGTGGGCGCGATGACGCCCAATCTTTGGGTGTTCGAGCTGCGCGAAGACTGCATGAATTTCTTCGAGCGGGCCTCTGGCGCGCGGATGCACAGCGCGTGGTTCCGCCCCGGCGGCGTCCACCAGGACGTTCCGCTGAAGCTGCTGACCGACATCGGCGACTGGGTCGACGGGCGCCTGCCCGAACTGTTCGGCGACGCGATGAGCCTGGTGCTCGACAACCGCATCTTCAAGCAGCGCAACGTCGATATCGCGGTGGTGAGCAAGGAAGACGCGCTGCGCTGGGGGTTCTCCGGCCCGCTGATCCGCGCCGCCGGCATTCCGTGGGACCTGCGCAAGTCGCAGCCCTACGACGTCTATGACCGGATGGATTTCGAGATTCCCGTCGGCACCAATTCGGACTGCTACGACCGGTTCATGGTGCGGGTGAAGGAAGTCTACGAAAGCGCGAAAATCATCAAGCAGTGCCTGGCCGAAATGCCCGAAGGGCCGATCGCCAGCACCGACGGCAAAGTCTCCCCGCCCAAGCGCGGCGAGATGAAGCAGTCGATGGAAGCGCTGATCCACCACTTCAAGCTCTATACCGAGGGGTTCCACGTGCCCGCGGGCGAAGTCTACGTCGCGACCGAAAGCCCGAAGGGCGAATTCGGCGTGTACCTGGTCAGCGACGGGTCGAATAAACCCTATCGCTGCAAGATCCGCCCGACGGCCTTCAGCCACCTGCAGGCAATGGATTTCATGTCGAAAGGCCACATGCTGCCCGATGCCACCGCCATCCTCGGCGCCATCGACGTCGTCTTCGGGGAGTGTGATCGCTGATGGCTGACCGTCAACCCACCCCCGATACCCCCGAGCTGCGAGAGCGCTGGGGTTCGTTCGCGTTCACGACGGACTACAAGGCGAAAGCCGACAAGGCGATCGCGCGCTATCCCGAGGGGCGCCAGCGCTCCGCCGTGATGCCGCTGCTCGACCTTGCGCAGCGGCAGGTCGGCGACGAAACCAACACGCAGGGCTGGCTGCCGCTGCCGGTGATCGAATATGTCGCCGATTATCTCGACATGCCGGTGATCCGCGTGCTCGAAGTCGCGACCTTCTATTTCATGTACAACCTGAAGCCCGTGGGTAAGTACCACGTGCAGGTCTGCGGTACGACGCCGTGCATGTTGCGCGGGTCGGACGGGCTGATGGAAGCGTGCAAGAAGCGCGGCATGAAGAAGGGCGCGGTGTCGGAAGACGGGCTTTGGACCCTCACCGAAGTCGAATGCATGGGCAATTGCGCGACCGCGCCGATGGTCCAGATCAACGACGACAACTACGAGGACCTCACGCCCGAGCGGCTCGATGCGGTGCTCGACGCGCTGGCCAGGGGCGAGCAGCCCAAAGCTGGCACGCAGGAACCCGGTCGCCACACCAGCGAGCCGCTCGGCGGCCCGAGCACGCTGAAGGAAATGGTCGAGGGCAATCACGACTACCGGGGCGAATGGTAATGGACATCGTCACCATCATCGTCGCGCTGATCCTGGTGTTCATCGCGTGGAAGGTTCTCGTCGGTCTGGTCAAGTTCGGCGCGATCGCGCTGATCGCCGTCGCGGCGGTCTGGTTCGTTTCGCAGGGAGGTTTCGCGTGAGTCTCGCTGACAAGGATCGCATTTTCACCAATCTTTACGGCTTCCAGGACTGGGGCCTGAAGGCGGCGCAGGCGCGCGGCGACTGGGATGATACCAAGGCGCTGATCGGGCGAGGGCAGGACGCCATCATCGACGAGATGAAGGCTTCGGGCTTGCGCGGGCGCGGCGGGGCGGGATTCCCGACCGGTCTCAAGTGGTCGTTCATGCCCAAGGAAAGTAAGGACGGGCGGCCCAGCTTTCTGGTCATCAACGCCGACGAATCCGAACCCGGATCGTGCAAGGACCGCGAAATCATCCGCCATGATCCGCACAAGCTGATCGAAGGTGCGCTCTGCGCCGGCTTCGCGATGCGCGCGCGGGCCGCCTACATCTACATTCGCGGTGAGTTCATCCGCGAGGCGGAGACGCTGCAGGCGGCGATCGACGAGGCGTACGATGCCGGTCTGATCGGGAAGAATGCCAGCGGTACCGGATACGATTTCGACGTGTTCATGCACCGCGGCGCGGGCGCCTATATCTGCGGCGAAGAAACCGCGATGATCGAAAGCCTCGAAGGCAAAAAGGGGCAGCCGCGGCTCAAGCCGCCGTTCCCGGCCGGGGCCGGCCTCTACGGCTGCCCGACCACGGTGAACAACGTGGAATCGATTGCCGTCGTCCCCACGATCCTGCGTCGCGGCGCGAGCTGGTTCTCCGGCTTCGGGCGGGAGAACAACGCAGGCACCAAGCTGTTCCAGATCTCCGGCCACGTGGAAAAACCCTGCGTGGTCGAGGAAGCGATGAGCATCCCGTTCCGCGAATTGATCGAGAAGCATTGCGGCGGCATTCGCGGCGGGTGGGACAATCTGCTCGCCGTTATCCCCGGCGGGTCGTCGGTGCCGCTGGTGCCGGCAGAGCAGATCATGGATGCCCCGATGGATTTCGACGGGCTGAAGGAACTCGGCTCCGGCCTCGGCACGGCGGGCGTGATCGTGATGGACAAGTCCACCGACGTGGTCCGCGCGATCAGCCGGATCAGCTATTTCTACAAGCACGAGAGCTGCGGCCAGTGCACCCCCTGCCGCGAGGGCACCGGGTGGATGTGGCGCGTGATGGAGCGCCTGCGCACGGGCGATGCGGCGATCGAGGAAATCGACATGCTTCATCAGGTGACCAAGCAGGTGGAAGGCCACACGATCTGCGCCCTGGGCGACGCGGCGGCCTGGCCGATCCAGGGCCTCATCCGCCACTTCCGCCCCGAGCTGGAACGCCGGATCGAAGAACATAACGCGCAATTCGCGGAGGCCGCGGAATAATGCCTAAAGTCACCGTAGACGGTCAGGAAATCGAGGTTCCCGACGGCGCGACCGTGTTGCAGGCGTGCGAGCTGGCGGGGAAGGAAATTCCGCGCTTCTGCTATCACGAACGGCTCAGCATTGCCGGCAATTGCCGCATGTGCCTGGTCGAAGTGAAGCCCGGGCCGCCCAAGCCGCAGGCAAGCTGCGCCCTGCCGGCCACCGACGGCCAGGAAATCCGCACCGACAGCCAGATGGTCAAGACCGCGCGCGAAGGCGTGATGGAATTCCTGCTCATCAACCATCCGCTCGATTGCCCGATCTGCGATCAGGGCGGCGAGTGCGACTTGCAGGATCAGGCCGTCGCCTACGGCCGCGGCGGCTCGCGCTATGAAGAAAACAAGCGCGCGGTGACCGAAAAGTACATGGGCCCGCTGATCAAGACGATCATGACCCGCTGCATCCACTGCACCCGCTGTGTCCGTTTCTCCGAAGAGATTGCGGGCGTGGACGAGATCGGCGCTGTCGGTCGCGGCGAAGACATGCAGATCACGACCTACCTCGAACAGGCGGCCCAGCACGAGCTGTCGGCCAATGTGATCGACTTGTGCCCGGTCGGCGCGCTGACCAGCCGCCCCTATGCCTTCGAGGCACGGCCGTGGGAGCTGAAGAAGACGCTTTCGATCGACGTCAGCGACGCGGTCGGGGCGAATATCCGGCTCGACAGCAGGGGCCGCGAAGTCATGCGCGCGCTCCCGCGCAATAACGACGACGTCAACGAAGAATGGCTGTCGGACAAGGGCCGCTACATGGTCGATGGCCTGACCCGTCGCCGGCTCGACAAGGTCTGGATCCGCAAGCGCGGCAAGCTCCAGCAGGCGAGTTGGGAAGAGGCGTTCAAGGCCATTGCCAAGGCAAAGCCGGGTGCCAGTATCGCCGCGATCGCAGGCGATCTGGTCGATTGCGAAACGATGTTCGCGGCGAAGACCCTGCTCGGCGCAATGGGCTCCACACTGCTTGAAGGGCGGCAGACCGGGATGGATTATCCCGCCGACAATATGGCGGCGGTCGCGTTCAATTCGACCTTTGCCGGGATCGAAACCGCCGACGCCGTTCTGATCGTCGGCAGCAATGTCCGGCACGAAGCGGCGCTGGTCAACGTGCGGCTGCGCAAGGCGGTGAAGCGCGGGGCGAAAGTCTTCGTGGTCGGCCCGCACTGGGAAACGACTTATCCGGCCGAGTTTCTGGGCGAAGATGCAGGCATCCTGCACGATCTTCCCGAACACGTGGCCGACGCTTTCGACAAGGCGGAACGTCCTGCAGTGATCGTCGGCGCAGGTGGGCTTGCCGCGGGCGCCTTCGACGCCGCGCTTGGGCTGTCGCAGGGCTGGCGGCGCGATGGCTGGAACGGCTTCAACGTGCTTCACACTGCCGCGGCGCGGATGGGCGGGCTCATGCTCGGTTACGCGCAGAAGGGCGGGATGGCCGATATCGCGAAGGCGCAGCCGAAAGTTGTGCTGGCACTTGGTGCGGACGAGGTCGACTGGTCGGCGTTCGACCAGAGCCTGAAAGTCTATATCGGCCACCACGGCGACAAGGGCGCGCACGCGGCGGATATCATCCTGCCGGCGGCGAGCTATGCCGAAAAAGACGGTACGTACGTCAACACCGAAGGGCGCGTGCAGTTCGCCGAAAAGGCTGTGTTTGCACCGGGCGATGCGCGGGAGGACTGGACGATCCTGCGCGCGCTGGCCGATGCCTTGGGGGTAGAGGTCGGCTTCGACAGCTTCGCCGAGCTGCAGGCCGCGATGATTGCCGAAGTGCCCGCGTTGGGCGAAGAAGGCCTCGCCGATTACGGCAAGCTGCCCAAGGCGAAGTCGGTTAAAGCCGAGGGGCGAATTTCGTATCCTATCGCAGACTTCTACCTCACCAATCCCATCGCCCGTGCCAGCGCGGTGATGCAACAGTGTTCGGCCGAATTGCTCCACGGCGAGGAAATCCTGGAGGCGGCGGAATGATTGGCGTCACTCAGATGCTCCCCCACTGGGGGAGCTGGCAGCGCGTAGCGCTGACTGAGGGGGCGTTCCAGGCGTACACCCCCTCCACCACGACGCTTCGCGTCGCGGTCCCCCTCCCCCAGAAGGGGAGGACTATGCGCATTTGTTCGCATTTTGTTCTTGACTTTTGCAACCTATTTGGTTATATTCCCAAGTCGGTTTTCGGGAGTCGCAGGTAATGACCGCCTTCTTCCAATCTCTCGGCATGAGCTACGAGTGGGCGTGGTTCGTTGCCACGATCGCCGGCATCCTGCTGATCGCACTGCCGCTGATGCTGGCCGTCGCGATGATCATCTACGTCGACCGCAAGGTCTGGGCTGCGATCGCGCTGCGGCGTGGGCCCAACGTGGTCGGCCCGTTCGGCCTGCTGCAAAGCTTTGCCGATGGGCTCAAGGTCTTCCTGCAGGAAACGATCATCCCCTCGGCCGCAAACAAGGGCCTGTTCCTGATCGCGCCGATCCTGACCTTCACCGTCGCGTTGCTCGCCTGGGCCGTCATTCCTTTCGGACCCGAGGCAGTGCTGGCCGATATCAACATCGGCCTGCTCTATGTCCTCGCGATCAGTTCGCTCGGCGTCTACGGCGTCGTCGTGTCGGGCTGGGCTTCCAACTCGAAGTACCCGTTCTTTTCCGCCATGCGCGCAGCGGCGCAGATGATCAGTTACGAGGTTTCGATCGGTTTCCTCCTCGTCTGCGTGATCATGTGGGCCGGTACGAACAATATGAACGGGATTATCGAGGCGCAGCGCGGCCACGGGCTGGGCATCGTCAACGGGTTCTTCTTCAACCCGCTGCTGTTCCCTATCTGGGTCATGTTCCTGATTTCCGCACTGGCCGAAACCGCGCGCGCCCCGTTCGACCTTACTGAGGCGGAAAGCGAGCTGGTCGCCGGGTATCAGACCGAATATTCGAGCATGAGCTTCGCGCTCTTCTGGCTGGGCGAATATGCCAATGTCCTGCTGATGTGCGCGCTCAACGCGATCCTGTTCTTCGGCGGCTGGCTGCCCCCGCTGAACGTGGACCTGATCCCGTGGTTCGATATTCCGGGCTGGATCTGGCTCTTCGCCAAGATCTTCCTGTTCTTCTTGATCTTCAGCTGGGTGAAGGCCACAGTCCCGCGTTTCCGCTACGACCAGCTCATGCGCCTCGGCTGGAAGGTCTTCCTGCCGCTGAGCCTGCTGTTCGTGGTGCTGGTGAGCGGCTGGCTGATGATCACCCGTTACGGAGTCGCCGCATGAGCGTCGCCCATCTCATAAAATCGTTCACCCTGTGGGAGTTCGTGAAGGCCCATGCCCTCACGCTGAAGTATTTCTTCAAGCCCAAGGCGACGATCAATTATCCGTTCGAGAAGAACCCGATCAGCCCCCGTTTCCGTGGGGAGCACGCGCTGCGCCGCTATCCCAATGGGGAAGAACGCTGCATTGCCTGCAAGCTGTGCGAGGCCGTGTGCCCGGCGCAGGCGATCACGATCGAGAGCGAACCGCGCGACGATGGCAGCCGCCGCACGACGCGTTACGATATCGACATGACCAAGTGCATCTATTGCGGTTTCTGTCAGGAAGCCTGCCCTGTGGATGCGATCGTCGAAGGGCCGAACTTCGAGTACGCGACCGAAACGCGCGAAGAACTGCTTTACGACAAGGCGAAACTGCTGGCGAACGGTGACAAGTGGGAGCGGGCCATTGCCGCGAACCTTGAAGCCGATGCGCCCTACCGATAGGGGCCGCGCCGACCCATGATCCAGACTCTCGCCTTCTATCTGTTCGCGGTTCTCGTGCTTGCCAGCGGCGTGTTCACGATAATGGCCCGCAACCCCGTGCATTCGGTGCTGTGGTTGATCCTGGCGTTCTTCAACGCAGCGGGCCTGATGGTCATCGTTGGTGCCGAGTTCATCGCCGCTCTGCTGGTGATCGTTTATGTCGGCGCGGTCGCGGTGCTGTTCCTCTTCGTTGTCATGATGCTGGACATCGACTTCGCCGAACTGCGCGCCGGCTTCATCAAGAATTTCCCGCTCGGCATCGCAATCGCGCTGGTTCTGCTGGCCGAACTGGTGCTGGGCATCGGTGCTTACCGCGCCGGGGCGCTGGAGCTGGGCGTGCCCGATGGCAGCGCGGCGCCGATGATGGATCGCAGCAATATCGAAAGCCTGGGGACAGTGCTCTACGGCAAATACCTGTTCCTGTTCGAAACCGCCGGCATCATCCTGCTGGTGGCGATGGTGGGCGCGATCGCGCTGACCCATCGTGAACGCCCGGCGGGCGCACGCGGCCATCAGGATATCGGCAAGCAGGTTCGTCGCCGCCCCGGCGATGCGACCGAAATGAAGAAGCCGGAAATCGGCAAGGGGGTCGAACTGTGATCGGGATCGAACACTATGTCGTCGTCAGTGCGGTGCTGTTCGTGCTGGGCGTTCTGGGGATCTTCCTCAACCGCAAGAACGTGATCGTGATCCTGATGGCGATCGAACTGATCCTGCTGGCGGTGAACATCAACCTGGTCGCGTTCAGCGCCTTCCTGGGCGACATGACGGGGCAGGTCTTCGCCATGTTCGTGCTGACCGTCGCGGCGGCGGAGGCTGCGATCGGGCTTGCGATCCTGGTCATCTATTTCCGTGGCCGGGGCACGATCGCGGTCGACGATGTCAACCGGATGAAGGGATAAACACCGGTGCAAACGTCGATTCTCCTCATCGTTTTCCTGCCCCTGCTCGTGGCCATCGTCGGCGGGCTGGGCAATCGGGCCCTCGGCAACACTGTGGTGAAGTCGATCACCACCGGCGCCCTGTTCGTTTCCTGCGCGCTCTCGTGGCCGATTTTCCTCGGCTTCGTCGCGGGGACCGCCGAGGCGCAGGTCGTGCCGGTGCTTCAGTGGGTGCAGTCCGGCGCGCTCAGCTTCGACTGGGCGCTGCGGGTGGATACGCTGACCGCCGTGATGCTGGTCGTGATCACCAGCGTTTCCGCGCTCGTCCACCTCTATAGCTGGGGCTATATGGCCGAAGACCCGGATCAGCCGCGGTTCTTCGCCTATCTCTCGCTGTTCACGTTCGCGATGCTGATGCTGGTGACGGCGGACAATCTGGTCCAGATGTTCTTCGGCTGGGAAGGGGTTGGCCTGGCCAGCTACCTCCTGATCGGGTTCTGGTTCCGCAAGCCGAGCGCCAACAAGGCCGCGATCAAGGCCTTCGTGGTCAACCGCGTCGGCGATCTCGGCTTCATGCTCGGCATCTTTGGCACGTTCCTGGTGTTCCAGACGACCTCGATCCCCGAGATCCTCGAGGCTGCACCGGGGATGAGCGGCAGCTCGATCGGGTTCCTCGGCATGCGTCTGCAGACGATGGACGTGCTCTGCATCCTCCTGTTCATCGGCGCGATGGGCAAGTCGGCGCAGCTCGGCCTGCACACCTGGCTGCCCGACGCGATGGAAGGCCCGACGCCGGTTTCCGCGCTGATTCACGCGGCCACGATGGTGACCGCGGGCGTGTTCATGGTCTGCCGCCTGTCGCCAATGTTCGAAACCGCGCCGGTCGCGCTGGGGCTCGTCACTTTCATCGGCGCCGCGACCTGTTTCTTCGCGGCGACGATCGGCACGACGCAGTGGGATATCAAGCGCGTCATCGCCTATTCGACCTGTTCGCAGCTCGGCTACATGTTCTTCGCCGCGGGTGTCGGTGCCTATGGCGCGGCGATGTTCCACCTGTTCACGCACGCATTTTTCAAGGCGCTGCTGTTCCTCGGCGCCGGTTCGGTCATCCACGCGATGCACCACGAACAGGACATGCGTTATTACGGCGCGCTGCGTAAGCATATCCCGCTGACCTTCTGGGCCATGATGGCGGGCACGCTGGCGATCACCGGGGTGGGTATCTACTGGTTGCACGCTGGCTTCGCCGGGTTCCATTCGAAGGATGCCATTCTGGAAGTCGCCTTCGCGCGCGGCACGGAGCTGGGCAATTTCGCCTTCTGGATGGGCGCGGTCGCGGCACTGCTGACCAGCTTCTATTCCTGGCGGCTCATGTTCCTCACCTTCTGGGGCAAGCCCCGCTGGATCGAAAGCGAACACATCCAGCACAGCGTCCACAAGACGCCGGATGAGGCAGGGGCGGACACCACCGGCGGCTATCATCCGCACGAAAGCCCGGTTTCGATGCTGATCCCGCTCGGCGTGCTGACTATCGGCGCGATCTTCGCAGGCTGGGTGTTCAGCCACGCCTTCCTCGACGATCCGGCCTTCTGGGGCGGTTCGATCTTCTACAACGAGGCGCTGATTCACGAGATGCACGCCGTACCGTTGTGGGTGAAGCTGACCGCCAGCATTGTGATGCTGCTCGGTCTGTTCGGGGCCTGGCTGGCCTACATTCGCGACACCTCGATCCCTGGCAAGTTCGTCGAGCAGTTCCGCCTCGTGCACAATTTCGTCTATCGGAAATGGTATTTCGACGAATTGTACCATCTGGTGTTCATCCGGCCGTCGTTCTGGCTCGGCCGGCAGCTCTGGAAGCGCGGCGACAAGGGCCTGATCGACCGCTTCGGGCCCGACGGGGCCGCCTGGGTCGTCGCCCGCGGTGCGGTCGTCGCGCGCAAGGTGCAGTCCGGATATCTCTATAGCTACGCGTTGATCATGCTGCTTGGCCTGGTCGCCGCGATCACCTGGGTGCTGATGTAATGGGGGGCTTCCCGATCCTTTCGCTGATGCTGGCGGTGCCGCTGTTGGCGGGCATCGCGTGCCTGTTCGCCGAAGCGAAGGCAGCGCGCACGATTGCGCTTGCCGCTACGCTCATCGATCTGGCGCTGGGCATAGCGCTGTGGCTGAATTTCGATATCGGCGGCGCGCAGTGGCAGTATACCGAACGCTACGAGCTGTTTGCCGGTTTCAGCTATGCGCTGGGCATCGACGGCATTGCGCTGCTGCTGATCGTGCTGAGCACGTTCCTGATGCCGATCTGCATCCTCGCAAGCTGGGAAGCGATCCAGAAGCGCGTGGGCGAATACATGGCCGCGTTCCTGCTGATGGAACTGCTGATGATCGGCGTTTTCGCGGCGCAGGATCTGTTCCTGTTCTACATCTTCTTCGAAGCCGGCCTGATCCCGATGTATCTGATCATCGGGATCTGGGGCGGGCAAGACCGGATCTACGCCAGCTACAAGTTCTTCCTCTACACCCTGCTCGGATCGGTCCTGATGCTGATCGCGATGCTGTGGATGGTGAACGAGGCGGGCACGACCGACATTCCCACGCTGATGCAGTACGACTTCCCGCCGGGCGCGCAGACCTGGCTCTGGCTCGCGTTCTTCGCCAGCTTCGCGGTGAAGATGCCGATGTGGCCGGTGCACACCTGGCTGCCCGACGCCCACGTTCAGGCGCCGACGGCCGGCTCGGTCATTCTGGCCGGCGTGCTGCTGAAGATGGGCGGTTACGGCTTCATCCGGTTCAGCCTGCCGATGTTCCCCGAAGCGAGCGCGCAGTTCGTGTGGCTGGTCTGGGGCCTGTCGATGGCAGCGGTCGTGATCACCAGCCTGATCGCGCTGGTGCAGCAGGATATGAAGAAGCTAATCGCCTATTCCTCGGTCGCGCACATGGCGATCGTGACGGTCGGGCTGTTCGCCTTCAACGTCCAGGGCCTGGAAGGGGCGATGATCGTCATGCTCAGCCACGGCCTTGTGTCGGGCGCGCTGTTCCTCTGCGTCGGCGTGATCTACGACCGGCTGCACACGCGCGAAATCGACCGTTACGGCGGGCTTGCGATCAACATGCCCAAGTACGCCCTGTTCTTCATGCTGTTCACAATGGCCAGCATCGGCCTGCCCGGCACGAGCGGTTTCGTCGGTGAATTCCTCAGCCTGGCCGGGATCTATCAGGCCAATTCCTGGGTCACGCTGGTCTGCACGACCGGCATCATCCTCGGTGCGGGTTACATGCTCTATCTCTACTGGCGGATCGCTTTCGGTGTTCAGAAGAACGCCGATGCTGCGGCCATGCCCGACCTCAACCCCCGTGAATGGGCCATGCTGGCGCCGATCGCCGCGGCGGTGCTGTGGATGGGCGTCTATCCCGAAAGCTTCCTCGCGCCGATGCGCCAGGATATCGCCGCGCTCGATGCACGCCTGTCACGCGCCGCGCCCGATGGCGATGCGCATCTTGCGGCGGGAACGCCACGGGCGGAGGCGGCCAACGCCGTGGCCGGCGAGCATGAGGCGGGACATGACGCCACAGATGGCGAGGCGGAGGGAGCGCACTGATGGACATGACGTCTTCTCTCGCGCTGGTTGCGCCTGAAATTCTGCTCGGCCTTTCGGGGCTGGCGCTGCTGTTGATCGCGGCATGGAGCCGCAATGCAGGCCGACTGGTCAGCATCCTTGCAGCAGTGGCGCTGGGTGGGGCGAGCTTCCTTGTCGCTCCCGCGCTGTGCGGCGGGGCAATGGGGCCTGACACGCTTGCGTTCGGCGGGCAGTTCGCGGCTGACGCGTTCGCGTCGTTTGCCAAGATCCTGATCTTCGTGTCCGCGATCGGCTGCCTGATGGTGGCGCCGCGGTTCTTCGAACGAGACGGGGGTATCCGGCCCGAATATCCGGTGCTGATGCTCTTCGCCGCGCTCGGCATGGCGATCATGGTTTCGGCGACCGATTTCATGACCCTCTATCTCGGGCTCGAACTGAACAGCCTTTCTGCATACGTCCTTGCATCGTTCATGCGCAGCGATGATCGTTCTGCAGAAGCGGGCCTGAAATACTTTGTGCTCGGCGCGCTCGCCAGCGGCATCCTGCTCTACGGCACCAGTCTCGTTTACGGCTTCACCGGAACGACGTCGTTCGAAGGCGTGCGAGCGGCGATGTCGGGCGAACTGTCGATGGGGCTGCTCTTCGGCCTGATCTTCGTGCTCGCCGGCCTTGCCTTCAAGATCGCCGCAGTCCCGTTCCACATGTGGACGCCCGACGTTTACGAAGGCGCGCCCACACCGGTGACGACTTTCTTTGCCACTGCGCCGAAAGTCGCCGCGGTCGCGCTGACGGCGCGGGTCGCGCTCGATGCGTTCGGCATGCAGATGGACGCATGGCGGCAGATCGTGATCTTCGCCGCGCTTGCCTCCATCGTGGTCGGTGCGCTGGGCGCAATCGGGCAGAGCAATCTCAAGCGGCTGCTGGCCTATTCCTCGATCAACAATGTCGGTTTCATTCTGATCGGCCTTGCCGCGGGGACCGCAGCCGGCGTTTCGGCGATGTTTGTCTACCTCGCGATCTATGTTGCGATGTCGCTCGGCAGTTTTGTTGCGGTGCTGATGTTGCGCAACGCGCAGGGCGATCAGGTGGAAAGCCTCGGCGATATTGCCGGGTTGTCCAGCACACGCCCGCTGCTGGCGCTGTGCCTGGCGATGATGATGTTCAGCCTCGCCGGCATACCGCCGCTGTTCGGATTCTGGGGCAAGTTCGTGGTGTTCTGGGCTGCGGTGGAAGCGGACCTGCTGGTGCTGGCCGCAATCGGCATCGCCGCGAGCGTGATCGGTGCGTTCTACTACATCAAGGTCGTGAAGGTGATGTACTTCGACGAACCGGTCGGGGTTGCGACTGCCCGGAGCGATTGGGCGCACTGGTTGATTCTGGGCGTTACGACCGTGATCGTCTCGCCGCTCGGTTATCTGCTGACACGCGTTCTGGGTGATCTCGCAGACCGCGCGGCAGAGGCCCTGCTGTTCGTCGCTTGATCGAAGTCGTCGCAGAAACCGGATCGACCAACGCCGATCTCACCACGCGCCTGCGCGACGGTGAGCGGATGGCGGAAGGCGACTGGCTGGTTGCCGACCGCCAGACTGCGGGCCGGGGCCGGCAGGGGCGCCCATGGTCGGACGGTGCCGGAAACTTCATGGGCTCGACCATCGTCAGGCCCGGCCCTGGCGATCCCCCGCCACACACGCTGACGCTGGTGACGGCCCTGGCGGCTTACGAGGCGGTTCTACCGCTTCTCGCCGATCCCCAGGCGCTGGTTATCAAGTGGCCCAACGACCTGTTGCTGCGCGGTGCCAAGCTTTCGGGCATACTTCTGGAACGGGCGGGCGATGCCGTGGTCATCGGCATCGGGATCAATCTGGCGCAGGCGCCCGATCTGCCGGACCGACCGACAGTGGCCCTGGCGCAACTCGGCCCAGCGCCCGATCGGGATGCATTCGCACGAACGCTGGCCGAAACGTTCGATCGCGAACTGGAACGCTGGCGCAGTTACGGCGTAGAACCGTTGATACGCAGGTGGCTGGCGGCTGCACATGCGATTGGCACGCCGCTGCGCGTCCACGATGCCGAAGGGGTGCCGACCTTTGGGCAGTTTGCCGGGCTTGCGGCGGATGCCTCTCTCCTCCTGCGCTTGGAAGACGGGACGACCCGTGCCATCCATGCAGGCGACGTCACGCTCGGTTGAAGGAAAACTGTCATGCTGCTCGCCGTCGATGTCGGAAATACCAACGTGGTCTTCGCCCTGTTTTCGCGGGATGGCGACGGACAGCGGGAAGTCCGGGCGCGCTGGCGGATCGCGACCGATGCGCGCCGCACCGGTGACGAATATGCGGTCTGGCTGCTCCAACTGTTGAAGATCGAAGGCGTCGCGCGCGATGCGATCACGCAGATAATCTTCGCGTCGGTGGTTCCGCGCGCGGTCCATAATCTGACGGTGCTGGCCGAGAAATACTTCGGTCTGACCCCGATAATCGCCGGGGAAGGGGCAGCGGACTGGGGCATCGCCGTCGATGTCGACGATCCGCGCTCTCTGGGTGCCGACCGCGCTCTCAACGCCATTGCCGCCCATGCGCGCTATTCGGGCGACCTGATCGTGGTCGATTTCGGCACCGCGACGACGTTCGACGCGGTCGATTTCAATGGTGCCTACAAGGGCGGAATCATTGCACCGGGCATCAATCTGTCGCTCGATGCCCTCGTCGGCAACACGGCGAAATTGCCACGCATCGCGATCGAGGCGCCGCGGGGGGCAAGCGTGATCGGCACCAATACCGAAGATCAGATGCTGATCGGCGTTTTCTGGGGCTACGTCGCCATGATGGAGGGACTGATCGCCCGCATGCGGGAAGAGATTGGCCGACCGGCAAAAGTCGTCGCCACCGGCGGCCTGGCGATCCTGTTTGACGAACACACCGAGATTTTCGATGCGGTCGATGCCGATCTGACGCTGGAAGGGCTCGCCATTCTCGCCGAAAGGGCATCTACATGAAAAAGAACTTCGCGCCTGAGAAAGAGCTGCTGTTCCTCGCGCTCGGCGGATCGGGCGAAATAGGCATGAACGTCAACCTATATGGGTGCGACGGCAAGTGGCTGATGGTCGACCTCGGCATGACGTTTTCGGGCGGCGAGTATCCCGGCGTGGACCTCGTGTTCGCCGATCTCGAGTTTATCGAAGATCGGGCGAAGGATCTGGTCGGCATCGTTTTGACCCATGCCCACGAAGACCATATCGGCGCTGTTCCCTATTTCGCGGCCGAACTGGGTGTCCCCCTCTATGCCACGCCATTCACGGCCGACCTTGTCCGGCGCAAGCTCGACGAAGCGGGGCTGACGCGGCAGGTCGAACTCAACGTGGTCGAAGACACCGATCGGTTCGACCTGGGGCCATTCGGCATTTCCTATCTGCCGCTTGCGCACTCGATCGCCGAAGGTCACGCGCTGCTGCTCGATACGCCTTATGGCCGGGTGTTCCATACTGGCGATTGGAAGCTGGACGAAGATCCGATCGTGGGCGTGCCCACCACCGAAGAGGAACTGGTTGCCGTTGGCGACGAAGGCGTGCTCGCGCTGGTGTGCGATTCGACCAATGTTTTCAATCCGAACCCCAGCGGCTCCGAAGGTGCGGTCTATACCGGGCTGATGGACGAGGTGAAGCGCCACAGGGGGCGGCGCGTGCTGGTGACCACGTTCGCTTCCAATGTCGCGCGCCTGCATACCCTGGGTGAGGTGGCCAAGGCCACCGGGCGGCAGCTTTGCGTTGCCGGGCGTTCGCTGGACCGCATCATCGAAGTCGCGCAGGACAACGGCTATCTCGAAGAGCTGCCCGATCTCGTCGATTTCGACACCGCCATGGGCCTGCCACGGGGCGAAGTGCTGATCATTGCGACGGGCGGGCAGGGGGAGCCGCGGGCGGCCCTCGCGCGGATTGCGGAGGGCAATCATCCGATTGAGCTGACCGCAGGCGATGTCATCCTGTTTTCCAGCCGCCAGATCCCCGGAAACGAGATCGCCATTGGCCGTGTGCAGAACCAGTTGGCGGAGCGGGGCATTGTGATGGTGGCCGACCGGCAGAGCGAGATTCACGTGTCGGGCCATCCGGGGCGGCCGGAGCTTGAGGCATTGTACGAATGGCTGCGGCCGGAAATCCTCGTTCCGGTTCATGGCGAGATGCGTCACATGCAGGAACAGGCTCGTCTTGGTCTGGCGCACGGTATCCCGCGCGCTGTGGCGCAGAAGAATGGCGATATGGTGCGTCTGGCGCCGGGCGAACCGGGCAAGATTGCTGAAGTGACCGCCGGCCGGCTTGTTCTCGATGGCGACATTATCGCGCCCGCAAATGGCGAAGGGATCGTCATGCGGCGGCGCATTGCGGCGGAAGGCGCGCTGATCGTCGTCCTTGGGCCGCGGCTGACTGTGGAAGTCGAAACGTTCGGCCTGCCGCTGGAAGAAGACATGGACGAATTCATTGCCGAGACAAAGGCCGACATACTCGGTGCGATCGGCAAGCTGCGCGGCAACGCGCACAATGACCGCGCCGAAGTGTCGGAAGCCGCACGACTGGCCGCGCGCCGCGCCGCGCGCCGCTGGTCGGGCAAGAGCCCACAGGTTAAAGTCGTGATAGTCGGGGGTTGATGCGATGCAGTGGACGTCGATTCTGGCGATCTATTTCCTGATCTGGGTGCTCAGTGCCTTCGTCATGCTCCCGTGGGGCATTCGCACTCATGAAGAGCTTGGGATGGAGAAGGTGCCGGGGCAGGCCGATAGCGCGCCCGGCAATTTCCGTCCGTGGCGGGTCATCGTGCGCGCATCGATACTGGCGGCCGTTCTGACCGGCCTGTTCACGCTCAACTATCAATATCGCTGGATCGGTGTTTCCGACCTCGATGTGACGCGCCTAGCCTCTTAGCCGCTTGATCGCCTGGGCCAGCGCAACATAGAGCTTGCCCATGTCGGAACTGAGGATCGTCACGCCCAGGGCATTGCCGTCGCGGGTCGAAAGCATCGTGCGCAACATGCCTTCGAAATCTGCGACATACCGGTTCACATTTTCGCGGAAGTCCGGCTCGTCTTCATAAAGGCCGGCGATTGACCGCGCTTCGGCATTGTCGAGCAAACGAACGGCGCGCCGCGTAAAGATACCGCGATCGCCGCGCAGGTACGACGCCCAGGCCGTATCCGTCACTTCGCTGGAGAGGGCCTTGGTAATGTCGATGGCGTTCGAATTGAGGCTTTCGGTGATCAGTGCCATCCTGCGCGCGAAATCGTTATCCACCTGCTCTTCGGCGCGCTCACGTGCGCGGACGACCCGGGTTTCGAGATTGCCAGCCAGTTCGTCCACTTTGGCCAACTGATCCCGCAACTGGACCGCAGCCTGCCGGCTGGAATCGGACGCTTTGGATGCGGCCTTCTCAAGCTGGCCAATCGACTGTTCCGTCTTTTCCTGAATGACCGCATCAAGGGCTCGCGAGGCTTCGTTGCCGATCCGCTCGGCCAGTTCGCGAATGCTCTCGCTCGCATCCTCGCCGATTGCCGCGCGTGCCGATCGTGCCGCCATTTCCAGCGCCTCGATCGCTTCGCGGAGATCGTCTTGCGCCTTTCCGGCGACGGCGGTGCCGTCTTCGCCCAGGTTGGTGATCGTTTCGCGCAGTTGGGCGATCTGTGCGGCGTAAGTCTCATTCGCCTGTGCAAAGCGCTCGTGAAGCGCATCGATATCCGCGATCGTTTCGCGACCCGTGCCTTGCGCGCCCGTCACATATTCGGAAAGTCGCGCACTGGTGAGGCTCGCTTCCTCGACCGTATCCCTGAGCGCGGTCGCACGCTCTTCCACAGCGGCAAGGCGCCCTTCCGCCTCGCCAATGGCGGCTGGTAGATCTTCTGCGGAATGCTGGCTGCTGGCGCGCAGCAGTTCCAGCAACCGGACGCTTGCTTCGGTCAGGCCGGCGACGGCTTCGTCGGTCCCATCCAGCGAGGCACGGCTGGCGACCAGTTTGCCCTCCAGCCGATCCAGACTGCCCGTCAGCGCCTCTTCCGTCTCGCCGCCGTGGCGTGCGATGGCTTCGACTTCGTCGCGCAACTGCGCGATTCTGGCGGTGATCGCTTCGCCCTTGCCGGCCAGTTCCTCGGCCTGAGCAATATGTGCCTGACGCCGCTCCGCAATCGCAGCGTCGATTTCGGCGAGCTGCGCGGCAAACGTTTCGGCGATGCTGCTTTGCGCTGCGTCGAGCGCGGCGTGACGTTCCGCCATGCGTTCTTCGAGCTGCCGATCGCGTTCCTCGATCCCGCGGTCGGCGATTTCCGCATCGGACTTCAACGCCTGCAGCTTGCGATTGGCAGAGGCGAGGGCGTTTTCATCGACGCCTTTGATGACTTCGATCGCTTCTGTCAGGCGGGCCTGCATGGCCTCGATCTGCGCATTCCAGGTCTCGATCGCGGCTTCCTCGCCCTCGCGCAGGGCCTTGCCGATCGTCTTTGTCTCATCACGCAGGCCGCCAAGGCGTGCTCGCAGCGAAACGAGTGCCTCTTCCTCTTCCGACGCCAGCGTTTCATGCGCTGTGCGCAGTTCCTGCGACAGCGCATCCGCACGGCGCCGCAGCGCCGCCAGGGTCTCGATCTCGCGCCCCTCCAGATCGACACGAAATGCCTCGCTTTTCTCGCGCAGCGCGTCGAACCGTTCGGCCGTTGCGTTGTCGAGCTGTTCGCCGTGCTCCTCGAACAGTCGAAGAGCTTCGTCGATCCGGCCCAGGAGACTGTCGACCCGGTGCTCGCTGGTCTGGCCGAAATCGTTCAGGCGTTCGAACCCGGCGATCAGTTCGCTGACATGGTCCTGCGCAATGCGCCCGGCGTTACCGATCTGGCTCGACACATCGCGGGCGGAATTTGCGATGACCGGAAGATCATCGCGCAGTTTGTTCATGTTATCGAGCGCGGTCGTGCTGACGCTGGCGAGCGCATCGACCTGCTGGCCGTTGTCCTGCACCAGCCCTTGCAGCCGGTCGGCATGGGTCGAAAGTCGTTCGGTGGCGACACGCCCCAGCGATTCCAGCTCGCGCGATTGCGAGGCAAGAAACTCGCGCGCCAGGCTAAGCTCGCGGTTAACGGTCGCCAGGCGGGCTTCCAGCATTTGCGATTCGTGCGACAGCAGGTCGGCAACCGCGCCGAAGCGACGTGCCTCGCGGCGGCTGTTGCGCGTGGCGAGCAGCCACAGGGCCGCAACCAGCACCATCGGCGTGGCCCACTGGCTGATCCATTCGATCCACTGGCTCGCAGCGGCACCGCTCTGCATGGTTTCCCGATATGTCCACGCGAAAAAGGCTGTCCATCCGAGGCACGCAGTCGCAGCCGCTGCCGGCATCAGCCAGTTGCGCGTCAGCGCGACATCATCTTCTGGTCCGTTGGAACCGTAGGTGTCATCCTCCTCGCCCTGTGCGGCAGCAGGCTCTGTTTCCACGGTGTCGGTCAAGGCGGTTTCACTGATCGCCGGCACATCCGCCGGCGCGTCCGACCCTATGGTCCTGATATTGGATCCCCCGTTCATAGTACGGAAGCTATCACGAAACCGCCTTTCTGAAACCCTGCTTTAACCTAATTTACGATAGGGTGCCCTTGATGGTCCATGAAAACGGCAGCCTCGATGCGACATTGGCGGCCGCGGCCGGGGACGATCCCGCGCTGCTGGCGGAACTGCGCGCGGCCTTTGTCGAAAGCCTCGAACGCCAGATAGACCTGCTGGGCCGCGCCAGGTGCGATGGCAATTGGGAGGTCGCGGCGCTGCGCCTGAAGGGGCTCGCCGCAAGCTTCCACGCCGCATCCTTGCTGCAACTGGCGGAGGATGCGATCGCGGCTGCCCCCGGAGACCCGGTGATCCTTCGCAAACTTGAAGATTTCACCCGTTCCTTTTCAGCCGGATCGCGCTGACCGCTTGGCAGTCCGGTGAGGTACGCGTAGAATCGCGTGTTTTCACGCTGGAGACGCCAATTGCGGGTCGCGATTCTTTCGGCAATTCATCCGACCGGAGACGATGGGGTGGGCCCGGTGCGGGGTCTCCTGACCGTTGCCGGGCGCAGTGCAGCTGCGTTTCAGATCGATCTCGCCCTGAGGCTCGGCTGCGAGCGTATCGTTTGTTTCGCCGAGGGGCTGGATGAAGGTGTTTTGCCCCTTCTTCATCAGGCGGAGCAGGCCGGCGCAAGTTTCCATGCCCTGGGCAGCGCGCGGGCGCTTTCGGGACTGGTCAAGGCGCAGGACGATCTGTTCGTATTTGCCGAAGGGGTCGTGCCCGATCCCCTGGTTGCGGGGGAACTGCTTGCCGAGCGGCCGGGAATCGTTGCCCTGCCGGCGGAACCGGGGCTGGAAGCCGGATTCGAACGGATCGATCGCGACCATGCCTGGGCCGGGCTGGCGCGCCTGCCCGGCTCTGCGGTCGAACGACTGGCCGAAATGCCGATCGACGTCGATGCCGTTCCTGCGCTGCTGCGTGTCGGGCTGCAGTCCGGAACCCGAATTGTGCCGCTGCCGCGCCTCTCGCTGACGGAACGCCGCTGGACCCTGCTCCGCGACGAACAGGACGCGCGATCTTTCGAGACGACGTGGCTCAATCAGCGGATCGTGCCGGCATCGTTCATGGCGCCCGCATATGCGCTGGCGGACCGGATATCCCTGACATTCGCTCCGCAATTCCTGGCGCGCCGGGGCCGTGCCCTTCTTCCTCTCTGTGGTGGGGCGCTTGGCCTCGGCGGGGCGCTGGTCGCGGCGCACTGGCAGATGGCTGCGACGGCTTTCGGACTGCTTGCCATCGGTGCCTTCCTGCTGCGCATGAGCCTCACTTTGGGCAGTCTGCTGCGCGAAGAGCCGGCCGAGAAGCGGCAGGGCCGCCTGTTCCACGCGCTGCCGGGCCTGGCAGTCGATGCGGCGATACTCGGGGTGATGGCGCTTGTCGCACCGCCGGCGGCGCTGGTCGGATGGATGTTCGCCGGCGTCGTGTGCCTGCTGGCTTTGCGTGTGGCCGAACAGGCGCGGGCGGGGGTGTTGGCGAACATTGCCAGCGACCGGGCAGCTTTTGCCCTCGTGCTGGTCCCATGTGCGGCGTTCGATCAACTTCTGCTGGCTATTCAGATATTTGCGCTGATTTTTCTGCTCATTCCAGCCATCAATCGCAATGTAACGACGGATAACGCTGATTTAACTATGTCCGGCTAGTGCCGGAGGATGACCGAATCCGGGATGAACCAAAGGTCGCAGGCGCCGATCGAAGATGTCCTGACCGCGGAACTGGCGCGGGGCGACATCGTGCTCGGGACTGCAGGCCCTATGCTGGGCATGTTGCTGGCCAATTACGGCAATGCGCTCTTCAGCGATGAAGTCGTCGCTCAGGTCCGCGGGATGGGCGCCCATGTGGCCCGCCAATTGCTGTTCGCTCAGGCAAACGCGGCCGGCATCGACGATGCCCTGGGCTTCGCCGGGCCGCGATGCGACGATCTGGCCGACAGCGTGATGCAGGATCTGGCATTTCTCGGCCATTGTCATGCGCTTGCGCTGGAACATCGCCTGGCCGTCAGGCTCGAGGGGCGCAGCGGGATAGACCCCGTTCTTTCGCCTGCCCTGCAAGCGTTGATCGCATCCTCCGATGGGGAAACGGCACGCCTGGCCATGCAACTGCTTTCGGCGCAGGCCCGGTTTTTCCAGCAACAGCGACGGATGGAGCTTCCGCTGGAGGAACTGCCCGACCCCCTGTTCGAACACGCCATATCCACATGGCGCGCGTCGGCCGACGGGACCGATGAAAATGCCATAGAGCAGGCGGCGCAGCGCCTGCATGACAGCCGCAAGGCGCAAGCACACCGGCTGTCGCTGCTGGATCAGGTGGCGGCCAGGTCGGGCAAACCGGACAAGCAATCGCTCTCGATCGGAAACGTGGGGGTGGCGATCTTTCTTTCGACATTGGCCAGAGCGCTCGACCAGGGTCGCGATCTGCTGGCGCTGGCGACCGACGAAAGCCAGGTCGGCCGCCTGACGCTGGCCTTGCGCGCGGCAGGTGCAAAACCGGATCAAATTGCCGAACAGTTCGTGCTAATTCACCCGGACATCACTTTGCCCGCTGCTTTCGATACCTTGCGGGCAGATCGCGCGGGGGCCATTCTGGCGCAGTCCGGGCGCAAGGAGCTGGGCTGAGGCCATGAACGCGCAATCTTCCGGCTTTCTTGCCCGCGGACGGATCGATGCGGACGACCGCCTGATCGACGCCGATGAACCGATCGCCGGCCTTCAGCATCAGTGCGGCGGGCACATCCCCGGCCCCCTGGCGATCCCTGCCTTGCTGGAAGAGATCGACAAGGCTCGCCTGGCGGGCAAACGCTACGGCACCGGGTTCGAGGCGCAGGGCGACAACGAGATCGTCACGGCGCGGCTGGACATCTTTCCGCACACGGGCGGCAGCGGCGAATGCTCCATCGGAATTACCGACTGGCAGGTCTCGCCCATCCCGGGGGAAAGCGACGCGAGCGCGGCCACACGCCGGCTGGATATCGAGCGCAATGTTGCGGAACTGTGGGCGCGCCTCGATTCCGCGCAGTGCGTGCTGGCGGTAGAGACGCGCGCGTCGGATCTCGAGCCGCTGGGTCGCCGGATGAGTGACAGCCTCGGGCACCCCTGGACCGATTTCGTCGAACTGCCGGGCACGGTGCATCAGCAGCCGCTGCACTGGCGCCTGCTGGACGATGCCCGGGTTCGCGTGTCCGATTCCCAGCGTGAATGGAAAGCCGTGCTGACGCCGCTCGGTTCGCAGGACCGCGGCGATGGTGGCTTCGACCTGTTCCTCGTGGCGGATACCGCACCGGTTCATGATCGGCCCGACGACCGGGCGCAGCCTGCCACCGCGCCTGTCACCCGCAGGATCGGGCAGGAACTGTCGCCCGTTCTGCGCCAGCCGATTGCCCGCATCATTGCCAATGCCGAAACGATCCGCACGCGCCTGGCCGGTCCGCTGGCCGAGGAATATAGCGACTATGCGGCAGATATCGCCGCTGCGGGACAGCATCTGCTGGCCCTGATCGACGATCTGTCGGACCTTGAAGTCGTGGAATCGGAGGATTTCGCCACTGCCCCGGACGAGATCGATCTGGGCGATGTGGCCCGCCGTGCGGCGGGAATCCTCGCGGTCCGGGCGAAGGAGCGCGGAATAGAACTGGTCGCGCCGGAAGAGGGGCAATCGGTCCCGGCCATTGCCGAGTTTCGCCGGGTGCTGCAGATCCTGCTCAATCTGGTCGGCAACGCCATCCGATATGCGCCGGAAGGGTCGACAGTGCGGCTGAAGCTTTCTGCCAAGAAAGCGCGCGCGCGCATAAGCGTGATCGATCAGGGAGACGGCCTGTCTGCGGAGCAGCAGGAACGGGTCTTCGAGAAATTCGAACGGCTGGGCCGCAGCGGCGATGGTGGTTCGGGCCTGGGGCTGTATATCTCGCGCCGTCTGGCCCGCGCGATGGGCGGCGATCTGTCGATCAAGAGCAAGCCGGGGCAGGGCGCGAGCTTCCGCCTGGACTTGCCCCTCCACCAGCCAGCGGACGACACGGCGGCGGGTTAGCGGCGCCGGCTGGCGAACCAGAATAGGGCGGCACCGGCACCGAAGACGAGCGCGCCGTTGATCGCCCATTGCCGTTCGGCCAGCATGAAGCTTTCCGCCGGCCACATCACCAGGCCGAGCCCCTGGAGCGTCCAGAGGCCGCCGGCGAGCATCAGCGCCACGCCGGCAACCTGCAGGACGAACTTCATCTCAACGATTGCCCATGGGCAGATAGTCGCGCTCGGTCGGGCCGGTGTAGAGCTGGCGCGGACGACCGATGACCTGGCCGGGGTCGGAGATCATCTCGTTCCACTGCGCCACCCAGCCGACCGTACGGGCGAGGGCGAAGAGGGCAGTGAACATCGTGGTCGGGAAGCCGATCGCGTTGAGGATGATGCCCGAGTAGAAATCGACGTTCGGGAAAAGCTTCTTTTCCTTGAAGTAATCGTCGTTGAGCGCGATCTCTTCGAGCTTCAGCGCGGTCTCGAACACTGGATCGTTGACGTTCAGCGCTTCGAACACTTCGCGCAGCGTCTGCTGCATCACGGTCGCGCGCGGATCGTAGTTCTTGTAAACGCGGTGACCGAAACCCATCAGGCGGAACGGGTCGTTCTTGTCCTTCGCGCGCTCGATATAATGCGGGATGCGATCGGGCGTGCCGATTTCCTGCAGCATGTTGAGCGCGGCTTCGTTCGCGCCGCCATGCGCCGGCCCCCACAGACAGGCGATGCCCGCCGCGACGCAGGCGAAGGGGTTGGCGCCCGACGAACCGGCAAGGCGCACGGTCGATGTCGACGCATTCTGTTCGTGGTCGGCATGGAGGATGAAGATGCGATCCATCGCCCGCTCGATCGCAGGGTGGATCTCATATTCCTCTGCCGGCACGCCGAAGGTCATGCGCAGGAAATTGCCGGTGTAGCTGAGCGAGTTGTCGGGATAGAGGAACGGCTGCCCGATCGAATACTTGTAGGCCATCGCCGCGATCGTCGGCATCTTGGCAATCAGGCGGTGGCTCGAAATCTTCCGGTGCTCGGGGTCGGAGATGTCGGTGCTGTCATGATAGAACGCGGACAGTGCGCCCACCACGCCGCACATGATCGCCATCGGGTGCGCATCGCGGCGAAACCCGCGATAGAACGTCATCAGCTGTTCGTGCAGCATCGTGTGGCGCGTGATCGTATAGTCGAAATCGTCGAGTTCCTGCTGCTTCGGCAATTCGCCGTTGAGCAGCAGATAGGCGACTTCCATGAAGCTCGACTGTTCGGCCAGTTGCCCGATGGGGTAACCGCGATGGAGCAGGACGCCTTCCTCGCCATCGATATAGGTCAGCGCGCTTTCGCAGCTGGCGGTCGATTTGTAGCCAGGATCGAAGGTGAACGCACCGGTGCTGCCATAGAGCTTGCGGATGTCAATCACATCCGGCCCGACGCTGCCCTCGAGAACCGGGAAGTCGTAACTGTTGCTCCCGAAATCGAGTTTCGCCTGCTTGTCCGCCAAATTCGTTCTCCTTCTCGCTATCTCATCGTTCGCTTGCCGGAGCGGCCTGCGCGTCCAGTCGCGCCAGCGCCTCTTCCCGTCCGAGCAGGACCAGCACATCGAAAATTCCGGGTGACGTCGTCGTCCCCGTCAACGCCGCGCGCATCGGCTGCGCGAGCTTGCCGAGACCCAATTCGAGTTCTTCGGCGAGTGATTTTGTAGTGGCTTCGAGAGCCTCGATTGTCCAGTTATTTTCGGCTCGCAGCCGCGCGCTGATCTGGTGCAAAATTGCGCGCGCATCGCCTTCGAGAAGCGATGCGGCCTTTTCGGTCAGCGCCAGCGGGCGGGTCTTGAACAGGAACGCCGCGCCTTCGGCCAGCTCGTCCAGATCGCGCGCGCGCGTTTTGAGCACCGGCATGGCATCGGTCAGCAATCCCTCGTCGGTCGGCAGATCGATCCGTTCCGCCACCAGCCGAGCGAGCCGCGCATCGTCGGCTGTGCGGATATAGTGGCCGTTGAGGTTCTGCAGCTTCTTCAGATCGAAGCGCGAAGGGCTCTTGCCCACACCATCCAGGTCGAACAGTGCGATCGCCTCGTCCCGGTCGATTTCTTCCCGATCGCCGTGGCCCCAGCCCAGGCGCAGGAGATAGTTGAACAGCGCTTCCGGCAGGACGCCGAATTCGTCGCGATACGTTTCTGCCCCCAGCGCGCCGTGGCGCTTGGACAGCTTCGCGCCGTCGCTGCCGTGAATCAGCGGGATGTGCGCATATGTCGGCTCCGCCCAGCCCATCGCGTGATAGATCGGCAACTGGCGGAAAGCGTTATTGAGGTGATCGTCGCCGCGGATGACGTGGGTTACGCCCATGTCGTGATCGTCGACCACGACCGCCAGCATATAGGTGGGCGTGCCGTCGGCGCGCAGGAGGATGTAATCGTCCAGCTCCGCATTGCGGACGGTGACGCGGCCCTGGACCTGATCGTCGATCGCGGTTTCCCCGTCCTCGGGCGTTTTCAGGCGAATGACGTAGGGCGCCCCGGCAGGCGCATCGGCGGGATCGCGGTCGCGCCAGCGCCCGTCATAGCGCAGCGGCTGCTTTGCGGCGCGCTGCGCGGCGCGCATTTTCTCCAGCTCTTCCGTCGTGGCGTAGCATTTGTAGGCGTGGCCGGCGGCCAGAAGCTGTTCCGCCACTTCGACATGGCGGGCACCGCGTTCGGACTGGAATACGACGTCTTCGTCCCAGTCGAGCCCGAGCCAGGCCAGTCCGTCCAGAATCGCGTCAATCGCTTCGGGTGTGGAGCGCTTGCGATCGGTATCTTCGATCCGCAGCAGGGCCTTGCCGCCGTGGTGACGGGCGTAGAGCCAGTTGAACAGCGCCGTGCGCGCACCGCCGATGTGGAGAAACCCGGTCGGCGAAGGGGCAAAGCGCGTCACGACCTGTCCGCTATCGCTTGCCATATCCGACGTGTTCCTTTCCTATGTAACGCATGGCAACGGGGGTGCCCGAAGTCCCGCTGGGGGGTGGGCCGGAGCGGCCCGATGCTGCGGTGCAGCGCAATTGGCGCAGCGCAGCCCGTTTGTCCAGTGTCGCAGAGAGGCTTGCCGATCGGGCGGAAGCGTTCCTCGGGGCAGCGGGTTTCGATCGGGGGCCCTGGCTGGCGGTGGCTTTCGCTGCGGGCGTAGCGGCCTGGTTCCTGCTGAGCGCGCCCTGGCAATGGATCGGCGCGATGGCGGCGGGCGCCTTCCTGGCGCTGGCGGCGGCGTCGATCTGGCGCGAGCGGAAAGACTGGGCCGGGCTGCGACTCGCAGCCGTTTCGCTGGCGATCATGTTCGTGGCCGGCATTTGCGTGGTCTGGCTGCGTTCGGAAATGGTCGGCGCGCAGCCGCTCGACCGGCCCCGCGTCGAACGGATCGAAGCCCGCGTGCTGGACCGCATCGAGCAGCCGGCAGAAGGCCGCGTTCGCATCGTCCTCGCCTATCGCGATGCCGAGGCGGCAATGGCGCGCAAGGTGCGGGTCAACGTGCCGCTGGCGGACGACGTGCCCGGCCTGGGCGAAGGGGCGATGGTTCGCTTGCGCGCGCGCCTGATGCCGCCGTCGCCGCCGATGTTGCCGGGCGGATACGACTTCGCCCGCGCGGCATGGTTTCAGGGGCTTTCGGCAACCGGGTCGCTGATCGGATCGATCGAGATTGTGGAACCGGCCCCGGCGGGCGGTACACTGGCCGGCGTACAGCGCCGGCTCGCCGCGCACGTGCGGTCCAGCCTGGGCGGATCGCCCGGCACGATCGCGGCAGCATTTGCCAGCGGCGACCGCGGCGCGATCGCGCAGGCGGACGAGGATGCGATGCGCGATGCCGGGCTGACGCACCTGCTGGCGATCAGCGGGCTTCATGTCAGCGCCGTGATCGCTGCGGCCTACGTCCTGGCGATCAAGCTGCTGGCGCTGTGGCCCTGGTTTGCCCTGCGGGTACGATTGCCGCTGCTCGCTGCCGCGATCGGGGCGGCTGCGGGCGTGGCCTATACCCTGCTGACCGGGGCGCAAGTGCCGACGGTGCGCAGCTGCATCGGTGCATTGCTGGTGCTGATCGCGCTGGCGCTGGGGCGCGAGCCGCTTTCGCTGCGAATGGTGGCGGTGGCGGCGATCTGCGTCCTCCTGTTGTGGCCGGAGGCGCTGGTGGGCCCGAGCTTCCAGATGAGCTTCGCCGCGGTCCTGGCGATCGTTGTCCTGCACACCAGCGCGCCGGTGAAGGCGTTCCTTGCCCCGCGCGAGGAAGGGTGGATCGCCTGGTTCGCCCGCCGGACCGCGATGCTGCTGGTGACGGGGCTGGTGATCGAGATCGCGCTGATGCCTATCGTGCTGTTCCATTTCCATCGGGCCGGGGTTTACGGGGCGCTGGCCAACATGGTGGCGATCCCGCTGGTCACGTTCGCTTCCATGCCCCTGATCGCGCTGGCGCTGGCGCTCGACACGGTCGGGGCCGGGGCGCCGGCGTGGTGGCTGGCGGGCAAGTCGCTCGATCTGCTGCTGGCGATTGCCCACTTCACCGCCGGCCAGCCCGGTGCGGTCAAGCTCGCCCCGCAGATGGGGCTGGGCACGATGGCGCTGTTCATCGCCGGCGGCCTGTGGCTGGCGCTCTGGCGCGGGAGAGCGCGGCTTCTGGGGCTGGTTCCGGCGACGATAGCGGCCTTCCTTCTGATTGCGGCGACGCCTGCGCCCGATGTCCTGATTTCTTCCGACGGGCGCCATGTCGGGATTGCGGGGGAGGGTGATCGACTGCTGATCCTGCGCGACACGCGCAGTGCCTATACGCGGGACAACCTGCTCGAACTCGCCGGGCTGGAGGGGGAGCCGGTCCCGATTGCGCAATGGCCCGGCGCCCGATGCAGCCGCGATTTCTGCGTTCTCACCATCCGGCGTGACGGGCGCCGCTGGACCCTGCTGATGGCCCGCAGCCGGGCGCTGGTGGAAGAGCGCGCGCTGGCCGCCGCATGCGACAGGGCCGACATCGTCGTCGCCAATCGTTTCCTGCCCCAAAGCTGCCGCCCGCGATGGCTCAAGGCAGATCGGCGCCTGCTGGAACGGACCGGCGGGCTGGCGCTCCACCTCGACCGGCCGCGCATGGTCAGCGTTGCCGAGAGCCAGGGCCAGCACGGCTGGTGGCGGGGCGGCGACGACTGACCGGGCGGCCCCCGCCGGCTAGCGCGCCACGAAAACTAATGCCCGAACCGGATCAATGATATCGGCGCAGGAGGCCCGAGAGCTTGCCCTGGACCTGGACTTCGTCAGGCCGATAGACCTGGGGATCGTAGGCACCATTGGCCGGATCGAGCCGGACCATGCCGTTTTCGTGCCGCAGGTACTTCAGCGTCGCTTCCTCGTTCCGCACGAGGGCGACCACGATTTCCCCGTCGCGCGCGACGTCGGTGCGGCGCACGAGTGCGAAATCGCCATCGAAAATTCCCGCCTCGATCATCGAATCGCCCGAAACCTCCAGCGCATAGTGTTCGCCGGGGCCGAGCAGGGCGGCAGGAACGGGCAGGCTGTTCTGCCCTTCGAGCGCTTCGATCGGTGCGCCCGCGGCAATCCGGCCGTGGAGCGGTATCTCGATCACGTCGTTCGCAGGTTGCGGTGCCATCCGTTCTGCCCGCGCGGCGGCCGCGCTTTGCAGATCGACGACATTGTCCGCCTTCGCACCGCGCACGGCGGGGGTCGAATCTTCGGGCTGGCGCAGAACCTCCAGCGCGCGGGCGCGGTTGGGCAGGCGACGGATGAAGCCGCGTTCTTCCAGTGCGGAAATCAGGCGGTGAACGCCGGACTTGCTCTTGAGATCGAGCGCTTCCTTCATTTCTTCGAACGAAGGCGAGATGCCGGTTTCTTCCAGCCGCTGCTGGATGAAGCGGATCAGCTCGTGCTGCTTTGCCGTCAGCATGGCGAAATCTCCCTGGTCGCCTGACACGATCGTGCGCGATTGCGAACGAATGCGGAACAATTAGGCAACCTGTCCTGACAAGTCAAGCAATTGCGCCGTTTTCGAGGTGATAGACGGGAACATCCGTTCCCGCTTTCGTCCCGGCGCAGTGCGGCGGGCGCCAGATCAGCGCGTCGGCGCGCGCCAGTTGGGCGAGCAGGCTGCTGTCGCGTTCGCGGATCGGGTCCGCCTGTCCGCCGCGCAGCACGGCCCGCATGAACTCGCCCCGCGGTCCGCCCGCCGGCAGATCGGCCGCGACGGGAAGGTGGCTGGCCCGGGGCAGGGGATCGGGCGCGCCGAGCATGGCGCGCAGCGCGGGCAGGGCGAAGAGGAACCCGGTGACGAAGGCCGATACCGGGTTGCCCGGCAGGCCGAGAACCAGCGTGCCTTCGCGGCGGGCGACGAGCAGCGGCTTGCCTGGCCGGATCGCCACACGCCAGAAGGCGATCTGCGCCCCCCATGCCTCCAGCGCCGGGCGCACGAGGTCGTGATCGCCGACCGAGGCACCGCCGCTGGTCAGCACGAGGTCGCAGCCTTCGCACCGGGCGAGCGCCGCGCCCAGTGCGCCCGGATCGTCGGCCACCGGGCCGATGCGGCGCACCGCGCAGGGCAGGCCGGCGACCATTGCCGCCAGCATCGCGCCATTGGTCGCGGGGATCGAACCATCGACCAGTTCATCCCCGCAATCGAGGATCGCCACTTGCGGCGCGCGATGGACCGGCACGGTATCGACCCCGGCGGAGAGCGCGAGCGCGATTTGCCGTGCACCGAGCCGGCTGCCTGCGGGCAGCAGCGCGTCGCCCTGTTCGAAGTCGATCCCCCGCCTGCGGACGTTCGCGCCGGGGCCGGGCAGATCGGCGGCGAGGGCGAGGCGGTCGCCGTCGCGCAGCGCATCTTCCTGGATCAGCACCCGGTCGGCCCCTGCAGGCATGACTGCGCCGGTGGAGATGCGCGCGGCCTGACCGCTGGCCAGCGTGCCGGCGAACGGTGCGCCGCAACGGCTTTCGCCGGTCACGGTCCAGGGGCCTTCCCCGGCCACGGCATAGCCGTCCATCGCCGACAGGTCCGCCGCCGGGCGGGTGACGTGCGCCGATAACGGCGCGGCGAGATGGCGGCCAGCCGCGTCCTCGATCGCCAGCGCTTCGCCCGGCAAGGGGCGGATGCCGTCAAGCAGCCGGGCCCATGCCTCTTCCAGCGGAAGGGGCTGCGGCAGTGGGGCCGCGCCGGTCATTCCAGATCCGGGCCGTCCGCGTGCCAGTCGCCCGACTTGCCGCCGGTCTTTGCGATCAGGCGCACCTGCCCGATCGTCATGTCCTTCTGCACCGCCTTGGCCATGTCATAGAGTGTCAGGAGTGCGACCGAAGTGGCTGTCAACGCTTCCATTTCCACCCCTGTGCGCCCCGTCAGGGAGACTTGCGCGGTAACCCGCAAAGCGTCATCCTCGAACGCGAAATCGACCGTCACCGCGTCGAGCGCGAGGGGGTGGCACAGCGGGATCAGCTCGCCGGTCTTCTTGGCCGCCATGATCCCCGCGATGCGCGCGGCGGCGAGCACGTCCCCCTTGGGCAAGTCGCCATCGCGGATCGCGGCGATGGTGTCAGGCCGCATCGTGATGCGCCCGCTTGCCGTGGCCGAGCGGGCGGTTTCCGGCTTGGCCCCGACATCGACCATGCGCGCCGCGCCCGATTCGTCGAGATGGCTCAGCCCGCTCATCCGCCGGCCCGCCTTCCTGTTGGACTTGGGCCTGTTGGACTTGGACCGCATGTTACACAGTCCTGGAGCAAAAAATCCGCCCCTGTTTCGGCGGCCGCGCGCAGGGCGGTGCAGCGGGCGGGCTGGCGGCGGGCGAACGTCATGCGCGCCGTCTTGGCAGATGCGCCGCGTGTAGGAAAGTTCAGCCTTCGAGCAGGCTGCGCGTCGCGCGTTCCACGTCGTCCTGGCGCATCAGGCTCTCGCCCACCAGGAAAGCGCGGACCCCGGCTGCGGCCAGCCGCTGGCAATCGGCCTGCGTCGCGATCCCGCTTTCGCCCACCAGCAGCGCGCCTTCGGGCGCGAGCGGGGCGAGCCGCTCGGTCGTGGCGAGATCGGTACGGAATGTCTTCAGATCGCGGTTGTTGACCCCGATCAGGCGCGAGCGCAGCCGCGCGGCGCGTTCCATCTCCGCCTCGTCATGCACTTCGACCAGCACGTCCATCCCGCGTTCGAGCGCGGCAGCCTCGATCTCCGCCATGACGCCATCGTCCAGCGCGGCGACGATGATCAGGATCGCGTCGGCCCCGATCGCGCGGGATTCGGCAACTTGCCAGGGATCGACCATGAAATCCTTGCGCAGCACGGGCAGGTCGCAGGCGGCGCGCGCGTCCATCAGGTAATCCTCGTGCCCCTGGAAATGGGGGGCGTCGGTCAGCACCGAAAGGCAGGCCGCACCGCCAGCCTGATAGGCTAGGGCATGTTCGGCGGGGCGAAAATCGGGCCGTATCAACCCTTTGGAGGGCGATGCTTTCTTGATTTCCGCAATCAGGCCAAAGCCGCGATGCGCCTTTTCGGCCAGGGCGCGGGCGAAACCGCGCGGGGGCGTGGCGGCGGTGGCGGCGGCGCGGTCGAGATCGTCGATCGTCGCGCGGGTGCGGCGCGCGGCCACTTCCTCGCGCTTTACGGCACAGATTTCGTCGAGCTTGTTCATCGCGCGTGCCTATGGCCTGCCCGCGCGCGCCTGTCGACGGGCAGTTCGTGTTCAGAGGAGCTGAAGCGGCACCGGCCGGTGCCGCTCCAAAAAGAATCACGCTAGAGCGAATAGCCGCCGTCGCTCACCAGCACCGCGCCGGTGGTGGAGGCCGCCGCGTCGGACAGCAGAAAGCCGATCTGGCCGGCGATTTCCTCCGCCGCGGCATAGCGGCCCAGCGGGGTCGCCATTTCGGCCATGGCCTTCAGCGCCGCCGCGCGGTCGCCGCCGTGCTCGCGCACGAGATCCTGGAAGAAGGGGGCCTGGTCCCAGATCGGCGTATCGACTCCGCCCGGTGCCACGGCATTGACGCGCAGCCCCTGCGGCGCGCCTTCTTTCGCCGCGACTTTGGCCAACTGGATCAGTGTCGCTTTCGATGCGCCGTAGGCGGCCGTGCCCGGTTCGGCCTTCACCCCGCTGATGGAGGCGGTCACGACCACGCTGCCCGCGCCGGGGATTGCCCGCATGGCCGCGCGCAGCGAGAGGAACGCGCCGTCGAGGTTGACCGCCATGACCCGCCGCCATTCGGCAAACTCGCACTCGGCAATCGGCGCGCCCGATGCGATCCCGGCGTTGATGACGGCGTGATCGAGCGGGCCGAGCCCTTCCAGCCCGTCCCACAGCGCCGGATCGGCAACGTCGCCGGCCACGCGGCGGCAGTCGCAGGACAGCGCCAGCCGGTCGAGCGCTTCGCTGTCGCAATCGACCAGCACGAGGCGCGCGATCCCCTGCGCGTCCAGCCAGCGGCAGGTCGCCGCGCCAATGCCCGACGCGGCCCCCGTGACGAGGGCGCTCTTGCCTGAAAAGTCGAACGATACGCTCATTCCCGCGGCGATAGTCCGCGTGTCCGGCCTTGGCAAACAGCCTCAGGCCGCGTCGTCGATGCCGAGATCGCTGAGCTTGCGATAGAGGGTGGAACGGCCGATGCCGAGCCGCCGGGCGACTTCGGTCATGCGCCCGCGATAGTGCCCGATCGCCAGGCGGATCACGTCCGCCTCGATATCCTCCAGCGCACGCAGGTTGCCATCTTCGGTATAGAGCATGACGCCGGCGCCTTCGTGAACCGGGCTGATCGTTTCGCCCTGGTCGCCCACCATTTCGAGAAGCTGGGGGAAGTTTTCGGCGGTAAGCGTCTCGCCATCGCAGTAGACCGCGGCGCGGAACAGCACCGATTGCAACTGGCGGACATTGCCGGGCCAGTCGAACCCGGACAGGAGCTGCAGCGCCCCTTCCGAAATGGCGTGGTGGCGAAGGCCCGGCTGCTCCCCGATCCGGGCGAGGAAATAGCGGGTGAGCGCGGTAATATCGCCCGGCCGGTCGCGCAGCGGCGGCAGGACGATCGTGGTCCCGGAAATGGCGGTATAGAGCCGTTCTTCGAAATGGCCGGTGGCCACCAGATCGGCCAGCGGAAGGTTGCTGGCGCTGATCAGGCGGACGTCCACCCGAAATCCGTGACGAGCCCCGATCGGGCGAACGATCCCCTGTTCGAGGCATTCGGCCAGCTTCAACTGCATATCGGGTTCGAGCCGGTCGATCTCGTCGAGGACCAGGGTCCCGCCGTCGCAGTGCTGCAATGCGCCGATCTGCCGTTCGAACGCGCCGGGAAATGCGTTCTGTTCATGGCCGAACAGGATCGATTCGATCGACCCCGCCGAAACGCCGCCGATATTGATCGAGCGCATCGCCGATTTCGAACGGGGGCTGGCGGCATGCATTGCCCGCACCAGCATTTCCTTGCCGGTGCCGCTTTCGCCTTCGATCAGCACGGCGCCGTGGCCGCGCGCTGCCTTTGCCGCACGCGCCAGCGCGGTGCGGAACGATGGCGCGGTGCCGATCATCGCATCGAAATCGAGCGATGCGGGCATTTTTTCGGTCAGCGGCTGAAGTTCGTCTTTGGGCGCTTCGTGCTTGGTCGCGCTGCGCAGTGCCTGCATCAGCCGGTCGGGCGCGACGGGCTTGATCAGGTAATCGGTTGCACCCGCGCGCATCGCATCGACCGCGAGCAGGGGGCTGGAACTGGTGGTCAGCATCAGGACGGGGAGCGCGGGGCGGCGGGTCTTGAGCTCTTCGATCAGGCTGCAGGCATCGTCGCCCGGCACCCATTGATCGAGGATGATCGCGGCCAGCTGCATCCCCTGGCGCGTGCCCAGCGTGGCGATTGCGGTTTCCGAATCGTTCACCACCAGCGTGCGCCACCCTTCGCGTGCGGCGAGTGCCGTGATCAGCCGGCTCTGGGCCGGCTCGTCGTCGATCAGCATCAGAAGGCGCGATTCGCTTTCGGCCATTTTCCCCAAACCGTCCCGTTGCGGTACAGGGGCTCGATTTAGGGGCAGGGGGTAAAGGCGAGATTAAGGCTGTTACACTTCGTGCGAACGAATGCGCCGGACTTGATGCCCGCCGCGGCGCGCGATAGACCGCTGGCGATACATCTTTTCAGGGGACACGACTTCTATGGCTTCGGGTAACGACATGAAAGCGGCCAACGAGACGTACGGCGGCTTCATCGCCCTT
Organism: Pelagerythrobacter marensis; assembly: GCF_001028625.1. Classification (NCBI taxonomy): domain Bacteria; kingdom Pseudomonadati; phylum Pseudomonadota; class Alphaproteobacteria; order Sphingomonadales; family Erythrobacteraceae; genus Pelagerythrobacter; species Pelagerythrobacter marensis. Next base: position 1,338,981 of record NZ_CP011805.1, on the reverse strand, counting down.
CTCAAATGGTCGGTTCCGATCCTTGCGATCGGCGTTCTGATCATTGTTCTGCTGATCGCAAGCTGACCGCCGCCAGCGCCTTGCGGATCGCGATCCTGAAAGAGCGGGCTCCGGGGGAAACCCGGGTCGCCGCCACGCCCGAAACGGTCAAGAAGTTCCTGGCGCTGGGCGCCGGCGTCGCGGTGGAGGAAGGCGCGGGCGAAACCGCGTCCGTTCCCGACCAGGCCTATCGCGATGCGGGGGCGGATGTCGTGCCCGGGCCGCAAGCGGTCGAAGGGGCAGGGATCGTGCTGGGCGTGCAGGCGCCCGACGTCCTGGCGCTCGCCGGTGCGAAACCGGGCGCGCTGGTTGCCGCGCTGTTCGATCCCTTCACCCAGTCCGATCGGGTTCAGGCCTACGCCGATGCCGGGTTCGAGGCACTGGCGATGGAATTCATGCCGCGCATCACCCGCGCGCAGAGCATGGACGTGCTTTCCAGCCAGTCCAACCTTGCCGGATACAAGGCGGTGCTGACCGCGGCGAACGCATATGGCCGTGCCTTTCCCATGATGATGACCGCCGCCGGCACGGTGCAGGCGGCCAGGGTCTTCGTGATGGGCGTGGGCGTTGCGGGCCTGCAGGCGATCGCGACCGCGCGGCGCCTGGGCGCGCAGGTTTCGGCAACCGATGTGCGTTCGGCGACGAAGGAACAGATCCAGTCGCTGGGCGCCAAGCCCATTTTCGTCGAGAATGTCGCGGGGATCGAGGGCGAGGGTTCGGGCGGCTATGCGACCGAGATGAGCGATGAATACAAGGCCGCGCAGGCACAGCTCGTTTCTTCGCACATTGCGAAGCAGGATATCGTCATCACCACCGCGCTCATCCCCGGCCGCGCCGCGCCCCGGCTGATCTCGGACGAACAGATCGCCAGCATGAAGCCGGGCAGCGTGATCTTCGACCTTGCGGTCGCTCAGGGAGATGGGACCGGCGGCAACGTCGCGGGATCGAAGCCCGATGAGGTGGTCGAAAGGCACGGCGTGAAGATCGTCGGCTATTCGAACACCGCCGCGCACCTGGCCGCCGATGCCAGCGCCCTGTTCGCCCGCAACCACTACAACTTCCTCTCCGCCTTCTGGGACAAGGACGCGGGCAAGCCCGTGCTCGACGAGGAGATCGGTGACGCCGTGCGGCTGACGCAGGGCGGCAAGGTCGTGAACGAGAGGTTGCAGGGTTGAGGCTGAGGTTAGCGACCTTCTTCGGGCTGAGATCCTCCCCCTCTGGGGGAGGTGGCAGCGCGTAGCGCTGACGGAGGGGGCTGAAGTGGAAGATCACACACCAGAAGGTTTGAAACGCGCGCGCCGCTTGCGCCGCGAGATGTCGCTACCCGAAGTGCTCTTGTGGCAGCAGCTTCGTGGAAAACCTGATGGCGTGAAATTCCGCAAGCAGCATCCTGTCGGCGATTTCGTGCTCGACTTCTATTGCGCGACCCGGCGGATCGCCATCGAGATCGATGGCATCGCGCATGATATGGGCGATCGTCCAGCGCGCGACATCAGCCGCGATCGATGGTTGAACGAGCAAGGCATAGGCGTTCTGCGTATTCCTGCGAGCGAAGTCCTGGACGACGCGATTGGAACGGCGGAAGCCATCATTGCCTACTGTACCGACAGACCCCCACCGTCAGCCGCTGGCGCGGCTGCCACCTCCCCCAGGGGGGGAGGACTTTCCGGAGCGCCCGCTTAATGGACTTCATTTCGATCCTGTCGATTTTCGTGCTGGCGTGTTTCGTCGGCTATTACGTGGTCTGGTCGGTCACGCCTGCGCTGCACACGCCGCTGATGGCGGTGACCAATGCGATCTCCTCGGTGATAATCGTCGGCGCGCTGATCGCTGCGGCGGAAGCCGGTAGCCCGGCGGCCAAGTGGCTCGGGCTGGCGGGCGTGGTGCTGGCTAGCGTCAACATCTTCGGCGGCTTCGCGGTTACGGAGCGAATGCTCGCGATGTACAAGAAGAAGGAGAAGAAGTGATGGGCTCGCACTTCTCCGTCATCCCGGCGAAAGCTGGGGTCTCTCTCGGCACGCTCCGGTCCAGGTGGACAACGATCCCGGCTTTCGCCGGGATGACGATGTGGGCCGCCCCCGCTCACGCCGCGACCGGTGAAGCGGTGAACCCCTGGGTCGCGCTCGCCTACCTCGTCGCGGGCGTGCTCTTCATCCTCGCCTTGCGCGGGCTTTCCAGCCCGTCGACGAGCCGGACGGGCAACCGTTTCGGCATGGCGGGTATGCTGATCGCCGTGGTGACGACGCTGGTGACGCACGACGTCGCCAATATCATCGAGATCGCGATTGCCATCGCCATAGGCGGATTGATCGGCTTCCTGATCGCCCGCCGCATTGCCATGACCGCGATGCCCGAACTGGTCGCGGCGTTTCACAGCCTCGTCGGCCTTGCCGCGGTGCTGGTGGGCTGGGCGGCCTATCTCAATCCCGGCGCGTTCGGTCTGCTGACGGCGGACGGCGGGATCGGCGCGGTTTCGAAGGTCGAGATGGGGCTGGGCATCGCCATCGGTGCGATTACCTTCTCCGGCTCGGTCATCGCGTTCCTCAAGCTCTCGGGGCGGATGAGCGGATCGCCGATTCTGCTGCCCGCGCGCCATGTCATCAACCTCGGCACGCTGGCGGCGATCATCGTGCTGACCGCGCTGTTCGCCGTGACCACCGGCCAGGCGGAAACGCTGCCCCTGATCGTCGCGCTGACCGTGCTCGCCTTCGTCATCGGCTTCCTGCTGATCATCCCGATCGGCGGGGCGGACATGCCGGTCGTCGTCTCGATGCTGAATTCCTATTCGGGCTGGGCCGCGGCCGCGATGGGCTTCACGCTCGGCAATACCGCGATGATCGTCACCGGCGCGCTGGTCGGCAGCTCGGGCGCGATCCTCAGCTACATCATGTGCCGCGCGATGAACCGCAGCTTCATTTCGGTGATTGCCGGCGGCTTCGGCGCGGACGACAGCGGTGCGGGCGGCGGCGAGGCGCGCGAACAGCGCCCCTACAAGCAGGGCAGCGCAGCCGACGCGGCCTTCATGCTCGAACAGGCGGAAAAGGTCATCATCATCCCCGGTTACGGCATGGCGGTGGCGCAGGCGCAGCACGCGCTGCGTGAAATGGCCGACATGCTGAAGGAAAAGGGTGTGGAGGTGAAATATGCCATCCACCCCGTCGCCGGGCGGATGCCCGGGCACATGAACGTGCTGCTGGCGGAGGCGCAGGTTCCCTACGACGAAGTGTTCGAGCTGGAGGATATCAACAGCGAGTTCGCGCAGGCCGATGTCGCCTTCATCATCGGTGCGAATGACGTGGTGAACCCGGCGGCCAAGACCGACAAGTCCTCGCCCATATACGGCATGCCGGTGTTCGATGTGGACAAGGCCAAGCAGGTTTTCTTCATCAAGCGCAGCATGGGCGGCGTCGGTTATGCCGGGGTCGACAACGATGTGTTCTATATGGACCAGACGATGATGCTGCTGTCCGATGCGAAGAAGATGGTCGAGGAAATCGTCAAGTCGCTCGACTGAGGCACGTCAGTCGATCCTTGCATTCCTTTCCCTCTGCGGCAGAATGGGTTGCAGGGGAGAGACTCATATGATCCGACTTTCGATCGCCGCCACCGCTGCGCTGGTGTCCGTCGCCGCGCCCGCATGGGCCGAAACCGTCACCATCGCGCCGGGCGAAGGGGCGCAGGAACGCCTGCAGGAAGCGCTTATCCTGGCCCAGCCGGGGGACGAGATCGTGCTTGCCGCCGGCCGCTTCGCGCTGACCGATGGCCTCTCGCTCGATGTCGATAATGTCGTCGTGCGCGGTGCCGGGATGGAAGCGAGCGTGCTCGATTTCACCGGACAGCAGGGATCGGGCGAAGGGCTGCTGGTCACGTCGGACGGGGTGACGCTGCGCGACTTCGCGGTCGAAAATCCCAAGGGGGACGGGATCAAGTCCAAGGGCGCGGACGACATCGTCTATCACGCGATCCGGGTGACCTGGACCGGCGGACCCAAAGCCAGCAACGGCGCCTACGGCATCTATCCGGTCGAAAGCACTAATATCCTGGTCGACGGCAGCGAAGTTTCCGGCGCGTCGGACGCGGGCATCTACGTCGGGCAATCGAGCCGGATCACCGTGCGCAATTCGGTCGCGACCGACAACGTGGCGGGGATCGAGATCGAAAACAGCCGCGACGCAATCGTCGAACGCAATTTCGTAAGCCGCAATACCGGCGGGATTCTGGTGTTCGATCTGCCCGATCTGCCGGTGATGGGCGGGGGCAACGTGCTGGTGCGCAACAATCTGGTGGCATCCAACACCACTGCCAATTTCGCGCCGGAGGGGAATATCGTCGCCAGCGTTCCGCGCGGCACGGGCATCATGATAATGGCGAACGAGAATGTCTGGGTCGGGCAGAACCTGCTGTATGACAATCCGACCGCGCCGGTCATGGTCATCGCCTATCCGATGCCGTTCGAAGATCCCGACTACAATCCCTATCCGCGCGACGTCACGATCGACTGGAACATGGTCGATGAAGGCGGTACCGATCCTCAGCTTGAGGGCGCGGAACAGCTTCTGGCCGCGTTCGGCGGCGCGCTGCCCCCGGTGATGTGGGACGGGCTGGAAAGCGGTGAAGACCGGGCGACGCTGTGGGTCCATCCCGAAATGCCCGGCTGGTCGCTGAACCTGGAGACGCAAGGGGCGGGATTGACCGGGGCGAAGCCCGGCCCGCTTGACGTGCCGGTTCCCGGTCAGCCGATTTCCGCGGACGGGTGGGGCGCGGGGCCCGAGCTGGAAGCGCGGATCAAGTGATCCGGGGCGCGCACGTCCTGGCGGCGGGGATGCTTGCGCTCGCCGGCGCGATGGCGAGCCAATCGGGCGCGGGGCCAGCCGTCGCCGCGCCCGCAACAGCCGCGGTGCAGCGCGTCAACGATGCCGCAGTGCGCGAAGGCATCCCGCGCACGCTGGCCGATTTCGGCTTCTTCGCCGATGGTCCGGGGCAAGTGCCTGCGGTGCGCGTGATGTCGTACCGCCTCAACACCCCGCTCTATTCGGACGGCGCGGAAAAGCTGCGTTTTCTCTATCTGCCCGAAGGCACGCAACTGGCTGCGGCGGGGGAGGGGCTGCCGGAATTTCCCGTGGGTGCGGCGCTGATCAAGACGTTCGCGTTCGGCGAAGGGGAAGGGCGGCGCCTGATCGAAACGCGCGTTCTGCTCCATCGCGCCGATGGCTGGCTGGCCCTGCCGTACCTGTGGAACGCGGACCAGACGAAGGCGCGGCTGGCGCTGGCCGGGGCGCGGGTCGATCTGACGACGCCGCAGGGCGAGGCGATCAGCTATCGCGTGCCGAACAAGAACCAGTGCAAGGAATGCCACGGGCTGGACGGCGAAGTGATCCCGATCGGCCCCAAGGCGCGCAATCTGGCGCACGACTGGCTCGCGGGCATGGAGGGGCAGGACAGGCTCGATCACATGCCGGCGGGTGCCGATGCCCTGCCGCAGTGGGAAGATCGCGACCGCGCCGATCTGGCGGACACTGCGCGCGCCTATCTCGACGTCAATTGTGCGCACTGCCATCGGCCCGGCGCAATGGCGTCCAATTCCGGCCTCGATTTGCGCTGGGAACAACGTGATCCCAGGGCGCTGGGCGTGATGAAGCGCCCGGTCGCGGCGGGCCGCGGATCGGCCGGGCTGCTGTTTGCCGTGGTGCCGGGCAAGCCGGAAGAATCAATCCTGCTGCACCGGATGGCCAGCGCCGAACCCGGCGTGGCCATGCCCGAACTGGGGAAGGCGACCGTCGATCCCGATGGCGTGCGCGCGGTCGAACGCTGGATCGCGGGGATGTGAACCCAGGGCTTATTGCCGGGCGGATGGGGATGGCGTCCGCCGCCGTCTGGACGCAGGTGCGACCGCTTCGCTAAGTCTGCTGCTCTCAAGGATTCGGGAAGGACGGATATTGCGCAAGCTGGGGCTGATCGGCGGGATGAGCTGGGTTTCGACCCGCACCTATTACGAATGGATCAACCGACTGGTGCAGCGACGCACCGAACCGCTTGCGAGCGCCCCCCTGCTGATCGAAAGCCTGGACTTTCGCCGTCTGCATGGCCTGCACGAGCCGGCGGATTGGGCGCGGGCGGCGCAGGTTCTGGGCGAATCCGCCCGCCAGCTGGAAAGCGCGGGCGCCGGGGCGATCGTGATCGCGGCCAATTCGATGCACAAGGTGTACGATGAAGTCGCCGCTCAGGTCGATGTGCCGATCCTGCACATTGCCGAATGCATCGGGCAGCGCATGAAAGCCGATGGCGTGACCAATGCCGCACTGATCGGCACGCGCAATGTGATGACCGAAAATTTCTATCGCCAGCGTCTGGTCGCGCATGGGGTGGACCTGCTGCCGCCCGACATGGTCAATGTCGAGAAGCTCGACCGGATCATCTATCAGGAACTGATGCTGGGCAAGGCGACCCGCGATGCGCAGCGCGCGCTCAAGACAATGATCACGCGCAAGGAACAGGACGGCACGCAGGCGATCGTGCTGGCCTGTACCGAGCTGGAGATGGTCGTGGACGTCGACGCCAACGTTCTGCCGATTTTCGATTCCGCACGCATTCATTGCGAGGCGGCGGTGGACTGGCTGCTCGAAGAAGGGTGAACCGCGCATAAAGCGGAAAGGTTGCCCGATTGTTCCGGTTGCCGTGAGTGCGGCGCTGACCTAGTCGCCGGCCCATGACCCGTGCGCCCTTCGCCGCAGACCCCGCCTGTTCGCGCGGTCGCGAATTTTCCGAAGATCGCGGCGGCGTGCGCGGGCCGCGCAGCGAATTTCAGCGCGATCGCGACCGGATCATCCATTCGATCGCCTTTCGCCGGCTCCGTTCCAAGACGCAGGTGTTCATTGCGCCCGACGGCGACCATTACCGCACTCGGCTGACGCACAGCCTGGAAGTGGCGCAGATCGGCCGGGTGATTGCCCGCGCGCTGGGGCTGGACGAGGATCTGACCGAGGCGCTGTGCCTCGCGCACGACATCGGCCATCCCCCCTTCGGCCACGCGGGGGAGGATGCGCTGCAGCAGGCGACGGCGGACGTCGGCGGGTTCGATCACAATGCCCAGGGCCTGCGCGTCCTGATGCGGCTGGAAAGCCCTTACTGCGATCATCCCGGGCTCAACCTGACCTGGGAATTGCTGGAAGGGCTGGCCAAGCACAACGGGCCGATCGCCGCGCCCGGCTGGGCACTGGCGGAACTGGATGCGCAGTTCCCGCTCGCTTTGGGCGATCATTCCTCGCTCGAAGCGCAAGTGGCTGCTGTGGCCGACGACATTGCCTATGACAATCACGACATCGACGACGGGCTGCGGGCCGGGTTCCTGTCGCTGGACGACCTGCTGACGCTGGATTTCGTCGCAGACCAGTGGCGCGAGGTCGAAAACCGCTTCCCCAATGCCCCCCGCGAACGCCAGTTGCGTGAACTGGTGAGGGTGCAGATCGGGTTGATGGTGAACGATGTCATCGCGCAGACGCAAAATGCCACGGCGGGCATCGCCTCCGGGGACGAGGTGCGGCGTGCCGGCCGCGCGCTCGCGACGTTCTCCCCCGAAATGGCGGCGCGCGAACGGCAATTGAAGCGGTTCATGTACGACCGGCTCTATTATCACCGCGAACAACTCGCCACGGCGGAGCGTGCCCGTGACGTCGTGGCCCGGCTTTACGAAGCCTACGCGGGTGACGACGCGCTTCTCCCGCCTGGATGGCGGGACACGCTGCCGGGGGAGGAGCCGGGGCGGGCACGGCATATCCTCGATTTCATCGCCGGAATGACCGATCGTTTCGCGATCGATCAATATGCCCGCATCCACGGCACGCGGCCTGAGGGATTGAGCAATGTCTGACCCGCTGAGGATCGCCATCGTCGGCGCCTCCGGGCTTGTCGGCCAGACGGTGATCGCGCTGTCTGTCGGGCGGGAAGACATGCGCCTGACCGCGCTCGCCCGGCGCGAGGTGCCCCTTCCGCCGGAAGCAAGAATGGAAGTCTTCGTGGCCGATCCGCCGCGGTGGGGCGAGGTGCTGGAAGCGATCCGCCCGACCGCTCTCGTCTGCGCACTCGGAACGACATGGCGCAAGGCAGGCGAAGACGAAGCCGCCTTTCGCGCGGTGGATCGCGATCTGGTTCTGGAAACCGCCCACGCGGCGAAGGCGCACGGGGTGGAACGGATGGTCGCGATCAGCTCCGCCGGCGCTTCGCTGGCGGCCAAGGCGTTCTACTTGCGCGTGAAGGGCGAAATGGAGCGCGATCTTGCCAAAGTGGGTTTCAAGCGGCTGGACGTGCTTCGTCCGGGTCTGCTTCGCGGTGCGCGCGGGGGCGACCGCCGACCGGCGGAGCGTCTCGGCATTGCCGTCAGCCCGGTGACCGATCTGTTGCTGCACGGCGGCTGGCGCCAATTCCGTTCGATCCCTGCGCGCACGGTGGCGGAGGCTGCGCTGAGCCTTGCGATGCGCCGCGCGGGCGGGCGCTTTCATCACGATAACGATGCCATTCGCCGCGCCGCGCGCGAACTGCCGCAACCTGTAGAAGACTGAGGAGGAGAGCGGCCGATGTGGACTGCCCTATTCGCCGCGACCAACCTGCTCGCGCTGGCCGCATGGACGATCCTGATCTTCCTGCCGCGCCGCCCTGCGGCCATGGCCGCGGTGCTCTATCTCGGCGTGGGGCTGCTCTCGCTCGGCTATGCCATTCTGCTGATCCTGCTGGTGACCGGCGTGGTAGCAGGCGGGGTCGATCCTGCCGGGCTGGACGAGTTTTCGCTCAAGGCCATTCGATCGGTGTTCGCATCCGACGCGGCAATGGTCCTTGGCTGGATGCATTACCTCGCGTTCGATCTGTTCGTGGGGCTGTGGATCGCGCGCGATGCCGATGCGAAGCGCTTTTCGCGTCTGGCGCAGGCACCGGTTCTGCTGGCGACATTCCTGGTCGGCCCGCTGGGCCTGTTCGCCTGGCTGGCGATCCGTGAGCGGCGCGCGCGCGCGCTGGGGCGGTGGAAGTGAAACGGCGCGCCCCGGCCACGGCGCGCAACAGCGCCCCGATCGCAGCGGTCCTGCACAACGAACTCCCGGCAAGCGGCACGGTGCTGGAGATCGCGAGCGGCTCGGGCGAACACGCGCTGTTCTTTTCCGACAGGTTCCCCGACCTGACATGGCAGCCGAGCGACCCCGATCCCGATGCGCTCGCCTCCATCGCCGCCTGGCGGGACGAGCAAGGCCCCGCCAACCTGCGCCCGCCGCTCCAGCTCGATGCCAGCGCTCCGGACTGGTCCGTGAAGCGCGCCGATGCTCTGCTCTGCATCAACATGATCCACATCAGCGCGTGGGAGGCGTCGGTCGGGCTGTTCCGGGGCGGTTCCAGCGTTCTGGCCCGGGGTGCACCATTGATCCTGTACGGCCCCTATCTGGAAGATGACATCGAAACCGCACCGTCCAACCTGGCTTTCGACCGCTCGCTGAAGGAGCGGAACCCTGCATGGGGCCTGCGCAATGTTTCGCAGATCGACGGCGTGGCGGCCGACTGGGGCTTTGAACGGACCGGCCGGCACGAAATGCCCGCCAACAACCTCATGCTGATTTACTGCCGAGCCTGACTTTTAGCGAACGGCTGGCAGCTTGCCGAACGGGTTCGGTGCCATTACCAGCGGCCTGTCGGAAAAGGGGAGATCGGTGCGGTTAGCCCGATCCCTGCGCGAGCGGGCCCTGACCTTCGCTGCAGCGTCGAGTCCCAAGACCTTGAACGGTGTCGCAATGGCGCGACAGCGAAGGAAAGGCTTCGGATATGCAACAACAGATTTCGGTAATCACGCTTGGCACCAGCGACCTGCCGCGTTCGCGCCGGTTCTATGTCGAAGGATTCGGCTGGACTCCGGTGTTCGAGAATGACGAGATCATCTTCTATCAGATGAACGGTTTCGTACTCGGCACCTTCGAGAAGTCGGCGCTCGAAAAGGATATGAACCGGGGCGGGCTGTCCTCCCCCGGCGCATTTTCGCTGGCGCACAACGTACCGGGCCAATCGGAGGTAGAGGACGTGATGGCGCAGCTGCTCAAGGCAGGCGGGCGTCTTGTCAGGCCGGCGGATGCACCGCCGCACGGGGGCTTTCGGGGCTATGTCGCCGATCCCGACGACCATGCGTGGGAAATTGCGTGGAATCCGCACTGGCCCATCGACGAGAAGGGGCATGTGACTTTCGCCGCCTGATCTCGCCGGCACCGGTCTCTCCCTTGCCAAGGGGGTGGGGCCGGTGAAGGCGGGCGATATGCGCGACCGGCACCAAATCGGGTGCCGGCCGCCAATCGTCAGATCGCGTCGTCGCCGGCCTCGCCGACCGATTCGATGTCCTGGCCCACACCTTTGACGGTGTTGCAGGCGGCAGCGGTGAGCGACATTGTCGCGATGCCGAAGACGAGCAGAATTTTCCGAGCCATAATCAGGTCCTTTTCGGATGTTCGATTGTTGGGGGAAACGATAGCGCGCGGCATCCGTTCCTCTGGCGCCGGGGCAATTGCGCCACAGGCCTGTCACGCCCATATGCGCGCGCGATGATGAAGCTGCACAAGTTCCTCACCTTTGCCAGCGAGGCGGAAATCGTCGGCCTGTGGGGTCTGGCGATGATCGTGCTGGCGCTGATCGCGACGCTGGCCGAAGTTCGGCGGCAGAAGCGCGCGCGGATCGATCGCGTCGGCTGGGTGCCGTGGCGGGCGATTTTCCTGACCGCGGCGATTACCGGCGGCGGGCTGATCCTGCTGGCGATCAAGGGCCTTCTGGCAGGGTAAGGATCGTTCAGGCCTGGTCGCCGAGCGCCCTTATGCCAATGGCCTGATAGACCTGCGGTATCTCATCCAATCGGAACGGACGAAGCCTGCCGCCCGGGCGATCGGGCAATTGGCCGATCAGATAAGTTTGCGCGACCGGCGCCATTCCGGGCGTCACCACGCGCAGGCGCAGCAGCGGGACATAGACTGCGGCACTGCCCTGCCGGATGGGCCGCACCTGTTGCAACGGCAGGCGCACGTCCGTGGCCAGTTCCATCGATTCGCCCGCGGGCAGCGCGGCGACGTCGTGGACCGATGCAAGCGGTGTGGCGGGGTCGGCCAACTGGTCGCCGATGGGCACGGCGCCATGCGCGGTGACCAGATCGGCCTCCACCACGATATCCTCCCACGCCGAGCCGCCGCGGTTTTCCAGCACGATCCGGCAGGCGAACGTGGCGTTCATCATCGTGCGACTGAACCGCACCGGCTGTGCCGACAGCGAAAGCGGCGCGCCTGGTGAGGGGGTGGGAGACGAGAGCCGGGCTGGGGAGATCGGAGCTGGGGAAATCGGAGTTTCGCCCAAGCTGAGGGGCGGGGCCGGGGCCGGGGCGGGGGCTGCTTCCGGCGTGGGTGCCGGGGTTGGCTCCACCGGGCGCGTCAGGGGGCGCTCGATCGCGGGGGCGGGCGCGTTCGCGCGGCGGCGCAGGAATGCGAACAGACCGCCTGCGACCGCGAGAGCGGCAACCAGCGCCGCCAACCACAGCGCCCAGCCGGGACCATCCTCAGACGCGGAGGTTGGCGCAGCGGGGGCGATTTCCGGCTGTGAGGGCGGCGGGGGTGTGCTCTCGGCGGTGGGGGTGGATGAAGCACTCTCTGCCGTCGGCTCCCCGTCCATCGCAGCGCTCGTTGCTTCTTCGCCAGCCGCCTGCGTTGTCGGAGCCGGTCGGGGCGGCGGCGTCGATGGAGCACTGCCGCGGGTCGGCGCGGTCGTGGGCCGCGCTGTCGGCTGCGCCTGCGGAGGGACCCGCTGCGGTGCCTCTTGCGTTGGGACGGGAACGGGCGCGGGCGACGCGGTGGCCCGGGGCGTCGGGCTGTCGGTGGGGATAACCCGCGGCGTGGTGGGAATAGGGGCTTCGGGATCGACCGGGCCCTGAACCTGCGGCGTCGGGGTCGCTTCGGGATCGGGTGGAAGGCGGAAATCGCGTACCGATCCCGATTGCGCCAGGGCAGGCGCGGCGAAGGCCAGCAGAAATACCGAAAGCGAATGGCGAACGTGCATAGATCCCGATGCAATCAAGGAATGCGTTGAGAAGGGCGTTGTCGGCGAAAGGCGTCGAAGCGCTGAATAGGCTCTGAACTGCGAAGCGCAATCCCGTGGGTTGTGTACGGGCGACGATGAAGGCACATGCGGGGCATGAGCGACACACCCGGCACCCTGCACCTGGGGCAGGCGAGCACCCTGCCGCCGTCTCCCGAAGAGGCGCGGTTGGATTACGTCCCCAACCCGCGCGATGAGGCGCTCTATCTGGTGCGCTTCGCCGCGCCGGAGTTTACCTCGCTCTGCCCGGTCACCGGGCAGCCCGATTTCGCGCACCTTGTGATCGACTATGCCCCGGGCAAGACGATCGTCGAATCGAAGAGCCTCAAGCTCTACCTCGGAAGCTTTCGCAACCACTGCGGCTTTCACGAGGATGTGACGGTCGGCATCGGCCAGCGGCTGGCCGCGGAAATGAAGCCGAAATGGCTGCGGATCGGCGGATATTGGTATCCGCGCGGCGGCATCCCGATCGACGTCTTCTGGCAGAGCGGCCCCCCGCCCGAGGCATTGTGGGTGCCCGACCAGGGCGTGGCATCCTATCGGGGGCGGGGATGAGCGCGACGCGGATCGAAACCGACACGATGGGTGCGGTCGAGGTCCCGGCCGATGCCCTGTGGGGCGCGCAGACCCAGCGCAGCCTGGCGAACTTTCGCATCGGCGGCGAACGCCTGCCGCTGCCGCTGATCCGCGCGCTGGGCGTGATCAAGCGCGCCGCGGCGGAGGCGAATCGCGATCTCGGCGTGCTCGACGATCAGATCGCGGGGGCCATCGTTGCCGCCGCCCAGGAAGTGATCGACGGCAAGCTGGACGATCATTTCCCGCTGGTGGTGTGGCAGACCGGGTCGGGCACCCAGTCGAACATGAACGCCAATGAAGTGATCGCTAACCGCGCGATCCAGATGCTGGGGGGCGAGCCGGGATCGAAAAGCCCGGTCCATCCCAACGACCACGTCAATCGCAGCCAGTCGTCGAACGACACCTTCCCCAGCGCGATCAACGTCGCGGTTGCCGGGCAGGTGGCCGGCTCGCTGGTGCCCGCGCTGCGACGGATGCATGGCGTGCTGGAGGGCAAGGCGCGCGAGTGGGCGGATATCGTCAAGATCGGGCGCACCCATACGCAGGATGCGACCCCGCTGACCCTGGGGCAGGAATTTTCCGGTTACGCCGCGCAAGTCGGCGCGGGGATCGAGCGGATCGAGCTGGCCCTGCCGGGCCTTTACCGTCTGGCGCAGGGCGGCACCGCGGTCGGCACCGGGCTCAACGCGCCGGATGGTTTTGCGCAGAAAGTGGCCGAGCGGGTGGCCGCAATCACCGGACTGCCATTCCAGACCGCGCCCAACAAGTTCGCCGCGCTCGCCGCGCAGGATGAACTGGTTTTCGCGCATGGCGCGTTCAATGCGCTGGCGGCGAGCCTGTACAAGATCGCGAACGACATTCGTTTCCTCGGTTCCGGTCCGCGCGCGGGGCTGGGCGAACTTGCCTTGCCCGAAAACGAACCGGGCAGCTCGATCATGCCGGGCAAGGTGAACCCGACCCAGTGCGAGGCGATGACGCAGGTCTGCATCGAAGTGTTCGGCAATCACGCCGCGCTGACATTCGCCGGCAGCCAGGGCCAGTTCGAACTGAACACTTATCGCCCGATGATGGCGTGGAACGCGCTGCGTTCCGTTCGCCTGCTGGCCGATGCGGCCGAGAGCTTCACCGCGAACCTGCTCGAAGGGCTGGAGCCGCGGCGCGACAATATCGCGCGCGGGGTGGAAAGCTCGCTGATGCTGGTGACCGCGCTGGCGCCGGCGATCGGCTACGACAAGGCCGCTGCGATCGCCAAGACAGCGCACAAGGAAGGCCTGACCCTGCGCGAGGCCGCCGTGCGCAGCGGCGAGGTGTCGGGCGAGGACTTCGACCGCCTCGTCCGCCCCGAAGACATGGTCTGAGCGCGCTCAAGCCCGCGCTCAAGCAGCGCGAAGCGCGGTAGCGCAGACCTCCGCGCTCAAGCAGCGCGAAGCGCGGTAGCGCAACAAAGGAAACCATTTTTGCTGCGCAAAAATGGTGCCGGCTGCAGGATTCGAACCCGCGGCCCCCTGATTACAAATCAGGTGCTCTACCAACTGAGCTAAGCCGGCCCTGGCGCGCCCGGACAGCGGCAAGGCCGCGGCGCGGGCGAACCGGCCCTTTGCGTCAAAGTGCGCCGAAGGTCCAGCCCTCCGTGCGAGCAATTTCCGGCGTGAGGCCGGGCGGGGTCCAGCGTTCGGCATCTCCCGCGACTTTGCGCAGCCAGGCAGCGGCGAGCAGGGCGTCGCTGGCATGATCGTCGATCGGGCCGGCCCCGGCAGGGGCGGGTGAACCGAGTGTGGCGAGGGCTTCGCCCAGCTCCGACCGATCGCGCATCTTGCTCCGCCCCGGCGCGCGCCCCGCCTCCAGCGCCGCCAGCGAAGTGTAGATTTCCACCACGACCGAGCCGGCCCGGGGCAGCGGATCGACCGGCCAGACGGGCAAGCTGCCACGAAGCCGGTGGAGCATGCGCATGCCTGTCAGGCTGGACTTGCCGACTTGCGCCGCGCCCACGAGGTTGAAGTTCGAATAGGGCTGACAGCCCATTGCGGCCTGCGCCGTTTCGGTCACGCGGAAACGGCCGCGACCGTGGTCCGCCCCATCGCACCGGAATCGTGCGCCTTCGCGGCCGCCGTGGCGGCGGAAATACGGGGCGAAGGCCGGATGATCGACGAATCCGCCGGCGCTTAGATGCGGATCGGCTTCGTACAGTCGGTCGATCAGGGCCCATAGGGCGAGAGCGTCCGGCGGGCTTTCGCCGAGCCCCGGGAAGAATGCGCCGCAATCGGCGAAGGGCAACGAAATGCCAAGGTCCAGCCCGACCAGCGTATCGGGCGGCAGGTCGTCTCGCAGCAGCGCAAGCACTTCGGTGCGCGACCAGCCGCGACCGCTATCGACCAGCACCGGCGGGCCGCCTTCGGCATCGGCTAGGGCAAGCGCAATTCCGCGATGCCGCTCGCCCGCCGCACCCGACCAGTCGATGGCGAGGAAGTGGCGGAAACGGGTCATGCGGCGAACACTCTGTCCCTATTGCTCACCGCGCAGTTCGCGCCGGCGCTTGTCCCAGTAATTGAGCCGCTTGCGCACCTCACGCTCGAACCCGCGTTCGACCGGTTGGTAATAGGCCTGCGGCGCCAGTTCCTCCGGCCAGTAATCCGCCCCGGAAAAGCCGCCTTCGGCATCGTGATCGTAAGCGTAATCCTTGCCATAGCCGATGGCCTTCATCAGCTTTGTCGGTGCGTTGAGGATCGATGCGGGCGGCATCAGGCTGCCGGTTTCCTTCGCGCTGCGCCAGGCGGCTTTCTGCGCCTTGTAGACGGCGTTCGATTTGGGCGCGGCGGCGCAATAGAGGCAGGCCTGAACGATCGCCAGCTCACCTTCCGGACTGCCGAGAAATTCGTAAGCGTCCTTGGCCGCGAGGCATTGGGCCAGCGCCTGCGGATCGGCGAGGCCGATATCCTCCACCGCAGCGCGGACCAGGCGGCGCAGGACGAACAGCGGATCTTCCCCTGCGACTAGCATCCTGGCCATGTAGTAGAGCGCGGCCTGCGGGTCGGAGCCGCGCAGGCTTTTATGCCAGGCCGAAATCAGGTTGTAGTGGCCTTCGCGATCCTTGTCGTACACCGCGACGCGGCGCTGGAGAAAGCTGCCGAGTTCGCCGGGGCCAAGAGGGGTGTCGATCCCGGCCGAATAGAGCGTTTCGGCCTGATTCAGCAGGAACCGGCCATCGCCATCGGCGCTCGCGATCAGCGCCGCGCGCGCATCCGCGGTCAGGGGCAGGGCGCCTTCGAGCGCTTCGGCCTTGTCGAGCAGGCGGCCCAGCGCCTCCGCATCGAGCCGATGGAGAATCAACACTTGCGCGCGGCTGAGCAGCGCGGCGTTGAGTTCGAAGCTGGGATTTTCCGTCGTCGCGCCGACCAGGGTGACCGTGCCGCGTTCGACGAACGGCAGAAATCCATCCTGCTGCGCGCGGTTGAAGCGGTGGATTTCGTCCACGAACAGCAGGGTGCGTTGGCCAGCCTCCGCCGCCTTGTCCGCTTCTGCAAAGGCTTTCTTGAGGTCGGCCACGCCCGAAAAGACGGCACTGATGGCGACAAAGCGCATCGCCACCGCATCCGCCAGCAGGCGCGCGATGCTGGTCTTGCCCGTGCCCGGCGGCCCCCACAGGATCATGCTCGACAGTTTGCCGGCGGCGACCATGCGCCCGATCGCTCCGTCCGCGCCGGTCAGATGTTCCTGCCCCACAATCTCGTCCAGCGCGCGGGGGCGCAGACGATCGGCGAGCGGCGCATCGGGACGCGGCGCATCGGGTGGGGCATCTTCGGGAAGCGTGTCGGGGAAGAGATCGGCCATCGCGAAGCTAGATAGGGGCGCGAACCTTTCGACGCGAGGCCTCTTGAAATTCGATAGGTCTAAGATATATCGTGAGACAGCTTAGAAAAGGAAATGCGTCATGCATATGCACCACCATCATCATCACCGCCGCGATCCCGCGGGCGGACATCGCTGGAACTGGAAGGCGAGCTTCGGTCCCGAAGGCCCCTTCGGACCCAAGGGACCTTTCGGCCCGGATGGCCCCTTTGGCCCCGGCGGCCCGTTTGGCGGCGGACGCGGCCATCGCCGAGGCCGCATGTTCGGCCATGGCGAACTGCGCCTCGCGCTGCTCAAGCTCCTCGCTGAAGAGGCGCGCCACGGCTACGAGTTGATCAAGGCCATCGAAGAACTGACCGGGGGTGACTATGCACCCAGCCCGGGCGCGGTCTATCCTACGTTGCAGCTTCTTGCCGACGAGGGCCTGATCGAAGAGCAGGACGATGCCAGTCCACGCAAGGCCTTCCTCGCGACAGATGCCGGGCGGGCAGAACTGTCGGACAGGTCCGACGAGGTCGAGGCGCTTTTCGAGCGACTGGCCGCGCACGGCAAGCGCGAAAGCGGCGAGCGTTCCCCCCACCTCTGGCGCGCGATGGGCAATCTGGCCAATGTGCTGCGGCACCGTGCCCGCGCCGGCAAGCTCGATCAGCCGACGATCGATTCCATCGTCGATATGATCGACGACATGGCCAAGAAGATCGAACGTCTCTGACCTTTCGCGGTGCGAACCGGCCAGCCCGTAAGAGCCAGGGGCCGTTGTCGCTCGGCGCGGGGATGACCCTGGCTGGTGCGACAACGGCGGAAGTGGTATTCTTTCCGTGGAGACAATGGAGAGGGGGTTGAGAACATGGAAGAAAACACAACCAAAGCGCCGTGGCACCTGTGGATCGTGGGCATTCTGGCGACACTATGGAATGCCTTTGGCGCCAACGATTATACGCAGACCCAGATGGGCAATCGCGACTATTTCGCGATGATGGGGTTCGAACCGTCGACGATCGACATGGCTCTGCGCTACTTTGGCGAGATGCCGGCGTGGGCCGATGCTGCCTGGGCGCTCGGCGTCTGGGGCGGGCTTGCCGGCTCGATCCTGCTGCTGGTGCGCAGCCGCTGGGCCATTGCCGCGTTCGGGGCCTCGATCCTGGGCGTCGCAGGATCGTGGATCTTCCAGTGGCAGGCCACGCTTCCGCCCGAACTGGCTGAGCTGAACAGTCCGGCCATGTTTGCAGTGATCAGCGTGATCGCCCTGCTTCTGTTCTGGTATGCCCAGAGGATGCGCAGGGGCGGCGTTCTGCGGTAGATCAGCCCGATTTCGCGGCAACCAGGCGCAGGTAGCTATCGGCCACTGCCTGGTTGATCGCGTCCCACGCGAATTCCTTGCTGCGCGCTTCCCCCGCGGCACCGTGGCGCGCGCGCAAAGGTGCATCGGTGCAATAAGGGGCGAGCGCGTCGGCAAAGGCGAGGGGGCATCCCGGGGGCACCAGATGCCCTGTCGTTCCGTCCTGCACCAGGCTGGCGCTGCCCGTCGCGCCGGCGGCTACCACGGGCAAGCCGCAGGCCATCGCCTCCAGCGTGACGTTGCCGAACGTTTCGGTGATCGAGGGATTGAAGAACACATCGCCGCTGGCAAGCGCGCGGCCCAGATCGGGCCCGGTCTGAAACCCGGCGAAAATCCCGCCGGGCAGCGCCCGTTCGAACCAGCAGCGCGCAGGGCCGTCGCCGATCACAAGCACCCGATGCGCAATCTGCCGGCGCCGCAATTCGACGATCGCCTCGGCAAAGATGTCGAGGCCCTTTTCCATCACCAGTCGGCCGAGGAAGACGATGGCGACTTCGTCCTCGGCAATGCCAAGCTCCTTCCGCCAGGCTGGATCGCGGCGCGAGGAAGCGAAAACCGTGCGATCGACGCCGCGGGTCCAGAGCGAGATATCCTCGTTCATCCCCTGCTCGCGCAGCGTCTCGATCATGCTCTGCGATGGCGCGACCAGCGCATCGCAACGCCGGTAATATCGGCGCAGAATCGCCTCCAGCGCGGGCTCGGTAAAGCCGAGGCCATAGTATCGGGGATAGGTTTCGAAGCGGGTGTGGACCGATGCCAGCACCGGTACTTCGCGCGATCGTGCCCAGCGCACGGCGGCATGGCCGGTCAGATCGGGCGAGGAGGTATGCACGATATTGGGTGCGAAGCGTTCCAGATCCTCAAGATTGCTTTTGGAAAGACCCAGGGGGAACCGGTATTCCGGCCGGCCGGGTATTGCCACGCTGGGTACGCTGACCAGATCGCCGGTCGGGCGGAATGCGGGTTCTTCCACTGTCGGGGCATAGACCCGAACTGCGGCACCCTGCCGCAACAGATAGTCCACCAGCCGGTTCAGCGCCTGATTGGCGCCATCGCGAACGTAATTGTAGTTGCCGCTGAACAGGGCGATGCGAAGGTCTGCGGTATCCATGATCGGCACGGCCATAAGGGCCCCGGACCTGATTGGCGAGAGCTTCACGCAGCAATTGTCGTGCGGCCTGTCGATGAAATGCATCACTGTCCTTGACTTGTTGCAGCGCAACATTATTGCCGCGCCTGGGCCACGCGGTCCCAACGCCGCGCGTGCTCTCTGCAAGGAGAGAATACATGACTGACCTTACGCCTCCGGCGCGCAAACCTGCGCGGCCGCTGTTTTCTTCCGGTCCCTGCGCGAAGCCGCCGGGCTGGTCCCTCGAAAAACTGTCCGCCGAATCGCTCGGCCGTTCGCACCGCTCGAAAGTGGGCAAGGCGCGCCTCGCCCATTGCATCGACCTGATTCGCGACGTGCTCGACGTGCCCGAAACGCACCGGATCGGGATCGTCCCCGGTTCGGACACGGGCGCGGTCGAGATGGCGATGTGGACCATGCTGGGCGCCCGCCCGGTCACGACAATCGCATGGGAAAGCTTCGGCGAAGGCTGGGTCACCGACGCGGTCAAGCAATTGCGGATCGATCCGACCGTGATTCGCGCCGACTACGGCGAATTGCCGGATCTCGGCCAGGTCGACTGGGGCCATGACGTCATCTTCACCTGGAACGGCACGACATCCGGCGTGCGCGTGCCCGATGGCGACTGGATCGCGGCGGACCGCGAGGGCCTGGCCATTGCCGACGCGACCAGCGCGGTCTTCGCGCAGGATATTGCGTGGGACAAAGTCGATGTCCTGACATTCTCGTGGCAGAAAGTGCTCGGCGGCGAAGGCGCGCATGGCGTGCTGATCCTGGGCCCGCGCGCGGTTGAACGGCTGGAAAATCACACGCCCGCATGGCCGCTGCCCAAGGTTTTCCGCCTGACCAAGGGCGGCAAGCTGATCGAGGGGATCTTCCGCGGCGAGACGATCAATACCCCATCGATGCTGGCGGTGGAGGATGCGATCTTCGCGCTCGAATGGGGCAAGTCGATCGGCGGCCTGTCCGCGATGAAGGCGCGCGCCAATGCCAATGCCGCCGCGCTGGATGCGATCGTGCGCGAACGCGACTGGCTGGGCCACCTGGCGACCGACCCGGCGACGCGTTCGAACACCAGCGTCTGCCTGACGGTCGAGGGCGCGGATACCGATTTCGTCAAGAAATTCGCCGCGCTGTTGGAGCAGCATGACGCCGCTTACGACATCGCCGGTTATCGCGATGCGCCGCCGGGCCTGCGCGTCTGGTGCGGCGCCACGGTCGACACCGCCGATATCGAAGCGCTCGGCCCGTGGTTCGACTGGGCCTGGGCGACGCTCCGGGCCTGAGCCCCCTTCGCATTTCCGCACGAAATTTCTGCACGGGCCGCAAGGCGTTCCCGCAGGCCCGGCCAAGGAACCGATCATGACCAAACCCAAAGTTCTCATTTCCGACAAGATGGACCCCAATGCCGCGCGCATTTTCGAAGAGCGCGGCTGCGCGGTCGACGTGAAGCCGGGCATGACGCCCGACGAGTTGAAGGCCGTTATCGGCGACTACGACGGGCTCGCCATTCGCAGCGCGACCAAAGTGACGCCTGAAATCCTCGATGCCGCGCCCAACCTCAAGGTCATCGGCCGCGCGGGGATCGGGGTGGACAACGTCGATATCCCCTATGCCAGCGGCAAGGGGGTGGTCGTGATGAACACCCCGTTCGGCAACTCGATCACCACTGCCGAACACGCGATCGCGATGATCATGGCGCTTGCCCGCCAGATCCCGGCGGCCAACGCGCGGACCCAGAACGGCGAATGGCCGAAGAACGATTTCATGGGGGTCGAGGTGACCGGCAAGACGCTGGGCCTGATCGGTGCCGGCAATATCGGCTCGATCGTCGCCAGCCGCGCGCTCGGCCTGCGGATGAAGGTCGTGGCCTTCGATCCGTTCCTGACTGCGGAGCGGGCGGTGGAACTGGGGATCGAGAAAGTCGATCTCGACACTCTGCTTGCGCGGGCGGACTTCATCACGCTGCACACCCCGCTGACCGATCAGACGCGCAATATCCTCAGCGCCGAAAACATCGCGAAGACGAAGAAGGGCGTGCGGATCGTCAACTGCGCGCGCGGCGGCCTGATCGACGAGGCGGCGCTGAAGGAAGCGCTCGACAGCGGGCAGGTCGCCGGGGCCGCGCTCGACGTGTTCCAGACCGAGCCGGCGAAGGAATCGCCGCTGTTCGGCACCCCCGGCTTCATCTGCACGCCGCACCTGGGCGCAAGCACGACCGAGGCGCAGGTCAACGTCGCGCTGCAGGTGGCCGAGCAGATGGCCGATTACCTCGTCAACGGCGGGGTCACCAATGCGCTCAACATGCCCAGCCTCAGCGCGGAGGAGGCGCCGAAGCTGCGCCCTTACATGGCACTGGCCGAAAGGCTCGGCAGCCTCGTGGGGCAGCTTGCGCACGGCAATCTCACCACGATCAGCATCGAACGCGAAGGCGCCGCTGCCGAACTGGCAGGCAAGCCGATCGAGGCGGCCGTCCTCGCCGGTTTGATGAAGCAGTATTCCGACAGCGTGAACATGGTCAACGCACCCTATCTTGCGAAAGAGCGCGGGCTCGACGTGCGGTCCGTCCGGCATGAACGCGATGGCGCGTACAACACGCTCGTGCGCGTCACCGTGGGTACGAGCCAGGGCGACCGTTCGGTTGCAGGCACGCTGTTCGGCAACGACAATCCGCGCCTGGTCGGAATCTTCGGGATCGGAATTGAGGCCGACCTGACCGGGAACATGCTCTATATCGTGAACGAAGATGCCCCGGGTTTCATCGGGCGGATCGGCACCCTGCTCGGCGAAAACGGGATCAATATCGGCACGTTCCATCTCGGCCGCAGGCCCAACGGTGCCGATGCCGGGGGCGAGGCGGTTCTGCTGCTGTCGGTCGATCAGCCGATCCCGGAAGGCGTGGTGAAGGAAGCGTGCGCGCTGGAAGGCGTCAAGGTCGTGATGCCGCTGGCGTTCTGACGCGGGCAGGAACGTTCCCGGGGTTGACCCGGGGGCGTTCCGGGCACAGGCGGTCCCGCGAAAGCGCCGCCTGTGCATCGGCCACGCGGCAAGGGAAGAGATGACATGACCGACCCCGACGATCTTCTGCCCGAAGGTCTGGAAGATCGCCTTCCGACCGAAGCCGCCCGGCTTACGGCGGCCATGCGCGGCGCGCTCGACGTGCTCGATTCGCATGGGTACGATCGCGTGCGTCCGCCGCTGGTGGAATTCGAACACTCGCTGGCCGGACGAATGGCCGGGGTAACCCCGCGGCGCATGTTCCGGTTCGTCGATCCGGCAAGCCTGCGCACCCTGGCGCTGCGCAGCGACATGACTCCCCAGATTGGCCGTATCGCGGCAACGAGCCTGGCAAACGCCCCGCGTCCGTTGCGGCTCAGCTATTCGGGCGAGGTGGTCACGATCCGCGCCGATCAGCTCGATCCCGCACGTCAGCGGCTGCAACTGGGCGCGGAACTCGTCGGCAGCGACAGTGCGGAGGCGGCGGGCGAAGTGGTCGCTCTCGCGGTGGAGGCGCTTGCGGCGGCTGGTGCGCAGGGCATCTCGGTCGATTTCACGATGCCCGATCTGGTCGATACGCTCGCTGCGAATGCGCTGCCGATTGCATCCGACCGGATCGAGAACGTCCGGCGAGAACTCGATATGAAAGATGCCGCCGCGCTGCGCGAAGCCGGGGGGGAGGCTTATGTTCCGCTGATCTATGCAGCGGGCGATTTCGACGAGGCGATTGCGCGCATGACGGAGCTGGACGACGGCGGCGCGCTGGCAAGCCGGATTGCCGGTCTGCGGCAGGCGGCCCAGCGCGTGCCCGCCGATGTGCGATGCACGCTCGATCCGGCGGAGCGGCACGGTTTCGAATACCAGTCATGGCTAGGCTTCACCATTTACGCCGCCGGGTCGCGTGGTGCCGTCGGGCGGGGCGGGACCTACTGCATCCGTGGCAGCGAGGAGCGCGCGACCGGATTTTCGCTCTACCTCGACGCGCTGCCGCCGGCCGCGAACGGTGATGCGCCGCGCCAGACGCTGTTCCTGCCTCTCGGCCACGATCGCGAAGTTGCCGCCCGCCTGCGCGCAATCGGCTGGCGCACGATCGCCGCCCTGGCCGAAGGCGAGGACGCCCGCGCGCTCGGCTGCACCCATCGCCTGGACGGGGCCGAGGCGGTGGCAGTCGAAGCATGATATCGATGCAGGGGCAGCATCCCTTGCTTGACTTGCCTGCGCCAGCCGCTTTAACGCGCGCGACGCATTCGGGGCCGGGCTGGCCCCTCCATCCCCGTCCCCTGGTCGAGTCCTGTCGAAGGACCATGAGGATTCCCCCGGCAGGGGAAGAGGTGCAAGCATGGCCAATGTAACCGTAATCGGCGCTCAATGGGGTGACGAGGGCAAGGGCAAGATTGTCGACTGGCTCGCCAGCCGCGCCGATGCCGTCGTTCGCTTCCAGGGTGGGCACAATGCCGGGCATACCCTGGTCGTGGGCGAGAAGGTCTATAAACTCAGCCTGCTTCCCAGCGGGATCGTCACCGGGACGCTGTCGATCATCGGCAATGGCGTCGTGCTCGATCCCTGGGCGCTGAAGGCGGAGATCGAGAAGCTCGAAGGGCAGGGCGTGACGATCAATGCGGATAATTTCGCGATCGCCGACAATTGCCCCCTGATCCTGCCGCTGCACCGCGATCTCGATGGGCTGCGCGAAACCGCGGCGGGTGCGGGCAAGATCGGCACGACCGGGCGCGGCATCGGCCCGGCTTACGAAGACAAGGTGGGCCGCCGCGCGATCCGTGTGTGCGATCTGGCGCATCTCGATCACCTTGAACCGCAACTCGACCGGCTCTGCGCCCATCACGATGCGCTGCGTGCCGGGTTCGATCAGCCGGCAGTCGATCGTGACGCGTTGCTGGCCGACTTGCGCGAGATCGCGCCGTTCGTCCTCCAGTTCGCGCAGCCGGTGTGGAAACGGCTCAACAAGGTTCGCAAGGCCGGGGCCAAGATCCTGTTCGAAGGGGCGCAGGGCGTTCTGCTGGATGTCGATCACGGCACTTACCCGTTCGTCACCAGTTCCAACACCGTCAGCGGCACGGCTGCGGCAGGGTCGGGGCTGGGCCCGTCCAGCACCGGTTTCGTTCTGGGCATCGTGAAGGCATATACCACGCGCGTCGGCAGCGGCCCGTTCCCGACCGAGCTTGACGATGAAACCGGCCAACGGCTGGGTGAGCGCGGGCATGAATTCGGCACTGTGACCGGGCGCCAGCGGCGCTGCGGCTGGTTCGATGCCGTTCTGGTGCGTCAGTCCTGCGCGATCAGCGGGGTGACCGGCATCGCCCTGACGAAGCTCGACGTGCTCGACGGGTTCGACACCGTGCGCATCTGCACCGGTTATCGCCTTCGCGGGAAGATCCTCGACTACTTCCCCTCGCACGCCGCGGATCAGGCGGCGGTGGAGCCGATCTACGAAGAGATGGAAGGGTGGCGCGAAACCACCGCGGGCGCGCGCAGCTGGGCCGAGCTGCCGGCACAGGCGATCAAGTATATCCAGCGGGTGCAGGAACTGATCGAAACGCCTGTGGCGCTGGTTTCGACCAGCCCGGAACGCGAAGATACGATCCTGGTGCGCGACCCCTTCGTCGACTGACGCGATTGCTCCATTCTTGACTTAATCCTGTTTTGTTCTAGCTGTGTTCTGCGATAGGATACAGGGAGCAAGACATGGGGCAGGTGGACTTCGCGTACGACATGGCGGGAGATGCGAGCGCACGGCCGGCGGCTGCGGTATTTGCCGATAGCCCCGACGTGCGGAACGAGATTGACGAGGATGTAGTCGCAGCGGGCCTGCGCCTGGCGCCGGGCGGTGTGATCGCTTCGCTTTCGGAAGGGGCGGTTCGGCCGCTGGCCGATGTGGTGATCATCGATTGTCCGGTTGCGGAAGCGGCGGCCCTGGCTGCCTTGGCCCGGCTGGATATTCGTGCGGCCCGGTCCGGCGCGCAACTCGTCGTCTCCACCGCGATGGATGCGCTCGATGCCGTGTTCGGATGTCTGGACCAATCGCATGCGCAGGTGCTGGTCGATCCTTCGCGGGGGGATCGTCTGGTGGCGCTGGGTCGCGCGCTGGCACTGTTGCCCGGCTCGCGCGTGCGCGACCTGTCGGAGGAAGACCGGCTGACACTGCTGCGCCTGACCGAACAGGTGAGCGAAATTGCGGCCCGGGTAGAACGGCTTTCGGCTGGATTGCCCGGTAAGGGTGCCTTCCGCTTCGAATCTCCCACGAACGATTTTCGCGGCGAAGCCGACACGGCCGAATCCAAGCTGCTTCGCCAGCCGCGTCCTCCGCTGCCGGAACCCCGCCTGGTTCGCCAGATCATCCGCCAGCGCCGTATGCGCGACCGTTATTTCGATCCGACGCTGTTTGCCGATCCGGCGTGGGATATTCTGCTGGACCTCACCGCCGCCCGTGCGGAACATGCGCGCGTTTCGGTCACCAGCCTGTGTATTGCCAGCGGCGTGCCGCCGACCACGGCGCTGCGCTGGATCGGCCAGATGGTCGAATCAGGGTTGCTGGAACGGGTCGAGGACGAAACCGACCGGCGCCGTGCCTTTATCGCACTGACGGATCGCACCGCAGATGCAATGGCGCGCTACTTCGAAGAGTTGGGAAAGGGTGCGGACAAGCTGGTCTGAGGTGCCCGCATCAAGGCGCGGGGCGTCAGTCAGCATTCGTGAGGCGAAGAATTATCGTCAGGCCCTGCGCCGGAAGGTCGGCGCTTGCCTGCTCTTCCGTATCCAGCGGCCTGCGAATGGCATCGGCCCGCGCACGATCGAGAATTGCCTGCGCAACGCGAGGATCGTGAAGCACGAGGTCGGCCTGCCCCAGAAGGCGTGCCTGGCGAAGCGTCAGATCGTCGGGATCGTCGCCTTTCAGATCGATCTCGACCGAAGTCGCCATATTGTTTGCGACCGGGTCCTGCAGCCATGAAGCGACCCGGTCGGCTGCAACCCCGCTCAAGGGATCGAGCGCGCCGCCTTCCGCAAGAGCGGCATCGAGCGCGCGCCTGCGTTCGGCGGGGCCGGGAAACCTGCTACGGAGCTTGTCCCGCGCGGCATAGAGCGCGTCGGCAAGCTGTCCGAGGGCAGGGGGCAACAGGGTTTCGAGCCGCAATCGCAGATGCTTGGCCAGGCCGGCCGATGCGCCGCCGGTTCCAACCGCCACCAACACGGGATCGCGATCGAGCACGCTCGGCACGGTGAAATCGCACAGATCCGGGCGGTCGGTGGCGTTTACCAGCAGGCCGCGAGCTTTCAGCCGCCGGACCGCCGCTTCGGCTTCGCTCGCATCATCGCACGCGACGAAGGCGAGGCGCGCATGATGCGCCTCTGCTTCGCCGCAGCAGGTCCCGCCAGCACGTTCGATCAACCGCCGTTTCGCTTCCGCTGCGTCGCCTTCGCCGACCACTACCACACGAGTGCCGGCAATGCGGTGGAAGAGCGGCAGGCTATTCATAGCCAGTCGGGTACCCGCTCCACGTTCATGATCGTATCGGCAGGGATGCGATCGGCGACCACTGCGAACCGGTCGCCATCCACCAGCACTTCGGGCACGAAACCGCGGCTGTTGTAGCTGGACGCCATCGTCGCGCCATAGGCGCCCGCCGTGCGAAATACCGCGAGGTCGCCCGCCGAAAGCGTGTCGGTTTTGCGGTCCATTGCGAAAGTATCGCCGGTTTCGCAGATCGGGCCGACGACGTGCGCCATGGTCTTCTCCCCACTGGGAGCGACCGCTTCGATATCGTGCCACGCGCCATACATTGCGGGCCGGGCGAGATCGTTCATCGCCGCGTCGACGATCACGAACGGCGGCCCGTTGCCGCTGCGCTTCGTACGGATCACGCGGGTCAGAAGGATGCCGGCATTGCCCGCGATGATCCGGCCCGGCTCGAACGTCAGTTGAACGCCCCAGTCGCGCGTTACCCGAGCGACCATGGCGCCATATTGCGCGGGGGAGGGCATGCTTTCGCCCGCTTTGTACGGTACGCCGAGGCCGCCGCCGAGGTCGGCATGGGTGATCGTGTGTCCCTGTCCCCGCAGTTCGGCGATCAGCGCGCCCAGCTTCGAAAATGCGCTTTCAAGCGGCTCCAGATCGCCGAGCTGGCTGCCGATGTGGACGGCCACCCCGCGCATCTGCAATCCCTCTTCACGATCCAGCGCGGCATAGACTGCGCCGGTGCGGTCGAGCGGGACGCCGAACTTGTTCTCGCGCTTGCCGGTGGAGATTTTCTCGTGCGTGCGCGCGTCGACATCGGGATTGACCCGCAGCGCGCAGGCGGCCTGCCGGCCCATGCGGCGGGCGATTGCCGCAAGCTCGTAGCCTTCTTCTTCCGATTCGATGTTGAACTGGCCGATCCCGGCTTCCAGTGCCTGGACCAGCTCGTCATGCGTCTTGCCGACACCGGAAAAGACCACGTCCGCAGGCGCCATTCCGGCGGCCAGGGCGCGTGTAAGCTCGCCGCCGGAAACCACGTCCGCACCGTACCCTTCCTGGCGCAGCACGCTCAGCA
Organism: Pelagerythrobacter marensis; assembly: GCF_001028625.1. Taxonomy (NCBI): domain Bacteria; kingdom Pseudomonadati; phylum Pseudomonadota; class Alphaproteobacteria; order Sphingomonadales; family Erythrobacteraceae; genus Pelagerythrobacter; species Pelagerythrobacter marensis. The sequence goes on along the minus strand of NZ_CP011805.1, from coordinate 1,311,416 downwards.
CGGCGAGATTGGGGTTGGCCTTGACCGCGAAAGCGACATGGGGCTTGTCGAGCGCGGACAGGGCCTCGCGGAACACCCGCGCATGGCGCACCAGCGTGGCGCGCGAATAGACATAGACCGGCGTCCCGACCGCTTCGGCGATGGCCGGCAGCGGCACGTCCTCGGCGTGGAGAATGCCGTCCCTGAGTTCGAAATGATCCATGGGCGGGCGCTTAGCGAGTGAGGGCGCGGCAGTCGAGCAAGCCTTGCTTGCCACCCGGATATGCTGGCATCCGGTTGCCGTGGCGCATTACTCCGGCGGCAGATCGAAGGGATCGTCTTCCCGTTCTTCCGACCGCTTGCGCAATTCCACGCTGCGTTCGGGTGCGGCCTGGGGGTCGAGAGCCAGCAGATCTTCCGGTTCCGGCCGAACTTCCGCACCATAGGGGGCCGGCGGCAGCGAACTGTTCGCCAGCGGCTCCAGGTCGGCACGCTGGCCGCATCCCGCGAGCAGGACGGACAACGCCAGCAGAGGAAGGATTCGGTGCATCATCACTCCATACCCAGCGCCTTGCGCGCCTCGGCCACCCGGTCACTTACCTGATCGGGTGCGGTGCCGCCATAGGATGCGCGCGCCGCGACCGATGCGTCCACCGACAGGGCGGCGAAGACCCCTTCGCCAATGCGCTGGTCGATTGCCTGCAGTTCTTCCAGCGCCAGCTTGTCCAGCGCAACGCCGCGTTCTTCCGCCAGCTTGACCGCGGCCCCGGTGATGTGATGCGCCTCGCGAAACGGAATGTCGGCTTCCCGCACCAGCCAGTCGGCGAGATCGGTTGCGGTGGCAAAGCCCATTTCGGCAGCGGCGCGCATTCGTGCGGTGTCGAATGTGCTGTCCGCGACCATTCCCGTCGTGGCGGCGATCGACAGAGCCAGCAGTCCGGCCGCTTCGAACACCGGCGGCTTGTCGTCCTGCATATCCTTCGAATAGGCGAGCGGAAGGCCCTTCATGGTTACCATCAGCGCGGTCAGGCAACCGACGATGCGCCCGGCATGGCCGCGAACCAGCTCCGCCGCATCGGGATTTTTCTTCTGCGGCATGATCGAGCTGCCGGTGCTGAGCGTGTCGGGCATGCGGATGAAGCCGAAAGGCTGGCTGGCCCAGAGGATCATTTCTTCGGCCAGACGCGACAGGTGCAGCGCGCATTGCGCGGCGGCTTGCAGATAATCGAGCGCGAAATCACGGTCGGACACGGCATCGAGGCTGTTCGCGGTCGGCCGGTCGAAGCCCAGGGCGTCGCAAGTCGCCTGGCGGTCGATGGGAAAGCCGGTGCCTGCCAGCGCGGCCGAACCCAGCGGGCATTCGTTCAGCCGCGCGCGGGCATCGGCAAACCGGCTTCGGTCGCGCCGGATCATTTCGTAATAGGCCATCAGGTGATGGCCCAGCGTCACCGGCTGCGCGGTCTGCAAGTGGGTGAAGCCGGGCATGACGCTGCCGGCATGTTCGCCAGCCCGCGTCACCAGCGCGCGCTGCAGGGCCACCAGCCCCGCATCCACCTGGTCGATCGTCTCGCGCACCCAGAGGCGGAAATCGGTCGCGACCTGATCGTTGCGGCTGCGGGCTGTGTGCAACCGCCCCGCGGCCGGGCCGATCAATTCGGCAAGCCGGCTTTCGGTGGTCATGTGAATGTCTTCGAGGTCCCAGTCTTCCGGCACCCCTTGCGCCTCGTACTCGGCAGCGACGGTGTCGAGCCCGCGCGAGATCGTGCCGGCGTCATCTTCGGTGACGATACCTTGCGCGGCCAGCATTGCGACGTGGGCCTTGCTGGCGGCGATATCCTGCCGCCACAGCGCCTTGTCGAAGGGGATGGAGGCGTTGATTTCGCGCATGATCGCGCTAGGGCCTTCGGCGAAGCGTCCACCCCACATCGCATTGGATCCGCCCGTGTCGTTCTGCTCGTCGTTCCGGTCTTCGCTCACGTGTGTCGCCCTGGCTCTGGTTCTGGCCGGTTGCGATAGGCAAGCGCCGGAGGGGGCGCAAGACGGCGACGAATTGGCGGAGGACAAGGCAGGCTTGGGCGCGACGTTCGATCGCAGCAGTGCCGGCGACCTGATGCCGGCGATTGCGGTGACCGATCCGCAGGGAAACACCCTCAACCTGGCGGCGGCGCAGGGCCGGCCAATCCTGCTGAACCTCTGGGCGACCTGGTGCGCGCCCTGCGTCAAGGAAATGCCCCAGCTCGACGACCTCGCCGCCGAATATGGCGACAGCCTGCGCGTGGTGACGGTCAGCCAAGACATGGGCGGTGCCGACAAGGTCGCGCCTTTCTTCGCCAGCATGGCCTTCGACCACCTCGAACCGTGGATGGAACCGGATCTGGAACTGGGCTTCGCGCTTGAAAGCCAGAGTCTGCCGACCACCGTGCTTTACGACGCGAGCGGCCGCGAAGTCTGGCGCGTGGTGGGCGAGCACGACTGGTCCGGCCCCGATGTTCGCGAGGCGATTGCAGAAGTCATCGAATAGACGACCGGGCCGCGGCGGGCTTACTGCTGCAGGCGGTCGGCGTTGAAACGTTCCATCCAGCGGGCGAGTTCGCGATCTGGCAACCCCGCGATGATCGATTGCAACGTCGCAAGATCTTCGCCCTGGCCCAGCTTGAACCGTCCGCGCACTCGCGTGACCACTGCCCGAAAACCCACGATACGCGCGATCATTCCCGCATAGCGATCGCCGAGGGCATCGACAGACCAGGCGTCTTCGCCAGAACCTTCCATCGCTTGCAGCAGGAGATCCACCGCCTGCCCGGTGCGTTCGGGCGTGAGCGTGATTTCGGCATCGACCCTTACTCGCGCATAGTTCCATGTTGGTGCCCAGTTGTCGCGAAGCGCCAGCCGGGTGGGAATATGACCTTGTGGCCCGGTAAACAGGATCGTCGCACGCGGATCGGTCAAGAGCGCATCTTCGATCGGATTTCCGCGCGCGAAATGGCCGACGAGCGCAGTAAGCTGGCCCTCTTCGCCGAACTCTCCGATCAGCGGCAACGTTGTCGCTTCCGAGCCGCCCCCCGCCACGACCCAGGCCAGCGGATTTTCTTCGATCAGCGCCCGTACGTCGGCCGCGTCATAGTGTTCGTGGGGATCGCGCGCCGATGTGGTCATCCTGCCTCTCCATCTGCAACGCAGCGCTCCGCGAAGGCCCAGAAAAGCGTCATTTCCGAAAACTCGCTGCGCATATCGGCGCTGCCCTGATGGCCGGCATGCATATCGGTCAGCAACATTGCTGGATTGCCGGACGTGGACAAGTGCCGAACCTGCGCGACGAGTTTTGCCGGTTCCCAATAGGCAACGCGATCGTCCTTCAGGCCAGCCGTGCACAGCAGGGGCGGATAGGCGGCTCGGCGAACGTTCTCGTAAGGCGAGATCGAGGCGATGTAGTCGTATGCCGCAGGATCGGCCAGCGGGTCGCCCCAATCGGGCCGGAAGAGGGGCACGAGCGGGTGATCGGCGTCGCTCATGGTGTTGAGCATGTCCACGAAAGGAACTTTTGCGATTACACCGCCCCACAGGCCCGGGGCCATGTTCATGCTGGCACCCACCAGCAAGCCACCGGCGGAAAGGCCATAGGCGACGATCCGGCCCGGTGCACTATAGCCCTCGCGTGCGAGATGCGTCGCACAGGCGATAAAGTCAGTGAAGCTGTTGCGTTTGTGAAACCGTCGTCCGCCAAGGAACCAGCGCTGCCCCAGTTCGCCGCCGCCACGAACATGCGCGATGGCGTAGCGCCAGCCCTTGTCGACCAGCACGCTTGCGGGGATGGAAAACTCCGGGTCGCTCGAAACGCCGTAGGCTCCGTAGCCGTAGAGCAGCAGGGGCGCGCTGCCGTCCCTGGGCGTGCCCTTGCGTGAAAGGACGGTGATCGGCACGCGTTCGCCATCCGGTGCCGGTGCGAAAAGCCGCTCTACCTCGTAGTCTTCCGGATCGAAGTTGGCAGCCGTTTCTCGCCGCACCTCCTGACGTGTTCCGCGGTCGAGATCGACCAGCATCCAGCGCCGGGGGGAACGGGGCGACTGGTGAACGATCATCACCTGTCCGGCGTTGTAATCCTGGCCCGCCGGCAGCGTGACCGCATAGGCCGGATCGTCAAACGCGAGCGGGAGCTCGGTTCCGTCCGGCTTCACCAGCAAGATCCGGTGCAGGCCGTCGACACGTTCGAGCCGGACGAGAGCCTTTCGGAACGGCAGGACCGAGACGATCGGCCGTCCGGCACGATGGGGTACCAGCGTCTCCAGGGGTTCGAACGTTTCCGGATCGAGACGTTCGATCTTGCGGTCGAAGGCCCCGTCACGGTCGGTCACGGCAACAAGGCTGCCATCCCACTCGTCGATTTCGTAAACCACGCCCGCGCTTCGCGGCAGCACGACGCGCGGGGGTGCGGTTTCGGCGCCTGCTGCGATCAGCCTGACCTCGGCCACTTCCGGGCCGGACAGGGTCAGCGCAACGAAACCGTCGGCCGCTGTTCGCCGCAGGCTCATGAAAATCGCCGGATCGCTTTCTTCATAAACGAGTTCGGTCGCGCTCCCATCCACCGCGGTTCGGTACAGGCGGGTCGGACGATTGTGCCGGTCGCGCCAGATCCAGAACAACCAGCGGGAGGAGGGGGAGAACGTCAGCGCGCCATAGCCATAGGCATCGCGCTCCACCAATGTCCGTGTCGTGCCGCTTTTCGTGTCGAGCACCACGATGCGATGGCGATCGTTGCCGATAACGTCCTCGGCCCAGGCGAAATACCGGTGGTCGGGGCTCGGCTGATGGTCGGTGCTGCGATAATAGGATTGCCCGCTGGCGCGCTCGGTTTCGTCCAGCACCGTTTCGGCAGGGCCGCCATCGCGGCGCCGGATGTGCACCGGATGGAGCGCGCCCGGCGGGATAGCGGCGGAATATTCCCAACCGCCGCGGCGCAACGGAGGGGGATTCACGCCCCCGGCGGCGCGCGCCATCATTGCCGCAAGCAATGCGTCCCGCTCATCCTCGACGGGTGCGAGCATGGCCTTCGCATAAGCGTTTTCCGATGCCAGCATCCGGCCCACCGGTTCGGGGAGCGTTTCCGGCGAGCGGGCACCGGTCTGCGGGACATATTTCATCCAGGCGTAAGGATCGTCGCGTTCGCGCCCCAGTTGCTCGATCAGGTTGGGAATGCGGGGAGGGCGCGGCGGCGACAATTGCGGCCAGGCCGATGGCTGCGACATCCCCTGCCTCGCGACGGCAGGCGCGTTCAGCGCGAGAGTGCCGAGCGCAGAGCCGGCCAGGAACGCGCGGCGGCTCGATCGCAGAGAGTGGTTCATCGAATTCGTCCTTTGCCCGGTCCGGTTGCTGGGCGAGCATATGCTAGCCGAGCCGTCCTACCGAGCGGAACGGGTCACCGAGGGCATCGAACGGGCCAAACCGATAAGGTTAGCCTCCGCTTGTGACGATGGAATGACCCGAGTGGCCCGATCCCGCGCAAAACTGGCCCGACCTCTGCCGCCACGCTTTTGGGAGGTGATAGCCTCCGGTCCTGACGCCAAAAAGCATTCAGGGAGCATCTATCATGGCCTTCTCACCGGTCGGAGCCGCCACCGCATGTGGTGTTTCGCTAATGGCTCTCACAGCCGCAACGACAGTTCACGCGCAATCCGGTCAGGAAGATGCGGCAGAGTCGGCGGCAAACGCGTCGCGGCCCGAAATCATCGTGACGGCGACGAAGCGCAACGAATCCCTGCGCGAAATTGCAGGATCGGTTTCGGCGGTGACGGCGGAGGAGTTTCAGGAGCTCAACGCGCAGGACCTGTCCGACTACATCACCCGCGTGCCGGGGGTCGTGTTCAATAATTACCAGCCGGGCGTGTCCGAAGTCGTGATCCGCGGGGTCGCGTCCACCACCTATCACGAGGCGAACCAGGCGACGACGGGCTACTACCTCAACGAAGTCCCTCTGATCGAACCCGGATTTCCGCTGGTAATTCCCGACGTCGATACGTTCGACCTGGAACGGGTCGAGGTTCTGCGCGGTCCCCAAGGCACGCTGTTCGGATCGTCTTCGCTGGGCGGGGCGATCAACTACGTCGCGCGGCAGGCCGACACGACCCGGCTCGAGGCCGGATTTGAAGGCATCCTGTCGAGCACGCGGCGCGCTGGCGAGGCGAGTTATGGCATCAAGGGCATGGTCAACGTTCCGATCGTGCGCGATCGGCTCGCGGTCCGGCTCGTCGCCCTGGAGCGGTATGATGCCGGCTATCTCGACAACGTCGGCACCGGTGTGGATGGCAGCAACGATCTGCGGGTGCGCGGTCTGCGAGGTTCGCTGGCCTGGACGCCGACCGACACGACCACCGTTTCCATTCTCAGCATGTATCAGGAATACGACCTCGACGATCAGACCTATGTCGTGTTCAACGACGATCCCGAAACCTTCGAGCGCAACACCAACGTGCCCGAATATCAGAAGACCGATTTCCAGTTGCACAGCCTGCGTCTGGAGCAGGATCTGGGGTTCGCCACGCTCAGCGCGCTTGGCAGCTACGTTCGCAAGGAAAGCGACCTTGCGTTCGACGATTCCATCTTCGTCGGCATCGACCCGCGAACCGGCACCCCGCAGCTTTCCGGTTCTACCGGCAAGTCCGAAACGAAGTACGGGGAATTGCGCCTGACTTCCATCGACGGCGGTGCGTTCGAATGGCTGGTCGGCGCCAACTATACCAAGCTGGACGCCGAAGGGACCGGTTTCGCCTATATCGAGGGGATCGGCGATTATATCGACGCAAATCCCGGTGAATTCGGTGGGCAGCCTTCCAGCGAAATCGCGCCGGACGATTTCATCCAGCGCACGGTCGACAGCAACGAGGTGCAGGAAATCGCCTTGTTCGGCGAAGCGTCGTACACTTTTGCCGATGTCCTGAAGCTGACGGCCGGCGGGCGCGTTTTCGAATATCGGTCCAGTCCGCGGCTGCAATATCTGCCCAACGCCGACCTGATCCCGCCATTCGATTATCAGCCGGGTGAGAAGAAGGAATCGGGCTTCATTCCGAAGGTGTCGCTCACCTACACGCCGAACGATACGCTGATGGTTTATGCGCTCTATTCGGAAGGCTTCAGGATCGGCGGGACCAATGTCTATGCCGCCGCTTCCGGCGCCCCGCTCAATTTCGACAGCGACAGCACGGCGAACTACGAAATCGGCCTGCGGATCACCGGCGCTCAGGAACGGGTGACGATCGACCTCACCGCCTATCACATGGACTGGAAGAACATTCAGGTGCGCCTGTTCACGCCGGTCGATTTCGACGCCTATACCACCAATGGCGGCGGCGCGGACATCGACGGGATCGAGGCCGCGATCAATGTGCGTCCGGTGGACTTCATCAACCTCAGCACCAGCGTCAGCTACAACGACGCCCGGCTTTCGCAGATGCTACCCGACAGTTTCGCGCCCGGAGGGGGCTATGCTGCGGGGACGCGTCTGCCCGGCGCGGCGGAGCTGACCGTTGCCAACCAGATCGAGTTCGATTTTTCCGATGCGCCGATGCGGCCCCGGATTGCATTCGCCCATCGCTACCTGTCGGAAGCGCCCGTCGCGTTCGGCAATACGCTGGAGAAGGGTGACTATCATATCATCGATCTCAACGCTTCCGCCGAGGTGGCGCAGGGGCTGGAGCTTGGCGTGTTCGTCAAGAACCTGACTGACACATATGGTGTTCTGAACGCGCCGTTCGGCTTCGCCGGATCGGTCACACGCCCGCGGACCATCGGGGCCAGCCTGCGGTTCAACTTCGACTGATTTCAGGCTGTAAATCCGGACAGGAAGGCAGATACATTGTGGCCCAGATCGTCCACCGCGTATCCGCCTTCCATCACGATCAGGACCGGAATGCCCGGCGCGGCAATGCGGCGTGCCATGGCCCGAAAATCGTCTCGGTCGAGATCGAACGCGCAGATCGGATCGCTCGCGTGCGTGTCGGCACCGAACGAAAGAACGAGAAGGTCGGGTGTGCGCGCGGCAATTGCAGCCATCGCGCTGTCGAGAACGGCCAGGTAGTTTTCTCCGCCCGTTCCGCGAGGTAGCGGCAGGTTCAGCGTGGCTCCCCTGCCGGCACCAATGCCATCCTCGTCGGCATGTCCCCAGTAAAACGGATAGTCGGTCGATGGATCGGCATGGATGGAACAGAAGAACGTGTCCGCATCCTCTGCAAAAATATCCTGCGTGCCATTACCGTGATGGTAATCGACGTCGAGAATCGCGACCCGGGAAAAGCCCTGCGATCTCGCCGCCTCTGCCGCGATTGCGGCGTTGTTGAGGTAGCAGTAGCCGCCCATGTAATCACGCCCTGCATGGTGGCCCGGCGGGCGGCATAGCGCGAAAGCATGGCGTTCCCCCGCGGCCAGCGCATCCAGCGCCGACAGCGCGGTTTGCGCAGACCAGTAGGCCGCGTCCCACGTCCCGGCTGCGATGGGCGTTCCCGCGTCGTAGCTATAGGCACCGAGCCGGGCGTCGATCCGATCCAGCCGCAACGGACGACGGGCCACGACCGGGAAGGTATATCCGATCGCATCGCCCTCCCGCCCGGCGGCCAGCCAGTCGGCGTGGGCGACCTTCAGGAAGTCGACATAGGCCCGGTCGTGGACCGCCAGAATGGGATCGATGCCGTGGTCGCGGGCCGGGCAGAAGTCCGCCAGTTGGTTCAGAATGGCCGCTGCGCGCGAAGGTTGCTCCGAATAGGGCATCCAGGCGCCATTATGCATTTCACGCGCCGGGGCATGGTCGTTCTGGCGAGTGTCGAAGAAGACCTTCACGGGCGTCCATCGTCCCTGGCCAGGGTTTGGGCGATCCAGGCTGCCTGATCGTCCAGCGCGCGCGACGCCAGCGGGGCGATCGACATCGCTTCCAGAAAGCTGTGCGTTGCGCCGACATAGACTTTGGCTTCCGTCTCGACCCCGGCCGCAGCGAGCTTTCGCGCCATTTCCAGATTGCAATCGGCCAGAATGTCGCATTCAGCGATTGCCAGAAATGCCGGGGGCAGATCGTGCAAATCGCCGTGGAGGGGGGCGACGAGCGGGTTCGCGAGGTCTTCTGGACGGGTTACGTAATTATCCCAGAACGCATCCATCTCCGCCCTTTCCAGAGAAAACAGATCGCCATCGAAGCGATCATAGCTGTCGGTCGGTTCGGCGGCAAAGGCGCCGTAGTTGAGCACCATGCCGGCCAATCGGCTGCGCCCCCGGTCGCGGCGCACGATGCAGGCGGCCACCGCCAGGTTGGCACCCGCGGAATCGCCGCCGACCAATATGCGGCCTGGGTCGATCCCGAGCGACTCCGCTTCAGCCTCCATCCAGTCGATCGTGGCGACGATTTCCTCCAGCGCGATGGGAAACTTGCTTTCCGGTGACAGACTGTAATCCACGCCGATGACCACGATCCCGGCGCGTGCAGCGTATTCGCGCATGAGCCGATCGTGCGTATCGATGCTGAACAAAGTCCAGCCCCCACCGTGGATGTAGAGCATGGCCGGCCCGGTCGCTTGCGAACTGGGCCGGTGAGCCCTGACCCGCAGGCCGTTTACTTCCATCTCCCGGGTTTCAGCCATTTCCGGGCCGCCGCTGCGCCATTTTTCCCGAACCCGCTCGGCCACTGCGCGGCGCGCGGCATGGTCCTGACCGGTCTGCCCGGCGAATTCGGCATAAGCCGCATTCACGGCATCGACGAAACGGCGAATATCAGGATCGATCGGGTCGTCGCCAATGCGCGACATTGGGGTGCTGCTCACGGTTTTCATCCTCATCCACCGGTTATTGAACCGGTGATACCTTCTGCCCGCGCCAAAAAGGCGATGATTTCGGGCCAGTTTTCCGCAGAGACAGGCCATTGGGCCGGAATTGTTGCACATGCGGCACGTTGGCCTGTACGAGAAGATCGGGCGCAATCTGGGGGGAATGGGCCATGAAGAAAAGCGAAGACGTCCTTTCGCTGGATCGGCCGGTCATTGCCTTGCGCGACGAGTACCCCGCGGGCTTCGTCGACGCCATGCACAGCCATGATTTCGTTCAGCTACTCTACGCATCCTCCGGCGTAATGGCGGTTCGCACCCGCGACGTCAGCTTCGTGGTGCCGCCGCAGCGTGCCGTCTGGTTGCCGGCGGGTGTGGAGCACGAGGTGGCCTGCCGCGGCCCGGTCTCGCTTCGCACGCTCTATCTCAAACTGTCGCCCGAGCATGTGAATACTGGTTGCAGGGTCTTCGAAGTCTCGGACCTGCTGCGCGCCCTGATCCTGGAAGTGGTGGAGTTCCCGGCCCTGTACGAACTGGAAGGGCGCGAGGGGGCGATTATCTCGCTGCTTCTGGGGGAAGTCGCGCGGATGCCCAACGCCCCCTATCAGGTGGTCATGCCCACCGATCGCCGTTTGCTGCGGGTCTGCAATGCGATCCTCGCCAACCCATCTGATCCGCGGGGGCTGGACGATTGGGCCAAGATCGCAGGAATGGGCCGACGCACGCTTACCCGCAGTTTCAAGCAGGAAACCGGCATGGGGCTGGCGGTCTGGCGTCAGCAGGTGCGGCTGATGGAGGCGCTGTCGCTGCTGGCGGCCGGGGCTTCAATCACTCAGGTGGCGTTCGAAGTCGGTTACGAAAGCACAAGCGGGTTCGCTTCGATGTTTCGCCGCACTTTCGGCACTGCACCCAGCCAGTATCTCGACGCCGCCGGTTCGTCCTGATCCGCTAGAGCAGGTAGCGTACGCGCACCTGCTGGCGATTGGGGCCAGGGGTCAGTTCGAACCGGGCCTCTTCGAACTTCGGCGGGCCGAACCGTACCGGGGGATTACCGGAAAAGCCGTAACCCTCGCGCGGGATCTTCGCGAAGGTATCGAGCTTGCCGTTGCCGTTTTCGTCGTGAATGATCGACAGGGCATATGTTCCGCCGGGAACGCCCCGGAAACGCAACGCGCCGGCATCGCGTGTCCGCACGCTCAGGCGAAGGGCATCGGTGTCGGCGGCGCAATCGGGAAAATGATCGTGGTCGCGCGTCAGACAGGCATGGATCATGCCCTTGCCGTTCCGCAAGTGGTTGATTTCTATGGTCAGTTCGTTCGCCGCAGGCTCTGCCGCGTGAACCGACAGGGCGGCTGCGAGAGCGCCGGCGAAACCCAGGCTGGCGAAAAGTCGCATGATCATTCCCCCCGGTCCCTGGTGGGCGGTGACGGGTTCGAACCGCCGACCCTCTCGGTGTAAACGAGATGCTCTACCAACTGAGCTAACCGCCCCACGGGAGCGCCAGCACATAGCGTGCGCTGCCGGATAATCAATTGCCGTTGGCCTGATGATCTCGCGGCGCTAGGGCGCAGAGGTATGAGCCAGCCGCACATTCGCATCCTCGCCACCGGAGGCACGATCGCAGGGATCGCCGGATCCGCGATCAGGCACGACTATCGCGCGGGCGAAATCGGGATCGACGAATATCTGGAGAAAGTCGGCGGTCTGGGCCTCGGCGGGGAACTGTCCGGCACGCAGATCGCGAATATCGATTCGGCCAATATCGGTCCGGCTGTCTGGAACACGCTGCATGACGCCGCGCAGGCGGCATTGGCGGAAACGGATTGCTGCGGCGTTATCGTGACGCACGGAACCGATACGCTGGAAGAAACCGCCTTCCTGCTCGACCAGACGTTGCCCGCGCACAAGCCGGTGGTCGTGGTCGGGGCCATGCGTCCGGCGGATGCCGTCGGGTATGACGGGTTGCGCAATTTCGCCAATGCGGTGCGGGTTGCGAACGATCCTGATGCGGCGGGGCGCGGCGTGCTGGTGGTGATGGGCGACCGCGTGTTCGCCGCGCGCGACGTTTACAAGGTGCGCACCCGCGGGACGGAGGCTTTTCGCGGCTTCCCCCGCGAATCGGTCGGGCTGGTGACGCCGGCCTCGCTCGAATGGTTCGGTGCCCCCTGGCGCAGGGGAAACGAGGCCGCGTTCGGTTGGCCGTCGGCGTTCCCGGAGGTGCCGATTGCCTATATCCACGCAGGGTTCGATGCGGGCGATCTGCGGCGACAGGTCGCCGAGACTACGCGCGGCATTGTGATCGCGGGGGTGGGGGAGGGGAATATGCCCGACCTGGTTCGCGAGGAACTGGCCGTTCTGGCCGCGCGCGGCATCTGCGTGGTCCGGGCCAGCCGGGCCGACGAGGGTTTCGTCGACCGCGAACCTGACGACGATGTGCACGGATTTGTCGCAGGGCGGGCGCTCAATCCACAAAAGGCGCGCATTCTGCTGCAATTGCTGCTGGCGAGCGGCGCAAGCGATCCCGCCGTCATTCAGCGCGCTTTCGACGGGGGATAGTCGCCGTCCCCCCGCCCCGACATGCCGGGGCGGGGAAAGGCTGCCGTGTTTTAGCCCTGCGGCGTGACGAGATATTTCTCGCCGGTCTTCATCTGGCGATAGTCGAGGATCGCGTCCCTGGTCAGCATCCCTTCCAGATCGACCTTGGTCTTGTATTTACTGGCGAAAGTGGTGCTGAGGTTGTCGAGCACCCGCTTGCGCATCCGCATTACGGTTTCCATCCCTGCATTCTGCAGGAACGGCGTCAGCAGCCAGCCCGACAGGGTCCAGCCGAACCCGTAGCTGGGCGTCAGCGTGGTCGGCCCGAAGTCGAGACGCCCGTAGATGAACATGCGCTTCTGCTGGTTCGAACCGTAGCGCGAATATTCGGTCATCTTGCCGACCGCGACCTGTTCCATCGCCTTGAAGCAGGTATCGACCATCTTGCCGCCGCCGATCGGATCGAAGCCGTAGAAGGCGTCGGTATCGTCGATCGCCGCCTTGAGCTGGCTCAGGAAGTCGTCGTCCGACGAGTTCACGACATGCGTCGCGCCCTGGTCTTTGAGCAGTTTCGCCTGCTCGTCCTTGCGGACGATGTTGACGAGGCCCATGCCGTCTTCGAGGCAGATACGGTTGAGCATCTGGCCGAGGTTCGACGCACCGACGGTGTGCAGGATCGCCTTCTGGCCATCCATCCTGGCGTTTTCGACAAAGCCGAGCGCGGTCATCGGATTGACGAAGCTCGACGCGCCGGCCTCGGCGCTGTGATCGCCCAGCGGCAGGCACATCGCAGCATCGGCGATCGCGTACTCGCTGTAGGCGGTGCCGGGCACGCAAGCGACCCGCTGGCCCATCAGCGCCTTGGCCATGTCGCTGTCGCCGGTGGCGACGACGGTGCCGGCACCCTCATTGCCTGCGGGCAGGCGCTGGCCATGGCGGGCTTTCTGCCCCGAGTTGAACGGCTCGGGCATCTTGGCGACGACCTTGCCGGGCGAATAGTCGGCATTCTCGAAATCGGCCGCGCCCGTCAGGATCGCGAGGTCAGAGGGGTTGATCGGCGCGGCTTCCATCCTGACCAGCACCTGGTTGCCGGTGGGATCGGGAAACTCGCTCTGCGCGATTTCGACGGTCAGCGTACCGTCGCTTTCAAGAGTGGTGAAAAGCTGCTTGCCGGTGGTGGTCATCTGCATTCTCCCAGTTCGATTCCGGATCGATTGCGCCTATCGCTAGGCCGGCCCGTCGCGCTTGGCTAGGGTGACGTTAGGTCAACTCTCGCCGGGATAAGTCGCCTTCACGAAGTACAGGCCGTGGGGCGGCGCGTTGAAGCCCAGTTCCTGCCGGTCGCGGGCTGCCAGCGCGCTGGCGACCTGCCCGACCGGCCAGCGGCCCATGCCCACCAGCGCAAGGCAGCCGACCATCGAGCGGACCTGATGGTGGAGGAAGCTTCGCGCCTCCGCTGCGATCAGAACCTCGTCGCCCGCGCGGCGCACGGCCAGGCGGTCGAGTGTCTTGACCGGGCTGGCGGCCTGGCAGTGGGCGGAGCGGAAGGTCGTGAAGTCGTGCCGCCCGACCAGCGCCTGCGCCGCCCGATGCATGGCCTCGGCATCGAGCGGCTGTGGCACCTGCCAGGCGCGGTTCCGCTCCAGCGTCAGCGGCGCCCGCCGGTTGACGATCCTGTATTCGTAAGCCCGCCCGGTGCACGAAAAGCGCGCGTGCCATTCGTCCGGCACAATCTGGCAGCCAGTTACCGCGATCGGATCGGGGCGAAGCAGGGCGTTCAGCGCCTCCATCAGCCGGAACGGTTCGAACGGCTTTTCGATATCGACGTGGCTGCGCATGGCCAGTGCGTGGACGCCGGTATCGGTCCGCCCCGCCGAATGAAGCGTTACCTCTTCGCCCGTCACCGCCCGGATCGCGCGCTCGACCGATTCCTGCACGCTGGGCCCGTGCGGTTGGCGCTGCAGGCCCATGAACGGCGTGCCGTCGAATTCGAGGGTGAGGGCGAAGCGGGTCATATCCCGGTGGCGGCGCGGTTCTCGCCCCGGGCCAGCGCCTGGAGCAGGCGCGGCTCGAACACGTCGGGTGCCTCGACTTGCGGCGAATGGCCCAGATCGTCGAACGTCACCAGCGTCGCTGCGGGAAAACGCGGCGCGGCGGACATGGCGAGGGCCGGGATCGCCTCCAGCCGCTGCTGCACCGCCTGCGGGGCCTGCCCCTTGCCGAAGGTGGTGGTGTCGCGCATCCCGATCATCAAGGTTACCGGCATGGCGATGCGTTCGATGTGCTGCGAGATCGGCTGGGTCAGGATCATCTCGCTGGTCTTGGCCTGGGCATGGGCCACGGCGTCGCCGCTGGCATATTGCCCGGCCAGCATTCGCACCCACCGGTCGTAACGCGGCTGCCAGTTGCCGTGATAGTAAGTGTCGAGCTGATAGCGGCGGATCGCCTCGTAATCTTTCGCCCGCTCCTGCTCGATCAATTGCGACAGGGGCACGTAGGGCACGCCTTCGGCCATGCGGTCGGTCAGGCCGAGGGGGTTGATCAGCACGAGCTGTCGCGTCGCTTCCGGATAGGCGTGGGCGAAATGCATCGCCAGCATCCCGCCGGTCGAATGGCCGACGATCGCGGCCTGCGCGATCCCCTGCCGCTCCATCAGCTTGCGCGTGAACGATGCCAGCATGGCGAAGGTATATTGCGCCTCGCGCGGCTTGGACGACTTGCAGAAGCCTACCTGGTCGGGGATCAGCACGCGATAGCCGGCCTCCCGCAGCGCCTGGGCCGTGTCGTGCCAGGTCGCGCCGCAGAAGTTCTTGCCGTGCAGCAGGACCACGCTGCGCCCGTTGGGCCTTTCGGGGGTGAGGTCCATGAAGGCCATCTGTCCGCTGCTTTCGCCCACTTCGACCGGCATGGTCTCGACCGGCCAGGGGTAGACGAAGTGTTCGAGGTCCACGCCGTAGCGTTCGACCGCCGGGCCCGGCTCGGCCGGGTCAGGTTCGGCAGCAGCGGCTGCGCCCGTTGGGGCGAGGTCGAGCGCAAGCGCGGCGAACAGAATGAAATGGGCGATCGGCGTCCTCGTCATCGGTAGCTCCCGCGGTCGTGCAGAGTGCAGGTCATTCCACCATCATTCCTGTCGGCACTGCCCGGCCGCGCAGGAAAGCCGCCACTTCCATCGCCGGCTTGCCCGCGCGCTGGATGCGTGTCGGACGCAGCGCGGCATAGCCGCAGGCGATGGCGAGATCGTCATCCAGCACCACCCCCGGCGTCCCCTCTTGCGCGACGACGTCGGCGGCGAGGATCTTGATCCGCTCCCCACCCAGGGTGAACCATGACCCGGGAAACGGGGCGAAGGCGCGCACCTGGCGCTCGATCGCTTCGGCATCGTGCGACCAGTCGATCCGCGCCTCCGCCTTGTCGATCTTCGGCGCGTGGGACGCCATTGCATCGTCCTGCGGAACGGGCTGCAGGGCAGGCAGGTCGATCAGTGTGCCGACCATCAGTTGCGCGCCGATTTCCGCCAGTTCTTCGGTCAGTTCGCCAGCGGTCTTGTCTTCCACAGGAGTGCGGGCGGTGGCGAGCATGGGGCCGGTGTCGAGCCCGGCCTCCATCTGCATGATGGTGACCCCGGTGACCGAATCGCCCGCCAGGATCGCGCGCTGGATCGGCGCGGCGCCGCGCCATTTCGGCAGCAGGCTGGCGTGGATGTTCAGGCAGCCATAAGTCGGGATGTCGAGCACGGCCTGGGGCAGGATCAATCCATATGCGGCAACCACCGCTAGGTCCGGCTTAAGCTGCGCGAATTCCGCCTGCACCTCGTCCGATCGCAGCGAGACCGGGGAACGCACCGGAATGTCGAGTATCTCCGCCTCGCGCTGAACCGGCGAGGGCTGGAGCTTCTTGCCCCGTCCGGCCGGGCGCGGCGGCTGGCTATAGACGCCGACAAGCGTGTGCCCGGCCGCGTGCAGCGCCTTCAGCGCCGGCACTGCGAAATCGGGCGTTCCCATAAAGACGATGCGCATAAGCGGGTCTGCCACCTTTCGTTGCGGACGCGCAGCCCCTATCTCCCGGCTCATGGCATCGCAAGAGATCGAGAACCTGGCATCGGCGCTCGCGCGGCTGCCCGGGCTCGGCCCGCGGTCGGCGCGGCGTGCGGTGCTGTGGCTGGTCAAGCGGCGCGAAACCGCGCTGGAGCAATTGCTCGTCGCCATCGGCGAGGTGAAGGACAAGCTCGTCGAATGCCCGGTGTGCGGCAATATCGATACCCGCGCACCCTGCGGCATCTGCGCCGATCACCGGCGCGACGCGCGCTCCATCTGCGTGGTGGAGGACGTGTCCGATCTCTGGGCGCTCGACCGGGCGAAGCTGTTCACGGGCAAATACCACGTGCTCGGCGGGCGGCTGTCGGCGCTCGACGGCGTGCGGCCGGAGGATCTGACGATCGGCACCCTGTTGGAGCGTGTGCGCGAAGGCGGGGTGGACGAAATCGTCCTGGCGATGAACGCCACGCTCGAAGGGCAGACGACGGCCCATTACATTGCCGAGCGGCTGGAGGACCTGCCCGTACGGGTGACCCAGCTGGCCCATGGCCTGCCCGTGGGTGGGGAACTGGACTATCTCGACGAAGGCACGCTGGCGCAGGCCCTTCGCGCGCGCCGCCCGGTGGGATAGCCTGAGCCCCCGCGGAGGCGGGGGGCTCGGGCCGCCGGCGCTCCGCAAATGCCTGAGGTCCCCGCCTCCGCGGGGACTCTACTTGTCGTTTGCGCCGAGGCGCACTATTTCCCCGCCATGGCTATTCGTGAAATCCTGGAAGTGCCGGATCCCCGGCTCAAGGTCGTGTCCGAACCGGTGACCGAGTTCGACGACGAGTTGAAAACGCTTGTCGATGACATGTTCGAAACGATGTACGACGCGCCGGGTATCGGGCTCGCGGCGATCCAGGTGGGCGTGCCCAAGCGCGTGCTGGTGATCGATCTGCAGCCGGAAGATCCCGATGCGGAGCCGGAAGTCTGCGATCATGGCGGGCACCAGCACACGCATCAGCCGACGATTCGGGAGCCGCGCGTCTTCATCAATCCCGAAATTCTCGATCCGGCGGAAGACCTGGCGACGTATCAGGAAGGGTGCCTCTCGGTTCCCGAAATCTACGCCGATGTCGATCGCCCGGCGGCCTGCCGCGTGCGCTGGCAGGACCTGGAAGGCAATGTCCACGAGGAAGCGATGGAAGGGCTGATGGCCACCTGCATCCAGCACGAGATGGACCACCTCGAAGGCATCCTGTTTATCGACCATCTCAGCCGGTTGAAGCGGCAGATGGCTCTCAAGAAGCTGCAGAAGCTGCGCCACGCGGCGTGACCTTGCCGCCGATGGCGGAAAACTTGCAAAGCCATCTGGCGTTCCGCTTCCGTTCCGCCTAGCGTGACGGCATGGATTCCGCGCTTTTCATTCTCGTCGTACTTGTTGCAGGGCTTGCTCTGGGCGCCCTGGCCGGGTGGTTTGCAGGGTCGCGTCCGATTGCCGAGTGGCAGGCCCGGCATGGGGAGCGCGATGCCGAGGCGAAGCGGCTGGCGGACAGGATCGCGGCGATGACGCCCGAACTCGCCACGATGAGCGAGCGCGCCGCCCGCGCCGACGCTCTGGCAGAACATTTGGACAGGGCGAGGGAAGAGAACGCGGCGTTCCGGGCCGAGCGAGCCGGGTTCGAGGAACAGAAGCGGCTGCTCGAAGAATCGCGCGACAGACTGCTCAAGGAATTCGAGAATACCGGCGCCAAGGTGCTGGGCGCGGCGCAGGAGCGTTTTCTCGCCAGCGCGACCGAGCGCTTCGGCCATTCGGAGAAAGCGAACAAGCAAGCGATCGCCAGCCTGCTCCAGCCAGTGGGCGAGCGGTTGAAGAAGTACGAGGAACAGGTCGCCGCGCTGGAGGAAAAGCGCACCGATGCCTTTTCCCGTCTCCACCAGCAGATCGCCGAAATGCAGCGCGGGCAGGACGAAGTTCGGCGCGAGGCGCAGCGGCTGGGCAATTCGCTGACCAATGCGCCCAAGGCTCGTGGCCGATGGGGCGAGCGGGCCTTGCAGAACGTGCTCGAACAATGCGGCCTTAGCGAGCACACGGATTTCAATCTCGAACATTCGCTCGACACCGAGGAAGGGCGGTTGCGGCCCGATGCGATCGTGAACGTGCCGGGGCAGAAGAAGCTGGTGATCGATGCCAAGGTCTCGCTCAATGCCTATCAGGCCGCGTTCGAGGCGGACGACGATGACGAGCGCCGGCGGCATCTCGATCTCCATGCCAAATCGATGCGGGGGCACGTGCAGACGCTCGGCGCCAAGGGCTATCAGAGCCAGTTCGACGAAGCGCCCGATTATGTGGTCATGTTCGTGCCGGGCGAACACTTCGTCGCTGCGGCGCTGGAGCATGATCCCGAATTGTGGGACTTTGCGTTTCGTAACAAGGTCTTGCTGGCGACGCCGACCAATCTGGTGGCCATTGCGCGTACCGTCGCTCAAGTCTGGCGGCAGGATACGATCGCGCGCGAAGCGGTGGAAATCGGCAAGGCAGGGGCGGAGCTGTATGACCGGCTCGCCATTGCGGCCGAGCACATGAAGCGGGTCGGCGGTGGATTGGAAACCGCAGTCAACAACTACAACAAGTTCGTCGGCAGCTTCGAACGCAACGTCCTGTCCGCCGGTCGCCGTCTCAAGGACAAGGGAATTGAGATCGGCAAGCGCGAGATCGACGAAGTTCCTCTGGTGGAAAGCGCCCCGCGCTATACCGGCGACGATGTGGAGGGGCAGGGCCCGGCCTCACGCGCGCTTGACAAGGATGGCGACTGACGCAGAAAAGCCGGCGATGCGCGCTGCCCCGATCTGTTCCGCCCTGTTATTCGTCTTTGCCCTGGCCGGGTGCAGCGAAGGCCGCGCGCCTTCGGAACAACTGCGCGACGCAACCGAACGGCTTGTGGAGGAGGCGGCGGGAGAAACGATGCTGGAAGGTGCCGCCGGCCCCTACGCCCCGCGCGACGAGTGTGCGGGCCTTCCCGGCGCGGCGGCCTTCCGCCGTGAACTGAGCGGGGCGGTCGAAGCGCGCGATGCCGATGCCTTGCTGAAACTTGCCGCGCCGGATGTGAAGCTCGATTTCGGCGGTGGCTTCGGCGCCGAAGAATTGCGGCGCAGGCTGGATACGCCGGACGCTGCGTTGTGGCAGGAACTGGCCGCTCTGCTGCCTCTGGGCTGTGCAGCCGAAGGTCAGGCGAGCATGACCATCCCGTGGTATTTCGCGCAGCCGATTGACGAAGTCGATCCCATGACGGGGATGATGGTGACCGGCAGGAATGTACCCGTTCGGGTAACGGCCGCCGCGGACGCCGAACCGGTGCACGAGGTTTCCTGGAACGTGGTGGAACTCGTTGGCGGATATGTCCCCAATGCGCCGTTTCAGCATGTCGCGACGGTCGATGGAACACGCGGCTATATCGCGACGGATCGCCTGCGCAGCCTGATCGATTATCGCCTCATCGCCTCGAGCCGCGACGGGAAATGGAGCATTACCAGCCTGGTGGCGGGCGACTAACCGGAACGGAGAGGATCGCGCCGCCGCCGTCAGGGCTGCGGTTCGACCGGTTCCAGCTGAGCCTCGTGCCCGCTCGATTGCAGGACCAGCGTCCGATCCCGCCACTCAATCGTCGGCGCGGCGACGAGCAGCGCCGATATCGCCTGCTCCTGTTCCCACACGGTCCCTTCGCAGAACATTTCTGTACCGACGAGAGGGCCTGCGATCAGACGTTCTTCCTCGACCCGCCATTCGCCCGCAATGGCGTTGCATCCGACGTTCGCGGCCACCCGGTCGCCGTCGAAGACCAGCGTGGCCCTGTCGGGAACCGCAGGCGTATCCCCATCGATGGAAACGAAGCGCCATTCGCCCTGCGCCAGCCGCTCCGGAATCTCGGCACGGGGAACGCAGGCAGTACCAATCAGGGCGAGCAGCAGAGCGGAGGCGATTCTCATGCTGGCGGCTTTGGCCGGGTGATGCTGAGTGCTCGCTGAATGATCGGCAGAGCGGGAAGCAGCAGGGGCTATTTGTCGAAGGTGGCCAGAACTTCGTATGCGAGAACGGCCCCGGCCACTGCGGCGTTCAGGCTGTCCGCCCGCCCGCGCATCGGCATCGTCACACGCAGATCGCAGGCCGCTTCGTACTCTTCGGGCAGGCCGCGCGATTCGTTGCCGACAAGGATGAAGCAGGGGGCGGTGTAAGGGGCATCGCGATAGCGCACGGCATCGCGCAGGCTCGCCGCGACCAATTGGCCCGATCCGCTGCGGAGCCAAGGCAGAAATTCATCCCATGTTGCCTGCGCGATCTTCTGGGTGAATACCGCCCCCATGCTCGCGCGGACGGCTTCGACGCCGAAGGGATCGGCGCAATCGTCGATCAATATCAGGCCGCCGGCACCCACCGCATCGCCGGTGCGCAGCATCGTGCCCAGATTGCCCGGATCGCGCAGCGCCTGCGCCACCAGCCAGATCGGCGCACTGCCGCGATCGAGCGCCGCAAGCGAAGTGTCGAATTCAGCGAAGACTCCGGCAATGGCCTGCGGGTTATCCTTGCCCGTAATCTTGGCGAGGATATCGGGCGTGGTTTCGACGATCGTTCCCCCCGCATCCTCCACCGCGCGTTCGAGCAGGTCGGTCAGAGGATGCGGATCGCGCCGCTCGGACATGACCAGCATCTCCGGCACGCGGCCCGATTCGCGGGCGTCGGTCAGCAGGCGCAGCCCTTCGGCCAGGAAACGCCCTTCGCGGCGGCGATGCTTCTTGTCGCGCAGCGAGCGGAGGAATTTGACCGTGGGGTTGGAAAAGCCGGTGATCAGCCGGCGGGGCGGGGCAGGCATCAATCCTCGCCGAAACCGTTGCGGACCACCTCGCAAAGTTCATCGAGAACTTGCGGCGCGTTGTCGCCGGACACGATCACTTCGATCGTGTCGCCCTTGGCCGCGCCGAGCATCATCAGGCCCAGGATGGATCCGCCTGCCGCCTCGTGCCCGCCCTTGGCCACGCTGACGTTGGTTCCGGGGGGCAATTGGCTGACGACGTTGACGAATTTTGCGCTCGCGCGGGCATGGAGCCCCCGGGTGTTGACGATTTTCACCTCGCGCCGTTCCATCACGAAACGCCGCTGTGCCGACCCAGCAGCTCGGAGGCTACGGTGATATATGTCTGTCCTGCTTCCCGCGCAGCGCGGACCGCTTCGGCCGCGCTGGCTTTCTTGCGCACGCCGGCGAGGCGAATCAGCATCGGAAGGTTGATACCCGCAATCACTTCCACCCGGCCGGCTTCCAATAGGGAAATTGCCAGGTTCGACGGGGTCCCGCCGAACAGATCGGTGAGAATCACGACTCCCTTGCCGCAATCGACTCGCTTGATCTCGCCCGCAATATCCTTGCGGCGCTGTTCCATGTCGTCGTTGGGGCCGATGCAGACGGTGGCGATCGCATCCTGCGGGCCGACAACATGCTCCATCGCATGAACGAACTCATCGGCCAGACGGCCGTGGGTAACCAGAATCACGCCGATCATATGCGAAGGCTTCGTCCGGAATGGGGGGTGGGAAATATGCGAACCATGGCCAACAGGCAGAGACTCATTGCGGACCTTCGATTTCGTCGGCCGCGCGTGATCCAAGATTGCGATGGATGACCGTGGGCGAAAAACCCGCCTGGCGCAAGGCCTGAGCGAATCGCTGGGCTGCATAGACCGAACGATGTCGCCCGCCGGTGCACCCGAACGCGACGTTGACATAGCTCTTCCCCTGCGCCTCGTAACGGGGGAGCAGGGTCAGTACGAGATCGCGAATTTGCCCGAATACCGGGGCAAAACTGTCATCGCGTTCGATATGTTCGCCCACTGCGGCGTCCAGCCCGGTCTGTTCGCGCAAGGCGGGGATCCAGTGGGGGTTGTCCAGAAAACGCATGTCGAACACCAGATCGGCCAGCGGCGGGGTCCCGCGCGCAAATCCGAAGCTGGACACGATCACCGCCATTTCCTGCGGAGCGGTATCGACGAACTGGGCACGCACTGCCTGTTGCAGATCGTTGCTGGAAAAGCTGGACGTGTCGACCACTGCATCGGCCCACCGGCGCAAGGGTTCCAGCAGTTCGCGTTCTGCCTGGATTCCGATGCGCACCGGGCGATCGACGGCCATTGGGTGCCGCCGGCGCGTTTCGTTGTAACGCCGTTCCAGCTCGCTGCTGTTGCAGTCCAGGAACAGCGTGGTGACGGTAAGATCGGGGCGCTTGGCGATGTCCTTCACTTTGCCGATAATGTCGTGCGGCACGAACCCCCGCGTGCGCGAATCGAACCCGATGGCGAGCGGGGGGTGGGGCGCATCGGGATTGGGTGGGCCGATCAGGCGACCGAGCAGGCGGATGGGGAAGTTGTCTATCGCCTCCCATCCCAGGTCTTCGAGAACTCTCAGCGCAGTGGTCTTGCCCGCGCCCGAAAGCCCGGTGACAAGCAGAATGCGCTGGCGATCAGGGGGCGAATCGTCGGCCATGGATGCAGGGTGTGCTCGCTATCGTTCCGAATGGGAAGGGTCAGCCAGCCTTCGTTTCAGGAAGGGGCAGCCCATAAGTGCGAAGCGCGATTTCCGCGCGGAATGCGGTCGGCTGCATCGCGGGATCGAAGGCCAGCGACGGGATCTCGGCGCCTGCGATATCGGCGATCTGTGCCCGTTCGATGTAACGCGGTGCCTGCGGGTCCAGTACCAGGCGCAAGGCCACCGGTGCATCCATCACGGGAAAATCGACGAGCCCCAGGTTGCGCGCTTCCAGCAGGCCCCGGGTTTGTATCGGTGGCATGGCCCAGAGCGAACCCGATCGTTCCTCTAGAAGAATGCCGTCATCCCCGACCAGCACGGCTCCGCGATCGATCAGCGCGAGTGCGAGACTGCTCTTTCCCGCCCCGGGCGGCCCTTCGATCATCAGCCCGCGTCCGGCGACTGCCACGCATGTGGACTGGCGCGTCAGCGGCGCGTTCAAGATACCCTCGCGGCTGGCAGGCTGAGGACCAGGCACGCACCTTCGCGGCCATCGGGCCGGTCTTGCGCCTGGAGTGTCCCGTCATGCGCTTCCGCCACCGTGCGCGCTATCGCCAGGCCGAGCCCGCTGTGATTGCCGAATGCCTCGGCATCGGGCCGGACCGAATGGAACCGCTGGAACACCTTTTCCCGCGTATCTTCGGGTATGCCAGGCCCTTCGTCGCAGATGGTCAGGATGATCCGGCCTTCGTCGTCGCGCGTGACGGCAACGTCGATCATGCCGCCCGGCGGCGAAAAGGATACGGCATTGTCGAGCAGGTTCTCGATCACGCGCTCAAGACGCAGGGGTACGCCCATCACCGGGGCTCCACCATCATGGCGGAGAAGCCGAATCTGCCGGCCATCGTTTTCCGCACGGTTCTCTCGCGCGTCGATAATGGCCGCTGCCAGATCGCCCAGGTCCAGCGGTTCGAAGGTCGCGCGCGAGATTTCGGCATCGACCCTGCTGGCGTCCGAAATTTCCGTTACCAGACGATCTATCCGCCGGATGTCGTGTTCGGCGATGGCGGTGAGCTGCGATCGCAATTCCGGGTCTTCGACTTTGGCGATCGATTCGACTGCGCTGCGTAGCGACGCCAGCGGGTTCTTGATTTCGTGCGCGACATCGGCAGCGAAGTGCTCGACTGCGTCGATCCGGTGCCGCAGCGCGCTGGTCATATCGGATACCGCCCGGGCCAGCGCCCCGATTTCGTCGCGCCGCTGCGGCATTCGCGGAACTTCGATTGCGCGTTCGCGGCCGAGTCGAACGCGCATGGCGGCCCGCGCCAGCGACTGAAGCGGGCGCACGATGGTGCGGGCGAGATAGAGCGACAGGAAAATCGAACCGAGCAACGCGATCATCACCGCCATGCCCAGCGTCGAGCGTGCCTGGCGGACTTTCTCGGTAATATCGAGCGCGTTGCGGGTCGTCAGCAGGGTTGCGCCGTTGAGGCCGACGGGCACTGCGGCGTTGATCACGGGTGAGCCATCGGGCGCATCGCGCAACTGAATCTGCGAGACGCCTTCTTCCCGCGCCCGGGCAAGCTCGGGCCAGGAATCGGCCACCGGCTCTTCCGGTTCGATATAGTCCGGGATCGGGTCCGCGCCCACGATCGTGTCGACCGCACGATCGAGCCAGCGAGCGAATTCCACCGACATCGGATCGTTGCCGAGATCGTCGAACTCGAACGCAGGGCCATCGAGTGCAAAGCTGTCGGCCCAAAGCAGCCCCTCGGCATCGAACATGCGCAGGCGCATCTTCTGTTCCTTGCCGATCTGGATCAGCAGCGCTTCCTGCCGCTGGCGCGATGCACCGGCCAGCGCCTCTGCCGTGATCTGCGCTTCGATCCGCGCCAGCTTGTACCGTTCGGAAAGGAGCTGCTTGCGATACGTGTCGAGATAGAAGATTCCGCCGCCGAGCAGCGCCAGCGGCAGGAGGTTGACCGCAAGGATGCGCGTGGTGAGCGAAAGGCGCCGCGACCAGCTCAACCGGTCCAGGCGCTCGTCGATCCGGTCGCGAAGGCCAGCGTCAGCCATCGCTGAAGCTGTAACCTGCGCCATAGAGCGTTTCGATCGCGGCGAAGCTCGGGTCGATGGCGCGGAATTTGCGGCGCATGCGCTTGATATGGCTATCCACCGTCCGGTCGTCGACAAACACGTCGTCGGGATAGGCCGCATCCATCAGCGCGTTGCGGGATTTGATGACCCCCGGGCGGGCAGCCAGCGCTTCCAGCAGCAGGAATTCGGTCACCGTCAGCGACACCGGCCTGTCGCCCCAGGTCACGTTGTGACGGGCCGGGTCCATCGTCAGCCGGCCCCGTATCAACGGTTCGCTGGCGTTCTCCTGATCCTGAGCCGGGCGATCGTCCTTCTCCTGCCGCAATTCGGTGCGCCGCAGAAGCGCCCGGATACGGGCAAGCAGCAGGCGCAGGCTGAACGGTTTGGCGATGTAATCGTCTGCGCCCAGTTCCAGCCCTGCCTCTTCGTCCTGCTCGTCATCCTTGCTGGTCAGGAAGATCACCGGCAGGCTCGAATGGCGGCGCAGGCGGTTGAGCAGTTCCATGCCGTCCATTCGAGGCATCTTGATGTCGAACACTGCGAGATCGGGCGGGCTTTCGAGGAGAGCCTTCAGCGCCGTTTCCCCGTCGGAATAGAGGCGGGTGGCGTAGCCTTCCGCCTGCAGGGCGATGGATACGGTCGTCAGGATGTTGCGATCGTCGTCGACCAGCGCGATGACCGGTTCCCCGTCCGCCTGCGAACGCTCTGCCTCAGCCATCTCGCCTCCGTGATCAGGGTGTAAACTGGCAACGAGGCGACGGTTAGACGCTTCCTGCGGTCGAGACAACGCAGACCGCGACGGGAGGTGTTTGACGCGGGCGCGGCGCGCGATTATGCGCTTGCAGACATTCCGTGCATTCGTATGCGAACGACTCGCCGGCGCTGCCCCGTTTCGGGCGGCAGCCAGGCGCGATCAGGAGATTGAAGTGAGCATCCCGCTGTCCTACCCGCTTTCCGCCCAGAACATCGATACAAAGGCGACCGTACACGCCAATCTGTCCTCGGCCGAACTGACCGAACATGCGCTGAAAAACGGCGAGGGACGCCGGGCCAAGCATGGCCCGCTGGTGGTCGAAACCGGCAAGCACACCGGGCGCAGCGCGAAGGACAAGTTCATCGTCCGCGATGCCGAGACCGAAAATACGGTCTGGTGGGACAACAACGCCTCCATGACCAGCGAGCATTTTGCCGCGCTCAAGGAAGATTTTCTCGCGGCCGTGGGGGAGCGGGACACGCTCTACGTTGCGGACCTGTTTGGCGGCTCGCAGCCGGAATATCGGGCGAATGTGCGCGTCATCAACGAGCTGGCCTGGCACAACCAGTTCATCCGCACCCTGCTGGTCCGGCCGACGGCGGCGGAGCTGGAGGGTTTCGTACCCGAATACACGATCATCGATCTGCCGAGTTTCCGCGCCGACCCCGAACGCCACGGCTGTCGCAGCGAAACCGTCATCGCCGTCAACCTGAGCGAGAAGCTGATCCTGATCGGCGGCACCAAATATGCCGGTGAAATGAAGAAGAGCGTTTTCGGCATCCTCAACTATCTGCTGCCGGCCAAGGGCGTGATGCCGATGCATTGCAGCGCCAATATCGGCCCCGATGGCAAGAGCGCGGTGTTCTTCGGCCTTTCGGGCACCGGCAAGACCACGCTTTCCGCCGATGCCAGCCGTACGCTGATCGGCGATGACGAGCATGGCTGGTCGGATACCGCAGTGTTCAACTTCGAAGGCGGGTGTTATGCCAAGATGATCCGCCTCAACCCGGAAGCCGAGCCGGAAATCTACGCGACCACGAAGATGGAGGGTACGGTCCTCGAAAACGTGGTGATGGACGAGAACGGCGAGATCGATCTCGACGACAATACCCTGGCGGAGAATACGCGCGGAGCCTACCCGCTCAGCTCGATCCCCAACACGTCGGACGAAAACCTCGGGCCGCCACCCTCGAACGTCATCATGCTGACGGCCGACGCCTTCGGCGTTCTGCCTCCGATCGCGCGGTTGACGCCGGAACAGGCGATGTACCACTTCCTGTCGGGCTACACCGCGAAAGTCGCCGGGACGGAGATCGGCGTGACGGAGCCGGAAGCGACGTTCAGTACCTGCTTCGGCGCGCCTTTCATGCCGCGTCACCCCAGCGTTTACGGCAATCTTCTGAAGAAGCGGATTGCCGAGGGCGGCGTTCAGTGCTGGCTGGTCAATACCGGCTGGACCGGCGGCAAATACGGTGTCGGTCAGCGTATGCCGATCAAGGCGACTCGCGCGCTGCTCAATGCCGCGCTCGACGGGACGCTTGCCAACGCGGAATTCCGCCGCGATCCCAACTTCGGTTTCGACGTTCCTGTCAGCGTGCCGGGGGTCGATGACGGAATACTCAATCCCCGCTCGACATGGGCGGACAAGGACGAATACGATCGTACGGCGGGCAAGCTGGTGCAGTTGTTCATCGACAACTTCGCCCCCTTTGCCGACCACGTCGACCAGGGCGTGCGCGATGCGGCCCCGGCCACGCCGGTCGCTGCCTGAGCGCACTTTCAACGCTTTCACAGTTGGAGAGGAGAGCCCCCGCCCGGGAAACCGGAGCGGGGGCCTTTCGTTTCGGGACGGACAGACTACAATCCGTTCCCGAACGGAATCACCTGTAGGAGAACGACGATGGCACTTTTCGATCAGCTTCTCGGCGCGGCGCAGAACCATCCCACGGTCAAGAACATGGCCGACAAGCTCGGCATCGATGCGAGCCAGGCGGAACGTGCCATTGCCGCCCTGGGCGAAGCGCATCACGAAGACGGCGATACCGTCGGCCTTGCCGCGCAGAAAACCGGGCTCGATTCGGGCATACTGCAACAGGTGGTCGAACAGATCGGCGGCGAAGGCTCGCTGGCGCGCTTTACCCAGATCCTCGATCAGGATGGCGACGGAAATCCGTTCGACGATATCGCCGGATTCGCCAGCAGCCTGTTCGGGAAGAAGTAGGCGGCGCGATCGGCAGGCGAACGCCCGCGCTGGCTATGCGAGGGTAACGAAGCTGTCGATCACCCGCTTGGGGCCGGCCTGCTCGAATTCGATTTCCAGCCGGTTGCCTTCCTGATCGGTCACGATGCCGTAGCCGAACTTGTCGTGAAACACCCGCTGGCCGACAGCCACGTCGGTGCGGGGTTTCGCGGCGAAACTGGCTGCGCTGCGCGTTGTCTCGCGCAATCGTTTGGGGCTGGCGTCGTAGCCGGTCGACAGGGCCCGTTGCCAGCCGGGGCCGCGCGTACCCGCCCGTTCGGGCCGGTTCGTGGCGAGATGGGCAAATGGGTCTTCATGCTCGCTCATACCCGCGCGCCATAAGGATGCACCGCCGGTCAGGGTGGTTTCTTCGTCGATATGGTCGGCGGGAAGCTCGCCCACGAAACGACTGGGGATGCTGCTGGTCCACTGGCCATAGATCCGCCGATTGGCCGCATGCAGGATCGTGCAGCGCCGCCGGGCGCGCGTGATCGCGACATAGGCCAGGCGCCGTTCCTCCTCCAGACTCGCCAGCCCGCCTTCGTCCAGCGCACGTTGCGAGGGGAAAACGCCTTCTTCCCAGCCAGGCAGGAAGACGTTGTCGAACTCCAGCCCCTTGGCGGCATGGATGGTCATGATGGTGACCTTCTCGCTGTCGTCGCCAGCCTCGTTGTCCATCACCAGGCTGACGTGTTCGAGGAAGTCGCCAAGCGTTTCGTATTCTTCCATCGCGCGGGCGAGTTCGGACAGGTTTTCAAGCCGGCCCGACGCTTCCCCCGTCTTTTCCGCCTGGAGCATCGTGTTGTAGCCGGTTTCCTCCAGCACGGTCCGCAGCAGTTCTGCCGGGGTCACTTTCTCGGCCTGTTCGCGCCAGCTCAGGAACTGGCGCATCAGACTGCCGATGGCGTTGGCTGCGCGCGCGGGCAATTCGTCGCTATCCGCCAGTTGCAGGGTGGCTGCTGCCAGGGGCAGACCCGTACGGCGCGCGTGCTGATGCATTTTTTCCAGCGTCTTGGCACCTAGGCCGCGTTTGGGCTGGTTGTATATCCGTTCGAAGGCGAGATCGTCCTGCGGCTGCGCGATCACGCGCAGATAGGCGAGCGCATCGCGAATTTCGGCCCGTTCGTAGAACCGAAAGCCGCCAACGATGCGGTAATTGAGACCGATCTGGATGAAGCGGTCTTCAAACTCGCGTGTCTGGTACTGGGCCCGCACCAGGATGGCGATCCGATCGAGCGGCGCGCCTTCGCGCTCCAGCCGCTCGATATCCTCGCCCACCCGGCGCGCCTCTTCCGGCGCGTCCCACACGCCGATCACGCGCACTTTGTCGCCGCCGTCCGCTTCGGTCCACAGGCTCTTGCCCAGCCGTTGGCTGTTGGCGTCGATCAGGCCGGATGCGGCGGCAAGGATGTGCGGAGTAGAACGGTAATTCTGTTCCAGACGGACGACATGCGCGCCGGGAAAATCCTTCTCGAACCGCAGGATATTGGCCACTTCGGCCCCGCGCCATGAATAGATCGACTGATCGTCGTCCCCCACGACGCAGATGTTCTTGCGTTCCTGCGCCAGCAGGCGGAGCCAGAGGTACTGGACCTGGTTGGTATCCTGATATTCGTCCACCAAGATGTATTTGAACCGCTGCTGATAGTGCGCCAGCACGTCCCGCTCGCGGCGGAACACGTTGAGCATGTGAAGCAACAGGTCCCCGAAATCGCAGGCGTTAAGGGCCTTCAGCCGATCCTGGTAAAGCCGGTAGAACTGCTGCCCGCGCCCGTTGGCGTAGGCTTCGTTTTCGACGGCATCGAGATCTTCGGGATTGAGCCCCCGATTCTTCCACCTGTCGATCAGCCCGGCGAGCTGGCGCGCGGGCCAGCGCTTCTCGTCCACATCGTTGTCCGCGATCAGTTGCTTGAGCAGGCGCAACTGGTCGTCGGTGTCGATAATCGTGTAGTTCGATTGCAGGCCGACCAGTTCGGCATGCCGGCGCAGCATCTTGGCACCGATCGAATGGAACGTGCCCAGCCACGGCATTCCTTCGACCGTTTCGCCCAGATGGTGCGTCACCCGTTCACGCATCTCGCGCGCAGCCTTGTTGGTGAAGGTGACGCACAGGATTTCGCTAGGCCAGGCGCGCCGTGTCGCGACGAGGTGTGCAAGGCGTGCGGTAAGCGCGGCGGTCTTGCCGGTACCCGCACCAGCCAGCATCAGGACAGGGCCTTCGGTGGTCAGAACGGCTTCGCGCTGCGGCGCGTTAAGTCGCGCTGCATAAAGGGGAATTTCGCCATCCGCGGCGACGTTTGAAGCAGGTTCGAGAGGGGGCATGATCGTGTGAACAACTAGAGAACGAAGCCTGTTCACGCAAGGGGGAGGGCCCGGAACCCAAAACGATCTGCGACGTAGGGGAGCGGTAAGCACAGCAGGAGAATGCCCGATGCGAATGACGATCTTGACGGGTGTCGCCGCGCTCGCGCTGGCCGTGCCGGTCGCCGCGCAGCAAACCACCGCCGAAGCTCACGCGGAAGCAAGCCATGCGATGAACGCTACGCAGCAAACGTCGTATGATGCCTGGCCGGCGGATCGGCAGGCGGCATACGATGGCTGGCCTGCGGATATTCAGGGCTACTTCTGGAGCCTGTCGCCCCAGCAGCAGCGCGGATGGTGGGCATTGACCGACGAACAGCGTGTGCAGATCCATGCGATGACCCCCGATCAGCGCAATGTCGCCTGGTCGCAGATCGCGGCTCAGTTGTCGGGGGCTGGGAGTGCCACGCCCACCTCAACCGGTCGCGCATCGACGAGCCCGGCCACCACTGGCAACATGCAGTTCGTGTCGAGCGAGATGGTGCAGAACGCACCTGCGCCCAAGGCCGACTATCCGATTTGTTCGCGGGAGATCCAGGATAGCTGCATCAACCCGCGCGAAGCGGGCAAGAACTACGGCAACGTGCCGCTGGATTATTGGCCAGGCCGGCCCGCGAGCGAAATCGAGGGGCCACTGCCGGCTGAAGAACCTAAAGGCTGACGCCTTCCGAAATGCGACGGCCCGGCGATTTGAGCGGGCATCCCAATGGGCGAATCCGTGTACCGCGGGTTCGCCCATTCATTTTTATTCCCAATAATTTAAGTCCTCAACCTGCGAAGTGATGCGAAGACGGCTCGCCCCGTTTTCGACACATTCTCCGCCAGGCCGTGCGAAGTCAGCGATGGCACATCGGGCACCGTCTTGCGCCTCTGCTCCGCGGCCCCCACGATTGGTTCAATCCTGATCAGGGGACTGAAAGTGTCAGGGCCAGTTCGCGTTCGTCACTTGGGTAATCGAAGGAGAAATCCCAATGCGTATCCGTAACCTACTTCCCGCCGTTGCCGCAGTTGCCATCGTGACCGGTCCAGCTTTCGCCCAGGACGTGCCTGCCGAAAATCCGGCCCCGCCGGCCCCTGCGGCCGATGCCACCGCCAGCGCTTCGCTGACGGCGGAACAGCAGTCGCAGTACGACACCTGGCCGCCTGCCCAGCAGGCGCAGTACGACGCCTGGCCGGCCGACACGCAGACGTACTTCTGGTCGCTAACCGGTGATCGTCAGGAGCTTTTCTGGCGTCTGGCGGATAGCGACAAGGTCGCGCTGGCTGGCTTGCCGCTGGAGCAGCAGGATCAGGTCTGGGCCCAGATCGAATCGCAGGCAGCCGCCACGCCGGCGGCCCCGGCAGGCGAACCGGATGTCGAGGACGACGCGGTTTCCGACGGCCCGATGTAATCGTCGGGGTCGGGCAGCGGTGCTACTTGCCGCTGCCCGGCCTGCGCCGTTTCAGGAATTGTCGGCAAGGCGCAGCAAAGTCAGCTTCGCCTTGCCGACTCGCCTTTCGCTTTCGACATCCAGGCCCTTTACCGCCACCCCTTCGTCAGCGCCGGTTTCGACCGCGATCCAGGTGGCATCCCCGATCCAGCCCAGCCGAAGCAGCCGATCGAGCGCAACCGCGCCCGCGCCCGTGCCGTATGGTGGGTCGAGCAGCAGCAGGTCCCTGGCCGTATCGACGGGGCCGAGCGCCATTACCGAAGACGCCCGAACATCGCTTCGCCCCCGCGCATCGAGGGCGGTAACGTTCTCGCGGATGGTCTTGAGCGCATCCTGCTCGTGCTCGACGAACAGGCAGCGCGCTGCCCCGCGCGACAGAGCCTCCAGCCCGAGCGCGCCCGATCCGGCAAACAGATCGGCAACCTGAAGCCCGGTAAAGTCGCCAAGTCTGCTGGCGAGCATCGAGAACAGCGTTTCACGCGTACGATCCGCCGTTGGGCGGGTGACGTCGCCTTTCGGGGCGGCAAGCCTGCGTCCGCGCCATTCGCCAGCGATGATCCTCATCGGCGCTTCAGCCCGCTGCGGAAGCGTTCGACCTGCTGCTTGGGGATTTCGGTCGCCTGGCCCCGCGCCAGCTCGCCGATGGCGAAGGGGCCGTAGCCGGTACGGATCAGGCGGCTGACCTGCAGGCCGAGATGTTCGAGCACGCGGCGGATCTCGCGGTTCTTGCCTTCGGTGATCGTCAGTTCGATCCACTGGTTGCGCCCGGTGCTGCGTTCCATGTTCGCATCGATCCGGCCGTAGCGGATGCCCTCGATCGTGATACCGTCGATCAGGCTTTCGAGCTGCGCCTGCGTCACCTCGCCAAAAGTTCGCGCGCGATAAGTGCGCGGAATGCCGCTGGCGGGCAGTTCCATCGCACGCTTGAATTCGCCGTCGTTGGTCAGCAGCAGCAGCCCTTCGGTGTTGAGATCCAGCCTGCCCACCGGCATCACCCGTCCGGCATCCTTCGGCAAGGCATTGCGAAGCGCGGTATAGATCGTCGGGCGCCCCCTTGGATCGTGTTCGGCGGTGATCAGGCCGGTTGGTTTGTGGAACGCGAACAGGCGAGTGCGGTCGGCCTTGCCCACCGGTTTGCCATCCACCGCCACACCGCGAAGCGTCGGTATGATCGTTGCGGGCGTTTCCAGCACTTTGCCATGCAGCGAAACGCGCCCGTCGGCGATCATCCGTTCGACTTCTCGCCGGCTGGCGACCCCTGCGCGCGCGAGCAATTTGGCGATGCGTTCGCCTTCGGGCTTTTGGTCCTGTGCCATCGGCCGCGCCTACGCTCTCAGTTCGCTGCGCGCAACGCTTCCTCGACCGTTTCGTGGAACCGGCGAATGCCACCTTCCAGCGTCCCCAGCGTCAGATCGGGGACCGCGCCGGTCGAAAGGCCTTGCTGCCCCAGTTCGGCGGCGCGGAAATCCTCGCCGGCGAAGACGCCGCCGTCGAGCAGGGCCCAACTGCGTTCCCAATGGTCGCGCGCCTTGTCGGTCGCAGGATGTTCCGGGATGAGCATGAAGTCTTCCACCAGCGTGCGATCGTGCGCCTGCGGCATCATCGTCATCACGTTGACGTAGTCCGGGCTGGGAATGATCAGGGCACCTGGAATCAGCTGATAGGCGAAGGTGACGACCCTGCGGAGCGCGGCCATATCGGTCAGGTCGACCGTTTCCATTTCCTCCAGCCGCCCGACGGCGGAGCGGGCATGCGGCCCGACCATGTCGCCCGACGTCACGCCATCCTTGAAGAACGGACCGATCGTCTGCGCGTGGAGCCGGGTGACGTGATAGCTTTCGAGGAAGGCATCCATGATCAGCTTCCAGTTCGCCGCCACTTCGTGGGTCTTGCGGCGAAACAGGACGTGGTC
The DNA here is from genome assembly GCF_001028625.1 of Pelagerythrobacter marensis. Lineage (NCBI taxonomy): Bacteria > Pseudomonadati > Pseudomonadota > Alphaproteobacteria > Sphingomonadales > Erythrobacteraceae > Pelagerythrobacter > Pelagerythrobacter marensis. The sequence continues at coordinate 1,277,791 of NZ_CP011805.1, read as the reverse complement.
GCCGATACCCAGTGCGTCGAAATCCTCCCCCAGCTTTTCCGCGTCGGTGAAATCGGCCGTCTGCTCCTGCGGGCAGAACCAGATCAGCCCGCCGGCTTCGCGGCTGGGCAGTTCGATCAGGCCCATTTCGCCCTTGTCGAGCCCCGGGAAAGTGTCGGGCCGGGGCAGGGCCAGCAGGCGCCCGTCCACAGCGTAAGTCCACGCGTGATAGGGGCAGACAAGCCGTTTCTGGCACAATGGCTCCGTCCCTTCGACCAGCCGTGTACCGCGATGGCGGCAGACGTTCAGGAAGACGTGCGCATCGCCCTGTGCGTCGCGCGTTATCAGCAGGGGGCGGCCAGTGGCGTCGTGCGGCACCGCCATGCTGGGATCGGGCAATAACGCCGACGGGGCGAGGATCTGCGGCAGTCGATCGTAGATCGCGCCCTTTTCCCTCAGGTAATAATCCGGGTCCGTATAAACGCTGGCGGGAACTTGCGTCACACCGGTTTCGGACCAGCTTTCCCCGCGCGCGATTGCCTCCGCCAGCGTCAGCATACCATTGGTCGGCCGCCGGGCGGGATGTTTGGTGTCGATTGTTTTCATGGTGCCTGTTCCTGGCCCTTTCCCGGCGCTAGTGTCGCAAAAATTCGGGTTGAACGGAAGGACGTTAGGGAATGGCCGGGGTCGCAGAGGAAAAGAAGAAGATCTCCGCCTGGCGCGCGCTCGGCATGGCACTGGGCGATCGCAAAACCGCCTTCATGCTGCTGTTCGGTTTCGCCAGCGGGCTTCCTTTCGCGCTGTTCCTGGGCACGCTGTTCGCCTGGTTGACCGAGGCTGAGGTCGATCTGGAAACGATGGGCATCTTCTCCCTGATCGGGCTGGCCTATGCGTTTCAGTTTCTGTGGTCGCCGCTGATCGACAAGGTCAACATTCCGCTTTTGCGCAAGCTGGGGCGGCGCAAGCAGTGGATCGTCCCGATGCAGCTCGCGCTCGGCGCGATCCTGATCACGATGAGCCTGCTCGAACCGCGCACGCAACTCGGCTGGTTCAGCCTGCTCGCCGGGATCGGCGCCTTTGCCAGCGCGACGCAGGACATCGCGATCAACGCCTGGCGCATCGACGTGGCGGACGAGCGCGCGACGATCGATATTCTCTCGACCGTCTATCAGATGGGCTACCGCCTTTCCTCGCTCGTAGGCGGCGCGCTGGGCCTGATCATCGCCGCGCGTATCGGGTGGCCCGAAACCTACGCCATGATGGGGGCGATCCTGCTCGGCGTGGGATTCATCGGCCTGTGGGCGCCCAACGCAGGTGAAGACGCTGCCGATGTCGCAACAGAGAGCGAGAAACAGGTCCGCGCGCTGCGACATGCAGGCGAACTGGCACCTGCGGTCCGCAACCGCGCGCTGGCACTGGTAAGCCTGCTATGGGCCGGTGCGATCGGGGTCGTGCTCACCTTCATGGTGATGTCGATGACATATGCGCCGGAGGACCGGCCCAATCCGACCGATTTCACGCTGAATGTCGGGCCGTGGATCATCGTCGCCACGATCATCCTGCCCGCCCTGATCGCAGGCTGGCTCGCATCGAAGAAACACCGCGGCGAACATCTGCTGGCCGCCGATGAACAACCCGCGACGGGCGGCGCCTACGTCCTCGATCACCTCTATCGTGCGCTTGTCCTGCCCCTGGTCGAACTTGTCGGGCGGATGGGATGGTCGCTGGTTCTGATCTTCGCCGTCGTGCTGACTTACCGGATCTGCGACGCGATCTGGGGCACTTTCGCCTATCCGTTCTATCTCGGCGAGCTGGCCTACACGAACGACGATGTCGCCTTTGCCTCCAAATTCTTCGGGGTGGGCGCGATCATCGCCGGGCTGGCTCTGGGCGGATTGATGCTCACCGCGATCGGGCGCATGGCGACGCTTCTGATTGGCGGCATTCTGGCCGCGCTGACCAACCTGCTCTATGCCGACATGGCGATTGGCGGGCACAATATGCAGGCGTTCAGCGATGCGATCGGCTTCACCTACCTGATCGAGCAGGTGCCAGGCATTGGCGACGCCGGGCTGGCCAAGCTTACGATCACGATCGCATTTGAAAATCTCGCGATCGGGATCGCCGGGGCGGCCTATATCGCCTGGCTGTCATCGATCGTGTCGAAGAAATTCAGCGCGGTGCAATATGCGCTTCTGTCCTCGTTGACGCTGCTGGTGGGGACACTGGGGCGCGGGGCGCTGGGTGAAATGATCGAAGATCAGGGCTATTTCGATGTCTTCATCCTCACCACCTGGATCGGCATGGGTGCCGCCGTACTGGTGTGCTTCGAATGGTGGCGCCAGCGACGCATGAAGGATGCGGCCGGGGTCATCGCGCCCGAGGCGGGCCAGACAGCGGCCCCTGCCGAGTGACGCTGCGGCTGCGGAGCTAGTCGGGCCACTCCCCGTTCAGCCGCAGGACTTCGCCTGCGAGGTAGAGCGAACCGGCGATCAGCACCGGCAGGCCATCCGCGGGCAGGGCGCCAAGAGCCGCGCGCACATCGGACGCCGCGCATGCTCTGTCGCCGAAGGCTTCGGCTGGATAATACTTGTGGCCCGGCACGGGCACCACGGTCAGGCTGGTGAGGTTCCTTGCCAGCGGTTCGGTCAATGCCGCCGGGTCCTTCCCCTCGATCATGCCGAGAATCAGGTGCAGGGGCTGTTTGGCGAAATGCCGGGCGAGGATTGTCCCGGCGCTGGGATTGTGCCCCCCGTCCAGCCAGACTTCGCGCTCGCCCGCGAGTGGGCCGGGCTTGAGCTGCTGGAGCCGCGCAGGCCAGTTCGCGGCTCGAACACCGCGCGCGATCGCCTTGGTTTCGATCCGCACGACATCCTGATGGCGCAGCATCGCGACGGCCAATGCCGCGTTTTCCGGCTGGTGCGGCCCGGGCAGGGCTGGCAGCGGCAGGGCAAGCGTTTCCCGGCTGTCCGAATAGAGCAGCCCGTCGTCCGCCAATCCGGCCTGCCAGTCGCGCCCGCGCATCGACAGATGCGCCCCGGTGCGCTGCGCGGCCTGCGCAACTTCGTTGGACGCTTCCTGCGGATAGGCCTGCGTCACGAGGGGGACCCCCGGCTTCGCAATGCCCGCTTTCTCGAACGCAATGCGGGCAAGCGGCTGGGTCGGAGTCCCTTCCTCCGGCGCGAGCAGGAATCGCTCGTGATCAATCCCCAGCGCTGCGATGCCGCAAGCTGCGGGGCGCGCGATGACGTTGGTGGCATCGAAGCGTCCGCCCAATCCGACCTCGACGACGCAGGCGTCCGCCGGGACGCGCGCAAACTCGGCGAAAGCGGCGGCAATGGTGACTTCGAAGAAGCTGGGCGCCAGATCTTCGCCTGCATCGAGCACGTCTGCCAGCAAAGCGGCCAGACGGGCATCCTCAATCAACTCGCCAGCCACCCGAATACGCTCGTTATAACGCACGAGATGCGGGCTGGTGGTCGCGTGCACGCGCAGCCCTTGCGCCTCCAGCATCGCGCGCAGGAACGCGCAGGTCGATCCCTTGCCGTTGGTCCCGGCAACGTGGAACACCGGGGGCAGGGCCTCGTGCGGATTGCCGAGCCGCGCGAGCAGCGCGCGAATGGTGTCGAGCCCCAGCCGGCCCTGCGGAACGCTGAGCGCCGCCAGCCGGTCGAGCTGAGCCTGCACCGCCGGGTCGGAGGAAGTGCCGAAGTCCTTCATCGCTCCGCCCCGGTGTTACCGGATCAGGCGGCGGCCTTCGGCTGGAGGTAATCGAGCAGGGACGATAGCGTCCCTTTCAGATCGTGCCGCTTGACGACCATGTCGACCATGCCGTGCTTGTGCAGATATTCGGCGCGCTGGAACCCTTCGGGCAGCTTTTCGCGGATGGTGTCCTGGATCACCCGCTGGCCGGCGAACCCGATCAGCGCGCCAGGCTCGGCAATCTGTACGTCGCCCAGCATGGCATAACTGGCCGTGACGCCTCCGGTCGTGGGGTCGGTCAGCAGAACGATGTATGGCAGGCCGGCTTCCTTGAGGCGCCGTGTCATCACTGTCGCCTTGGGCATCTGCATAAGGCTGAGGATGCCTTCCTGCATCCGCGCGCCGCCCGCCGCCGTGACGACGATATAGGCGCACTTTCGCGTCAGCGCCCGTTCGGCGCCCTGGCAGAAGGCCGTTCCGACGGCCATGCCCATGCTGCCACCCATGAAGCCGAAATCCTGCACGCCGACGACCGCCGTCTGCCCCTCGATCGCACCCGATCCGACGGTGAAGGCATCGCGATGCGGATTCTTCGCGCGGGCCTGCTTCAGCCGGTCGGTGTATTTCTTCGAATCGCGGAACTTCAGCGGGTCTTCGGCGACTTCCGGCTGTTCGAGAACCTCGTACCCTTCATCGAGCAGTTGGCGCAGCCGCTCGTCGGCCCCGATCCGCCCATGGTGGCCGCAGCGCGGGCAGACCTTCAGATTATCCTCGTATTCCTTCGTGAACAGCATTTCCGAACAGCCGGGGCACTTGACCCACAGCGTCTCTTCGGTGGAGCGCTTGGCCACGAAGGGCAGCGAATTGCGTACGCGAGTAAACCAGTTCATGACCGGGCCCTTACATCACGATTTTCATCAAGGCGAGTGTCGCGAAGCGCCTATCCCGCCGGCGATGCGCCAGCGTGCGGCTGTCGCGCCGCCCGGATCGCGCCCGCGAGGGCAGCGGTCAACTCGCGAAGCATAGGCGGTGCATTCGTCCCGTGTTTGCCGACAAGTTCGACCAGCGCCGATCCGACCACGACCCCATCGGCGACCTTCGCGATCGCTGCGGCCTGTTCCGGCGTGCGAACCCCGAAGCCGACGGCCACGGGCAGATCGGTCGCCGCCTTGAGGCGCTCGACCGCTTCCTGGATGCTCGCCTGCGCAGCCTGTTGCTTGCCGGTAATCCCTGCGACCGAGACATAGTAGAGAAACCCGCCCGATCCTTCGAGCACTTGCGGCAGACGCCTGGCATCGGTGGTCGGTGTGGCGAGGCGGATGGGCGCAATACCTGCATCGCGCAGTGCAGGGCCGAGCGCATCGTCTTCCTCGGGCGGGATGTCGACGCAGATCACGCCGTCGACGCCCGCTTGCCTCGCAGCATCGGCAAACCATTCGGGCCCGCGCCGGATCATCGGATTGGCATAGCCCATCAGCACCAGCGGCACGTCAGGGTGTCGCTGGCGAAATTCGGAGGCGATGCGCAGCACTTCGGCAGTGGTCGTTCCACCGCCGAGCGAGCGGATGTTTGCCGCCTGAATCGCAGGCCCGTCCGCCATCGGATCGGTGAAAGGCATCCCCAGTTCGATCACGTCGGCACCGCCCGCGACCAGCGCATCGAGATTGGCCGCGGTGTCGCCGTCGCCCGCTGTGATGAACGTGACGAGGGCAGGGTGGGGCTTGGTGAAGGCGTTGGAGAGCCGTTCAGTCATTCTGTGATTCTCCGCGCTGCCGCCAGAATTGGACGGCCAGCGCTCCCGCTCCGACACATAGAGCGGGCACCCAGATATCGTCTTGCTGCGCTGGCCATCCGAAGAGGAAGTGCAGAAGCCCGAGCGTACCGACCGAGATGAAAAAGGCCGATGCGCTTCTCTTCACGGAAGCAACGGTCATATCTCCACTCCCAGCCGCTCGGCCACGGTGAAGATGTCCTTGTCGCCGCGACCGCATAGATTCGCGAGGATGACGCTGTCGCACGGCATTTCCTTCGCGCGTTTGGCGACGGCGGCGATGGCGTGGCTCGGTTCGAGCGCGGGAATGATCCCTTCGGTGCGGCACAGGAGCTGGAACGCCTCAAGCGCTTCTTCGTCGGTCACCGCGGTATATTCGACGCGGCCCGTGTCTTTCAGCCAGGCGTGCTCGGGGCCGATGCCGGGATAGTCGAGGCCGGCGCTGATCGAGTGGCCTTCGGTGATCTGGCCGTCCTCGTCCTGCAGCAGATACGTCTTGTTGCCGTGGAGCACGCCGGGGAAACCGCCGAGCAGGCTGGCGGCATGTTCGTCTCCGTCGAGGCCATGGCCCGCCGCCTCGACACCCAGCATCTTCACATCGGCATCGTCGAGGAAAGGGTGGAACAGCCCCAGCGCGTTCGATCCGCCGCCGATCGCGGCGACCAGCAGGTCGGGCAGCCGGCCGATGCGATCCTGCATCTGCTGGCGCGCTTCCTTGCCGATCACGCTCTGAAAATCGCGAACAAGCTCGGGGTAGGGATGCGGCCCTGCGGCGGTGCCGATGATGTAGAAGGTGTCGTGGACATTGGCGACCCAGTCGCGCAGCCCCTCGTTCATCGCATCTTTCAACGTCGCGCGTCCGCTGGTGACCGGCACCACTTCCGCACCCAGCAGCTTCATCCGGAATACGTTGGGCTGCTGCCGTGCGACATCGGTGGCGCCCATGTAGATCACGCAGGGCAGGCCGAAGCGCGCGCAGACGGTGGCGGTGGCGACGCCGTGCTGGCCCGCGCCGGTTTCCGCGATGATGCGCGTCTTGCCCATGCGGATCGCGAGCAGGATCTGCCCGATGCAATTGTTGATCTTGTGCGCGCCGGTATGATTCAACTCGTCACGCTTGAACCATATCTGCGCGCCGCCGACCGCTTCGGTCAGCCGCTCCGCGAAATAGAGCGGGCTGGGACGGCCGACATAGTGTTCCAGCAGATCGTCGAACTCTGCCTTGAATGCCGGATCGGCCTGCGCAGCGCGATACTCGCGCTCCAGATCGAGCACGAGCGGCATCAGCGTTTCGGCGACATAGCGGCCGCCATAGTCGCCGAAGTGACCGCGCGAATCGGGCATCTGGCGATAGGAGTTCGCTGGCGGCGTTGTGGGATCGGGTTTGCCCTGGTTCATCGTGCCCGATCGCTTGTCACAGGGGGGCGATGCTGTCCACCCGAAGTCGCCTGTCGACCGAAATCGGTGGTTTCGGCGACGTTGCTCGATCCGCGAATGGCGTTCGTCGACGGTAAATCAGCGATACAGAATCGCGACCCCATTTCGCCCGCATCCCGCCGGGAATGGCCCGGCGGCGATTGTGAGGGAAAACAAGAAATGCGCAAGTTCGCAATCGTTCTCGGTGCGGCCGTTGCCGCGCTGGCCGTCCCGGCTCAGGCCAACGAGGCCCGGGTCGAAGCCCGCGGTGGCATCGCCTGGGCCGAAGGCGTCGAGGAAGCCGTTGCCGGCGTTGCCGCCGGTTACGACTTCGACCTCGGCGAAACCGCCTTCCTCGGCATCGAGGGTTCGGCGGACAAGGTCCTCGCCGACGGAGCCGACGTGGTTTGGGGTGCCAGCGCCCGCATCGGTGCCAGGGTGGGCGCCAATGGGAAGCTCTACGCCGCCGGCGGTTATTCGTTCGGTGAAGGCGAAGACGTGCCGCACCTTGGCGCCGGCTATCAGCACCGCGTCGGCACCAATCTCTATCTCAAGACCGAATATCGCCACTTCTTCAGCGATTTTGTCGACGTGAACACTGCCGTGGTCGGTCTCGGCTACAGCTTCTGACGCTTTTGCACAGCGAGTGCGGAAGGGCGATCTCCTGGCGGGGGTCGCCCTTTTGCCATGCGCCGGTCAGGCGCTGCGCACCGCGGCGCAGAAGGCGGCGATCTTGCCGATATCCTTCTCGCCCGGCGCGCTTTCGACCCCGCTGGAGGTATCGACCAGCGGCGCGCGCGTTGCCCGGATCGCTTCGCAGACATTGTGGGGCGTCAGCCCGCCAGCCAGCCCCCAAGGAATGGGGCTGTCATACCCGGCGAGAAGCGACCAGTCGAACTTGAGCCCCATGCCCCCGGGAAGCGCGCCTTTGGGCGTGCGTGCGTCGAACAGGATCAGGTCGGCCGCCTCGCGGTATTCGGCGGCCCGTTCGATATCGGCCGCTGCAGTAACGGGGATCGCTTTCCATACCGGCAGGCCGAAGCGGGCGCGCACTTCGGCTGCGCGAGCGGGCGTTTCGCGCCCATGCAGTTGTATCGCATCGAGCGATCCGGCTTCGACGCCCTGGGCCAGAAGCGCATCGTCGGGGTCGACGAACAGTCCGACCTTGCCGATCCGCGCCCCAGCTCGATCGGCCAGATCGCGCGCCGCGACGGGTGTAAGAGTGCGCGGGGAAGGGGGGTAGAACACGAAGCCGCAATAGTCGGCGCGGGCCGCGATCGCGGCATCCAGCGCCTCGCGGGTCGTCAGCCCGCAGATCTTGATCTGGACGGAAGGCATTGCGGCCTAGAGCGTGGCCTCTATCGCGCGCGCGGCGGCGGCGGGGTCGTCCGCCCGGCTGATCGGGCGGCCGACCACGAGCACGCTGGCCCCGTCATCGCGCGCCTGTCGCGGGGTGACGACACGCTTCTGATCGCCGGTCCCGTTGTTCCCCATGCGCAGCCCGGGGACGACGAAGAAACCGTCTTTCCACTGGCGATGAACCGATCCGACCTCGTGTCCGGAACAGACGATCCCGTCCAGCCCCGCAGTCTGCGCCAGTTCGGCCAGCCGCAGAACCTGATCGTGCGCCTTGCCAGCCACTCCGGTCTGCATAAGGTCGCGATCGTCCATGCTGGTCAGCATGGTGACTGCCACAACCCGCGTGCCGTTTGCCGCGGCGGCCTTCGCATCTTCCATCATGGCCCTCCCGCCGCTCGCATGAACGGTGACGATCGCGGGTTCGAGCACGTGGATCGCCTGCATCGCGCCGGCGACCGTGTTGGGAATATCGTGCAGCTTCAGGTCGAGGAAGATCGGCAGGCCAAGATGCGCGATCTCGTGCACCCCGTGATGTCCGTGCGCGCAGAAGAATTCCAGCCCCAGCTTGATACCGCCGATATGCGCACGGACCTGTTCCGCGAGCGCCTTGGCAGCGTCGAGCTGGGGAAGATCCAGGGCGAGATAGACCGGGTTGCTCATAAGGTGTCTTTGGGCCGCTCCGCCGGTTCGGTAGTGAAGGTTTCGGCTGCGGGATCATGCGCAGGATCGGCCGGCGGCGGTACGGCAGCGGCATTGGCGACTGCGGTGCGGTGGGCGGTTTCCAGCGAGCTGATGCGCCGGTTCAATCGCCATTTCGATCCCTGATGAAGCAGCCACATCGGCAAAAGGCCGAGAAGAAACGCGACGATCACCAGGGCGGGGATCTTGGTTTCGAGCACCAGCCCTTGCCAGATCTTCACTTCCACGGGCGTCCAGTTGAAGGCCGAGAAGACCAGCAGTGCCGCCAGCAGCAGCACCCAGATGACGGTTCGTACGATTTGCATGGTCGGTTTCGCTCCCCGTTGCAGGCCCTGCAACCCTAGTCCCGATGCGATTGCAAGGGAAGTCCGCGCACTTGCGGGTTGTCGCGCGGTCGGTGGACAGGCCGCCTAAGGTCGCGCCGCAATCAGGACGCGGCCACCGCGGTGGCTGTGCGCTCGGCGGCTTCGCGGTCACGCTGTGCGCGGCTGACCTTCTGCGCGGTCGTCTTCAACTGGCCGCAGGCCGCGTCGATATCCCGCCCGCGGGGCGTCCGCACCGGAGCCGAAATGCCGGCTTCGAACACGATGTCGGAGAACCGGCGAATGCGTTCCGGCGTGGAACATTCGTAGGGCGCGCCGGCCCAGGGGTTGAACGGGATCAGATTGACCTTCGCCGGAAGACGATATTCCTTCAGCAGACGGACCAGTTCACGCGCATCGTCGTCGCTGTCGTTCTTGTCTTTCAGCATGACGTATTCGAACGTGATCCGGCGCGCGTTGGAGGCACCGGGGTAGGCCGCGCAGGCCGCCAGCAGTTCCTCGATCCCGTACTTGCGGTTGATCGGCACGATCTCGTCGCGCACGTCCTTGGTCACAGCGTGGAGCGAAACGGCGAGGTTGACCCCGATTTCATCCCCGCAGCGGCCCATCATCGGCACTACGCCGCTGGTCGACAGCGTGATGCGCCGTTTGGACAGGGCCAGCCCGTCCCCGTCCATCACCAGCCGCAGCGCATCGCGGACATTGTCGAAATTGTAGAGCGGCTCGCCCATGCCCATCATCACGATATTGGTCAGCAGGCGGCCATCGGCTGTATATTCGGCCTCGTCCTCAACTTCGGCGACGTCCATTCGCCCTTTGGGCCATTCGCCCAGGGCGTCGCGCGCAAGCATGACCTGGCCGACGATTTCGCCCGGGGTCAGGTTGCGCACCAGGCGCATCGTCCCGGTATGGCAGAACCGGCAATTGAGCGTGCAGCCGACCTGGCTGGAAACGCACAGTGTTCCGCGATCTTCATCCGGGATGAAAACCATTTCGAACTCGTGGCCATCGGCGGTCCGCAGCAGCCACTTGCGGGTGCCGTCGCTGGAATGCTGCGCTTCCACCACGTCGGGGCGGCCGATCACGAAGCGTTCGGCGAGCCAGGGGCGCATCGTCTTGGCGATGTCCGTCATCGTCTCGAACGCGGTCGCGCCGCGGTGATAGAGCCAGTGATAGACCTGCTTCGCGCGCAACTTGGCCTGGCGCGGGTCCAGCCCCGCTTCGGCGAACAGTTCGGCAATGCGGGGGCGCGGCAATCCTATCAGATCAACGCGGCCGTCGGCACGCGGCGTAATGTCGCGCGCGACAGGAACGGGGTCTACTTGCCCCGGAATGCTCATCAATGCGGTATCGGCCATGGCGGAGCAGCATATAGGGCGCGCAAGCCCGCATGGCAAAGGGATGCCGCCGATCGCCGAAAATCCAGCTGTTTGTCGCAGGCAATCGGCGCGTGGCCCTATGGTGCGTTTGGTTCCCGATCGTTCGTCGAGAAAATCGGGCGGTTCGTCGACAGATATGTGGCTGAAAAACCACACAAACTTTGTTGTATGAGGTTCATGAAACCGTTGTGATCCGCGCGCCGTTTGGGTGGTCCAGGCGGGCGGCCAGAGAGCCAATCGTCGGACAACAACGGAGTACTTATGAAACACGCAATCGCACTCATCGCCACCGGATCGCTTGTCGCGCTCGCCACCCCGGCGATGGCGCAATCGACCCAGGATTCGCCGTTTCACGGACCGCGCATCGGTGTGATCGGAGGATACGACCAGACCCGCGCCGGCAGCGACATCGACGACGATACCGATGACAACAACAACGATCAGTCGATCGAAGGCTTCGGCTACGGCATCGAGGCGGGTTACGACCTCGACACCGGCGGCGCCGTGGTCGGTATCGAAGGCGAGTTCATGGGCTCGACCGCGGATACCGATTTCGAAAACGGCGATTTCGAAGGCTTCGGCCTCGGCAGCGTCGATACCAACCGCGATCTCTACATCGGCCTTCGCGCCGGTGTGAAGGCGACGCCGAATACGCTGGTCTATGCCAAGGGCGGCTATACCAACGCCAAGTTCGATATCCTGTCGAACGACGGCACGACCGAATTCGCCAACGACATCGATACCGACGGCTACCGCGTGGGCGCCGGTGTCGAGTACGCAATGAATTCGGGCATGTATATCAAGGGCGAGTATCGTTACTCGAACTACTCGGAAGCCGAAATCGACATGGACGGCACGCTGGCCGACAGCGAACGGTTCGACGTCGATCTTGACCGTCACCAGGTCATGGCGGCGGTCGGCTGGCGCTTCTGATCCGTGGGATCATAATCGCAAGGGAAGGGCGGGGCTGCGGCTCCGCCCTTTTCGCATGGGGTCAACGCCTTGCGCAGCCGACCGTCGCGGCATCCATCGCGGTCGCCGCGCCGGTGAGGTCGTAGCGGTCGGTAAAGCGACGGTTCCGGCTGTCGGTGGCCGATATCGTCATTCGCCCGGCAGAGCGCATTGCCGCGACGATGGCCGCGTCCATTCGCCTGTCGCGCGCCCAGGCGTCGCCGCCGCCGCCGACGAGCGAAAAGCGCCTGTCCCCCACCGCGAGCGTGATCCGGGGGCTGGAGGCGAGCTTGCGCGACAGGCGGAAATGGATCTGCCCGCGGATCTGGCGCTTCGGCCAGGTTCCGATGCTGGCGAAGGGGCGATAGTCGGCCGAACGCCCGCTCGCCGCCGGACGCGCGATGGCGTAACAGCGCGGGACGCCGGGGTCGCGAAACGCGGCCCAACTGGAAAACACACCCAGATCGTCGCGGGCCTGGACCGGGGCTGAAAGCGCCAGCAGCGCCAGGGGCAGGAATGCGGCCCTAATCATAAGCGATCGCAATCACTTCCCATTCCTTCTCCCCGCCGGGCAGGCGCACCGTGCGCAAATCGCCCACCGATGCGCCGCGAAGCGCCCGCGCAAGTGGGCTGGACCAGCCGATCCTGCCGGCACCGGCATCCTGCTCGTCATCGCCCACCAGGGTTACGGCCTGGCGGTGATCGTCCTCGTCCGCGAGTTCGATCCGCGCGCCGAAAAAGGCCCGCGAACGGTCCGTCTGTTCGGCGGGGTCGATTACTCGTGCGGCCTTCATCCGGCGGGCCAGATGCGCCAGTTCGCGATCGATTTCGCGCATCCGCTTGCGCCCGTACAGGTAATCCCCGTTCTCGCTCCGGTCGCCATTGCCCGCCGCCCACGAGACGATCTCCACAATCTCGGGCCGTTCAACGCCGAGCAGCCGGTCGTAACGCGCCTTGAGCGCGTTGTAGCCGGCTGGCGTGATCGGGTTCGTCTTGGCGGTCGCGGACATCAGCGGTCACTAGCCGAACGGGCATTGCGGTGAAAGCGGCGGAACGAAGCGCCTCAGCCCGGGGACGATTTGCCGAGAAACTGGCTGATGCCCTTGGGCTGCCCATACCGTACACGGTCGGGATACATGCGTTCGTACACCACCGCGTTTTCGATCACCCGCTGGACGTAGTTCTTGGTTTCGAAAATCGGGATTTCTTCGATCCAGCGAAGCCATTCGACCGATCCGTTGCGCGGATCGCCATTGGCGCGCAGCCACTTGTTCACATTGCCCGGCCCGGCGTTGTAGGCCGCAACGGCAAGCGGATAGCTGCCGCCGTAATAATCCATCATCCGTGCAAAATAGGCGTCGCCCAGGCGGATGTTATATTGCGGATCGCCGGTCAGGTTGCCGTAGTTGTAGCTCATCGACAGCATCCCGGCCTGTTCGCGCGCAGTGCCGGGCATGAGCTGCATCAGGCCGCGCGCGCCGGCATGGCTGATGCGATCCTGATCGAATTCGCTTTCCTGCCGGGCGATGGCATGAACAATGGTGAAATCGGTGCCGCCCGGCTGCGATACGACGGGGAAACCGACCCGCTCGAAACCGGCGATTTCCTTCTCGGGCGCAGCGCGGCCGATCACGACCGCGAGTTCCGGCAGGCGCAATTCCTGCGCCAGTTCGGCGACCAGTTGCAGTTCACCCGCATCGTCGGCCCAACCGGCGAGTTCGGTGAAGAAATACCGTTCGGTACGCCAGTCGCTGCCGCCCTTCGCCAGTTCGCGGACGGCGAGCGCGAGCGGGTTGGAGCGGAACGCGGCACGCTGTTCCGGGGTAGGCTGCGCAGGGGTGGCCGTGCCGAAGGCAGGCGTTGGCCGGCCCAGACGTTCCAGCGCGAGCAGGCCGTAGAAATACTCCGGATACTGCGCCGCCATTTCCCAATACCGTTGCGCCTCCGCCCGGTCGCCGGCTCTGCTTGACGCAAGGCCCGCCCAGTAAAAACCCTTGGACCGGGTCTGCGGTGTGCGCGCGGCCGCGCCATAGCGGTAGAACAGCGGTGCAGCGCTGTTGCCGTCGCCCAGCGTCCACAGCGCCTTGGTCCCGCCGAGCCACATAAGCGAAGTATAATCGTCGCGCAGGCGGTAGCTCATGCCCGAAATATCGGCACCGGGGGCGAACAGGTCGTCGACCTTGGCGGCGATCTGTGCTGCCGGCCTTGCACCTGCACCGCGCGCGATGCGCAGCGCCTCGGTCACGTAATCCTCTGCATCGAAGGGAAGCCCGGCAAACGCCGGGCGACTGGCGAGCAGGTCGATCGCCTGTGGCAAGCGGCCGCTGGTACGATAATGCCGGGCGAGGTTGTAAACGTAGCCGGGATCGTTCCGCGCCTCGGCCGGGACCCGCAGGCCTGCCGAAGACGGGTCGGTCCCCTGCAGGATCGACAGCCTTGCCATCGCCAGGTCGCGATAGGCGGGGGACACGTTGACCATGTGCCGCGCCGCGGCATCGGCCTTGCCCTGCCACAGCAGCGCGGCCATGCGTGCATCGTGATCTTCGGGCGTGAGACGCGATCCGAACAGGCCGAGCATGTAGGCTTCTGCCGGCGTGCTCATGTCCCCGCCGCGCCAGGCTGCGCGGGCGACATCGAAGGCTTCGGGCCGCTGCAGGCCGGCCAGCGCTATGGCATAGCGGGCGCGCGCCGGATTGGTGCGGGGCGGATTGCGATCGAAATAGGCGACCAGCGCCTCCGAACTCGGTGCCCCGCTTTCCAGAGCCTGCTCGGCCCGGGCGCGGATCACGTCCATGCGCGGAAATTCGGGATAGGCGAGTGCGAAGCCGGCGTAGGAATCGAAATCCATCCGGTCGTTCGATGTCAGAAACTTCCACCGCTCGACCGTCTGCCCGATCTGCGAGGGGACGGTCGCGACCATTTGCTGCCGTGCGGCTGCGACTCCGTCCGGTTGTGCAACCAGCGGCCCGGAAGCGGACAGCACGGTGCTCGCAAGAAAGGTCAGCCCATACAATGAAATACGTGTCATGCTGGACATGTTGCCCCCCGTCTCCTTATCAGGCGCTGAATAAATGAAATCCCAGCGCAAAGTTCGCCTGGCGCTTAGGGCAATGGCAAGGATGCAGACAATGTTTTCGGGTTCGATTCCGGCTCTGGTGACTCCTTTTCGCGATGGATCGTTGGATGAACCGGCTTTTCGCCGCCTGGTCGACTGGCAGATCGACAATGGCAGCAAGGCGCTGGTCCCCTGCGGAACGACGGGCGAAGCATCGACCCTGTCCAATGCCGAACATCACCGCGTCATCGAAATCTGTGTCGAACAGGCCGCGGGGCGGGTTCCGATTATCGCTGGATGCGGCAGCAACGATACCCGTAACGCGCTGTTGCACATGAATTTCTCGCGCAAGGCCGGGGCCGCCGCCGCGCTGTGCGTTGCGCCTTATTACAATCGCCCAGGCCAGGCCGGGCTGATCGCGCATTTCAGTTTCCTTGCTGAAAATTCCGACCTGCCCATCGTGCTCTACAATGTGCCCGGCCGCACGGTGACCGACATCGAGCCCGAAACGGTCTGCGCGCTGGCCAAGCGCTATCCCGACCGGATCGTGGGCATCAAGGATGCGAGCGGCGATCTGTCGCGGGTCACCGACCACCGCATGGGAATCGGGAAGGATTTCTGCCAGCTTTCGGGCGACGATGAACTCGCCCTGCCAGCCAACGCCGCGGGATCGGCGGGGTGCATTTCGGTAACGGCCAATGTCGCGCCGGCGCTCTGTGCCGAATTCCAGCAGGCCTGCGCCGACAACGATCTGGTTCGCGCGCGTGAACTGAACGATCTGCTGTGCCCGCTGCACTACGCGATGTTCGAAGATGCGAGCCCAGCACCGGTGAAGTATGCGCTCAGCCGCGTGCACGACTGGGTTCTGCCCGGGGTTCGCCTGCCGCTGGTGGAGTGTTCGGACCATGCGAAGAAGGCCGTGGACGAAGCGCTGAAGCACGCGGGCCTCGTCTGATGCGCGCGGCGCTGCTGGGCCTCGGCGCTGCAATCGCGCTGGCCGGCTGCGCGACGGTATCGCACCGGCCGCCCGATACGCTCGACACGGTGGCGGCGGATTATCTCCTGCTCCAGCTCACCATTGGTGAGAAGGAAGACGGCTATATCGATGCCTATTATGGGCCGGAGGCGGTGCGGGCGCAGGCCGTGGCGGAGGCGCCCGGCCAGTCGCTGCCGCTGCTGGAGGCGCGCGTTGCGGCATTGAAGGCGCGCGCCGGCGAATTCGCCGATGATGGCGTTGAGGGCGTGACGATGGAGGAGCGCCGCGCGCGCTTCCTGGTTGCGCAACTCACCGCGGCCCGCACGCGGCTGCGGATGATGCGGGGCGAAAACCTGTCGTTCGCGGATGAGGCGGAGGGGCTGTTCGGCGTGCGGCCCGAGCTGCCGCCGCTGAGCGGTTTCGATCCCGTGCTGGCGCGGATCGAACGGCTGGTGCCGGGCGAGGGGCCGCTGTGGCAGCGGATCGATACTTTCCAGAAGCGTTTCGACATGCCGGCCGATCGGGTGCGTCCGGCGATGGATGCAGCGATTGCGGAGTGCAAGCGCCGCACGCTGAATCACATTGCCCTGCCCGAGGGCGAGAGCTTCACGCTGGCGCTGGTGACCGACAAGCCGTGGAGCGGTTATAACTACTACCAGGGCGATTATCATTCGAAGATCGAGGTCAATATCGACCTGCCCGTGCGGCTCGACCGTGCGATCGATCTGGGCTGCCACGAAGGATATCCGGGGCACCATGCGTTCAATTCGCTGCTCGAACGCGAGCTGGTGAACGGGCGCGGGTGGC
Source organism: Pelagerythrobacter marensis (assembly GCF_001028625.1). NCBI lineage: Bacteria > Pseudomonadati > Pseudomonadota > Alphaproteobacteria > Sphingomonadales > Erythrobacteraceae > Pelagerythrobacter > Pelagerythrobacter marensis. Next base: position 1,261,374 of record NZ_CP011805.1, on the reverse strand, counting down.
AGGAATTTTCGGTCTATCCGCTCTATTCGCCGCAATCGCTGATCGCCGAAGGTTCCGCCAATTACGGGATCGATCTCGCCTTTCCGGGCGGGGAAGATGTGGCGTTCACGCGCGACGTGCTGGCGCCGATCGCCGGGCTCGAAGGGCTCGACGTCGCCCGCTATATCGCCTTGCGCGATGCGATGGCGGACCTCACTGCTGCGCGTTACACGATTGCATCGCGCTATCTCGCCGGAGAGGTGGACGCGGAAGAGGCGGTGGCGCTTCTCCAGCGCTATCAGCTGGTATCGCCCGAACGTGCGAAACAGTCGCTGGCGTTTATCGACACCTATCGCAGCTATATCATCAATTACGGCCTCGGCCGCGACATGGTGCGGGACGCGATCGAGGCAGGTGCGGCGGACGAAAATCTGCGCTGGGAGCGAATGGAACGGCTGCTGAGCGAACCCGTTCTGCCCGCCGACCTGATCGCCATGGCGGCCGAAGCGAACTGACCCCTTGGCCTGAATCGTCGGGCAGGGCTTTTCGATAGCGCTTCGAACGCCTACATGGCGCGGCCTTATGGCCCGTCCCAAACCCGCCACCTTCGACAAGCAGAAGACCGTCGCCGAAAACCGGCGTGCGCGGTTCGATTATCATATCGAGGACAAGTTCGAAGCCGGCCTCGCGCTCCAGGGGACAGAGGTAAAGGCGCTGCGGGCGGGCGAAGCCTCGATCGCGGAAAGCTATGCCGAGGTTCGCGATGGCCAGGTCTGGCTGATCAACGCCAACATTCCCGAATTCAGCCACGGCAACCGCTTCAATCACGAACCGCGCCGGCCGCGCAAACTGCTGCTGCATGGGCGCGAGATCGAGCGGCTGTTCGGTGCGGTGGAGCGCAAGGGGATGACGCTGGTCCCGCTGTCGGTCTATTTCAACGCCACAGGGCGGGCCAAAGTGGAACTGGCGCTGGCCAAGGGCAAGCAGGCCCACGACAAACGCCAGACGATCAAGGAGCGTGACTGGAAACGCGACAAGGCGCGGCTCCTTCGCGAAAACCGCTGATCGCATTTTCGGGCGTTCACGCGCTGGCCATTCGCATCCCGCTACCCATATCGCGTGCCATGACCGGTTCGCCAGATTTAACCTCCCAGCCCTTGCCCTCGCAGGGCACCGCGCCCATTGCGATTGCAGGACGATGACCGGCAAGCCTTCCAAGACCTTTCTCGCTGACTGGCTGCGCAAATACATGCCCACGCGCGAGGGGATGGCGCGCAACAAGTACCTGGCGCCGATCGCACACCGTTTTCTGACGCCCGAACTGTGGCGGTTCACCCGCCGTTCGGTCCCGCGCGGCGTTGCCCTGGGTCTGTTCGCGGCGTTCATCGTGCCGGTCGGCCAGATCTTCCTGGCGGCCTTCCTCGCCTTGCCCGCACGCGCCAATGTTCCGGTGGCGGCGCTGGTGACATTCGTGACCAATCCCTTCACCTTGCCGTTCTGGCTGCTGGTGGCGAACAAGGTTGGGCGCTTCGTGCTGAAGGTTGATGCGGTGACCGTGGGCTTTGCCAATGACGAACTGGCCAGCGGGCGCTGGGCTTTCGCGATCGATGCCTTCCAGGTTGCCGGGGTCACGGCATTCGGCTTCGTCGTCCTTTCGGTCGTTTCGGCGGCTTTCGGATATGTCCTGTCCAGCGTGGTTTGGCGGATGATCGTGGCACGCAAGCGCGCCCGCCGGCTGCGGCAGATGGAAATCAGGCTCGATCAACGTCTCGGGACGCGCGAAGGATGAAGGCGCTGGAAGACGCTGCCGGCTTCACGCGATTGCCGCCGATCGTGGCCATTGCCGTCGCCCTGCTGGTGAGCAGCGGGCTCGTCTGGCTGATCGCAGGCAGTGGCACGCTGGCGGCGGGCTACGGGATCGGGCTCGCGGCGTTGATGGCCGCGGGCGTCGCGATTTCGCGGATGCGCCAGACGCCGGGGGAAGAATCGTTCGCGCAGCCGGACTGGTCGGTGACCGTGGCCGCCATCGAACAGCCCGACACCGCCATCGCGGTTACCGATCGCGCCAATCGGCTGGTTTGCGCCAATTCGCTCTATGCCGAATGGTTCGGCATATCGCGGGCGCCGCCCAACCTGTCGCTCGATCGCGAATCGCTGGAACGGATGGTGCGCGCCGCGCGCGAGGCATGGCGCGACGGGCGCGGCCTGGCCGAACCGCTGGCGCAGGAAGGCGAAGGTGACGCGTGGCGGGGCGAGGCCGAACGCGTCGGTCGCGGCGCGGACTATCTGATCTGGCGCTTCACCGCGCTGAAGCTGGAAGACCCGGTGGCACGGGTTGGCGAGTGGATTTCGGGCCCGCTGGGCGCGTTCCTGTCCAATTCGGGCATAGAGGCCGCCGTGGTCGGCACCGATGGCGCAATTCGCGCCGTCAGCACAGGGTTTGCCGAACGCGCGACCGGCGATCCCCTGGCAACGCTGGCCGGCCAGGATTTCGTCGCCCAGTTGCGATCCGACGATCGCGAGCGGATCTATTTCGCTCGCGAGGGGCGGCGGGGCACGCCTCAGATGCTGGTTCAGGTTGCGCTGGGCGATCCCGACGATGCCCGGCCATCCCGCGCCGACGAAGTTCCTTCGCTGATGCTCCTCGTGGACAGCGGCGTCGGGATCGGCGGTGGCTGGGAAGGCGGCGGCAACGCCGCGGCTACTCCGCAGCTGGAGGCGCTGCTGGGTGCCCTGCCGCTGGGGCTTGCGATGACCGATCGCGACGGGCGCCTGCTGTTCGCCAACGATGCCTTCCTGCGGGCAGTCGCGCTCGAAGACCGCGGCCTGCCGCCGTTCCCTTCGGATCTGGTGGTTCGCGAGGACAAGAGCGCGCTGATCGATGCGGTACGGCGGTTTGCGCGCGGGCCGGCGACCAGCGGCGACATGGCGGTGCGGCTGCTCGACCAGCCCGACGAGCCGATTTCGCTGGGCCTGGCCGGCGTCCGCGGACTGGGGGAGGCAGCAGTGCTGCTGAGCCTGGTCGACACGACCGAGGAAACCCGCCTGAAACATCAGGTGGCGCAGGCGACCAAGATGCAGGCGGTGGGCCAGCTCGCCGGCGGTGTCGCGCACGATTTCAACAACGTGCTGACCGCGATCATCGGATACTGCGATCTCATGCTGCTGCGCCACACACCTGGCGACAGCGATTACGACGACATCCAGCAGATCCGCGCCAATTCGAATCGGGCGGCGAGCCTGACGCGCCAGTTGCTGGCCTTCAGCCGCCAGCAAACGCTGCGGCCCGAAGTGCTCCAGGTGCCGGATGTCGTGAGTGAGGTGAGCCAGTTGCTCAAGCGGCTGGTGGGGGAGAAGATCGCGTTCCGCGTCCATCACGATCGCGATCTGGGGCCGGTGCGCGCCGATCCGCAGCAGCTGGAGCAGGTGATCGTCAATCTGGCCGTCAACGCGCGCGACGCGATCCATTCGCGCGGCGACGGAACGGGCCGGCTGACGTTGGCCACCCGCCGCGTATCCGCCACCGACGTGCGCAAGATGGGGTCCGACATTATCCCTGTTGCCGATTACACGGTGCTGGTGGTGCAGGATGACGGGGGCGGCATTCCCCAGAATCTGCTCGGCAAGATTTTCGAACCGTTCTTCACCACCAAGGAACAGGGCAAGGGCACGGGGCTGGGCCTTTCGACGGTCTATGGCATCGTCAAGCAATCGGGCGGCTTTATCTTCGCCGATAATACCACCGGGCCGGACGGCATGGCCGAAGGTGCCCGCTTCACCATCTATCTGCCGGTCCATCGCGGCCCCGAACGGCGCGAAGTCCGGGAAGAAGCGGCATCCGCCAGCGGCTGGTCCGCCGGCGGGCGCATATTGCTGGTGGAGGATGAGGACATGGTCCGCGCCGTGGCGGAGCGTGCACTCTCGCGCGCCGGTTACACGGTCACCGTCGCTTCCGACGGCGAGGAAGGGCTGGCCGCAGTCGCCAACGATGGTGCGTTCGATCTGATCGTGTCCGATGTCGTGATGCCCGGCATGGATGGGCCGGCGATGATCCGCGCCGCCCGCAAGGTGCGCCCCGATCTGCCGGTGCTGTTCATGTCCGGCTATGCCGAAGAACATCTGCGCAGCGAGATCGACGTGGCCCATATGCATTTTATTGCCAAGCCATTCAGCGTGCAGCAGATCAGCGACGAAGTCGCCCGCGTCCTGGCGGAAAGCCGCGTGAAAAAGCCCGCAGATTCAGCCTGACAGGTTGGGCGAAGACGGCTAGCCTGCATGCGGGAGCCCTTCGGCCGGATGATGCCGGAGCTGGCAAAGGGAGACTGCATCGATGCTTCGTACTTTTGCCGCCTGCAGCGCGCTGTCGCTCATTGCCCTCGCCCCCGCGGCAGTGGGGCAGGGCGCGACGGACGAAACCGCGCAGGGCGACGTTTCGGTCACCATCTACAACAATGGGCAGGCGCTGGTGCAGGATGTTCGGCAATTGCCGATCGCGCAGGGGCGCAGCCGGATCGAATTTCCCGATGTTTCCGCCGAAATTCGCCCCGAAACGCTCAGCTTCAATGCCGATGGCGCGGCAATCGTCGAACAGAATTTCGATTTCGATCTGCTGACGCCGACCAAGCTGATGGAAAAGGCCATAGGCCAGACCGTCACGCTCGTTCGCACCAATCCCGCGACGGGGGCCGAAACGCGCGAGCGGGCAACGGTGCTGTCCACCGCCGGGGGCGTGGTGGTTCGGATCGGCAATAGGATCGAAGTGCTGCGTGACGATGGCCTGCCGGTGCGCGCCGTGTTCGACCGGGTGCCGCCCAACTTGCGCGCGCGGCCCACGCTTTCGGTAACGGTGGACAGTATGCGGGCGGGTACGCGCCCTGCCTCGATCCGCTATCTCACCGGCGGGCTGGGCTGGTCGGCGGATTACGTCTCGCTCTATGACGAGGCGAACGGCACGATCGACATGCAGGGCTGGGTCACGCTGACCAACGACAGCGGGACGACTTTCCATTCCGCCGATACCCTGCTGATCGCCGGCAGTCCGGGCCGCGGAAGCGCGCGCAATTCGCGGAGTGGCATGGTACGGCCGGGCACGGAAAATTCAGGGCGCGAACAGGTCGGCGACTTCTACCTCTATCCGATCGGCGCGCGCACCACGATCGCGAACAATCAGACCAAGCAGGTCAGCTTCCTCGACGTGCAGGGCGTTCCGGCGCGCAAGGTCTATGCCCGCACGGTTGGCTGGATGGCGAGCGATTCCAGGCCGGTCAACGTATCGAGCGAGATCGCCTTTTCCTCTTCGCGCGACGGCGGGCTGGGCGATGCTCTGCCGGCCGGCACCGTGCGCTTTTACCAGCGGGACAGTCAGGGCAACGCGCAGTTCATCGGTGAAAATGCGATCGGCCATACGCCGATGGGCAGCGAGCTGAGCCTGAAGACCGGCGATGCGTTCGACGTCATGCTCCAGGCCGAAGTCGAAAGCCGCGAAACGATCACCGCGTCGGAGTGGGAACGCAGCGCGCGCTATCGGGTGATCCGTGACGGTGAAGTGGTCGAACAGGTCGATGTCGAACGGCCCAAGCGCTTCTATCGCACGACGATGCGCTACACCCTCTCCAACGCCAAGGGCACCCCGGTAGAGGTCGATCTGGTCCAGGCCGGGATGGACCGGGGCTGGTGGGGCAACGATTACCGCATCGTCAGCGAAGATTTGCCGGGCGATCAGCTCAATGTGGATCGGCGCAAGTGGACGATACCCGTTCCGGCCGAAGGCAAGCGCGAGTTCCGCGTAACTTACGAAACGCGGTTCTGAGCGGGCCGGCGGCGATGCGGCGGGCCGCGATCCTGTTCGCGCTGGCGATCGTGCCGGATGTGGCCGGCGCGCGCCAGACGGTCGAGGCTTCGGACCCCGAAGCCCTGGCGGTGACCGTCTATCGCGATCCCGGCCGCGATGCGGACGAGGAAATGGATCGCGACTGGCCGAAAGGCTTTGCGATGGTCAGCGAAACGCGCACGGTCACGCTGCCGCCGGGGGAAAGCACGGTGCGGTTCGAAGGGGTGGCCGAAGGGATGGTCGCGGTCAGCGCGATCGTCACCGGTCTGCCCGGCGGAACGATCGAGAAAAACCGCAACGCGGAACTGCTTTCGCCCGGTGCGCTGGTCAACGGAATGCTGGGAAACCGGGTTACGATCACCCGCACCAATCCCGCAACCGGACGGGCGCGGAGCGAACAGGCCATCGTGCGGACCCGTGCCGACGGCGGCCTGGTCCTGCAAACGGGCGAGGGGTTCGAGGCGGTGCGTTGCGCCGGCTTGCCCGAAACGCTGACGTTCGACCGCGTGCCGACCGGGCTTTCCGCCCAGCCGGTGTTCTCGATCGACACGCGCGATGCCAGCGGCGGAACCTATCGCGTGGTGCTGACTTATCTCGCCTGGGGGTTCGACTGGCAGGCGAATTACGTCGCCACTCTGGGGCAGGGTGACGGGCAGGGCGGCGTGGATCTCGCGCTCACCTCGTGGCTCACACTGCTCAACGATAACGGGCAGAGCTTCCCCGATGCCGAGCTGATGGCAGTGGCGGGCACGCTCAACGTCGAAAGCGATTTCGAGGCGCTGGCCGCCCCGCCTCAGGCGGAGCGGTTGCGCCTGACCTGCTATCCGCTGGGCAGCACGGCCAGCGGGTCGCCGATACGGTATCGCGCCAGGCAGGCATATGCGCCCGGGCCCCCACCTCCACCGCCACCCGCACCGATGATGGCGCGGATGGACGATGCGGCAATCGAAGTAACCGCGGCGAAGCGCGCGGAAGTCGCGCCGGTTATGGCAGGGGAAGAGGAACTGGGCGATCTCAAGCTCTACCGCGTCCCCGAACCGATCACCGTTGCAGCCAAGGGGCTGAAACAGGTGGCGTTCCTGCGCAAGGAGCGGATCGACGGTCGTCTCGTTTACGAGATCGGCTGCCCTCCCGGTCAGTCGGCCGAAGGCTTCCGGCCCGCCGCGCGAATGCTGGAAACGGTGAACGATGAAGAACATGGCCTGGGCGTTGCCCTGCCTTCGGGCGGAGTGGCGATCTTCGAACCGTCTTCGTACGGGCCCTTGCTGGTCGGGGAGGAAAACCTGCGCGATCATGCGGAAGGGCAGGACGTGGAAATCGCGCTCGGCACCAGCCCGCAGGTCCAGGCCGCCTGTCGCCGCACGAGCAAGCATGACCCGGATGAAAAGCCGCGCAAGTGGAACAGGATGGAAGCCGAAATCACCAACGCCCTGCCGACGCCGGTCACCGTGCGGATCGCGCTGGGGTGGAGCGCGTACTGGGACGTGCGCGGCAGGGGCACCGGCAGCGTCCGCGACGGTATGCGCGAGATCGAAACCACAATTCCCGCCAATTCGGATCGGAAAATCCGCTGGCGTGTGCGTTCTTCCGACCAGTGAATCCACGTAAATAGCTGAATTTGCGTTAATTTCCTCTCTGCCGAAAAAAAGATTTGTTCCGCACTTGTTCTGGTGGAACAAATCGAATACAATGGGCTCCGGTCGATAACGGGATCGAAGCCCTAGGCAAGCGAAGGAGGCCATGCGATGGCGGCGGAACTGAAGCTGGTTGAGAAGGAAAGCAACGTGGACCGTCAAAAGGCACTCGATGCCGCGCTCGCGCAGATCGATCGTGCGTTCGGCAAAGGCTCGGCGATGAAACTGGGCCAGAAGGAAGCGATGCAGGTGGAAGCGATTTCCACCGGATCGCTTGGCCTCGATATCGCGCTGGGCGTTGGCGGCCTGCCGAAAGGCCGCGTGATCGAAGTCTATGGGCCGGAAAGCTCGGGCAAGACCACGCTGGCGCTGCATGTCATCGCCGAAGCGCAGAAGAACGGCGGCACCGCCGCTTTCGTCGATGCCGAACACGCGCTCGATCCGGTCTATGCCAAGAAGCTGGGCGTCGACATCGAAGAACTGATCGTCTCGCAGCCCGATACGGGCGAACAGGCGCTGGAAATCACCGATACGCTGGTGCGCTCAAATGCGATTGACGTGCTGGTGGTCGATTCGGTTGCTGCGCTGGTTCCCCGGGCGGAAATCGAAGGCGAGATGGGCGATAGCCATGTCGGCCTGCAGGCCCGGCTGATGTCGCAATCGCTGCGCAAGCTGACCGGTTCGATCAGCCGATCGAAGACAATGGTGATCTTCATCAACCAGCTGCGGATGAAGATCGGCGTGATGTACGGCAATCCTGAAACCACCACCGGCGGCAATGCGCTGAAGTTCTACGCTAGCGTGCGGCTCGACATTCGCCGCACCGGTCAGATCAAGGATCGCGACGAGATCGTCGGCAATTCGACTCGGGTGAAAGTGGTCAAGAACAAGGTCGCTCCGCCGTTCAAGCAGGTCGAATTCGATATCATGTATGGCCAGGGCATTTCGAAGATTGGCGAGATCCTCGATCTCGGGGTCAAGGCCGGGATCGTGGAGAAATCGGGTAGCTGGTTCAGTTACGATTCGATCCGCATCGGGCAGGGCCGCGAAAACGCCAAGCAGTATCTCAAGGACAATCCAGAAGTTTGCGACAGGTTGGAAGCCGCGATCCGCGGCCGGACCGACGAAGTCGCCGAGGAGATGATGACGGGTCCGGACGCGGACGATTGATCCATCGCCTCAAGCGGGTGCGCATTGCACCCGGGAAAACGGAAAGCCGGCGTGTGTGTCACAGTTTGACCCGCGCCGGCTTTTCTTTTGCGCCGATGCGCCCGGCGCGTTAGCGATCCGGCTGTTCGATTGACCGGGATGGCGGGCGCTGCGGGCCAGATCGCGCCGCTCCTCCCTCATGCAGGAGCAGGTGCAGAGACATGACCGAAAAATTCGAATGGGAAGGGCGCGCCGGGCGCAGTTGGGCAGACGAATGGCGGCGTACCGATCGCAGCTTTTCCGCACTTACCCGGCAGTTGCTCGATGCCGCCGCCGCCCGCCCTCACAGCCGCGTGCTCGACATCGGTTGCGGTGCGGGCGAGATATCGCTGGCACTCGCATCCCGCCGGCCGGACACGCAAGTCGTCGGCGTCGATGTCAGTGCGGAATTGCTGGCAGTGGCGAGAAGCCGCAGCGAAAACGCGGCGAACGTCGCGTTCGAAACGGGCGATGCGGCGCAGTGGTCGCGCGCGGGGTTCGCGCCCGATCTTCTGGTATCGCGCCACGGGGTGATGTTCTTCGCCGACCCGGTGGCCGCCTTCACCCATCTCGCCGAAATAGCGGCGCCGAACGCGAATCTCGTGTTCAGCTGCTTCCGTTCTGCGGCTGAAAATACCTGGGCAAGCGGTCTCGCGTCGCTCTCCCCTGGCGGAGCGGGTGCACCGCCGCCGCCCGGCCAGCCCGGCCCGTTCGCCTTTGCCGATCCCGACTATGTGCGCGATATCCTCACCCGCGCGAGCTGGCGCGATCCGACGTTCGAGCCGGTCGATTTTCCTTATATTGCGGGGGAGGGGAGCGATCCGGTGGAAGATGCGCTGTCCTACTTCCTGGTCATCGGCCCGGCCGCGCGGGCCGCGGCGCAGATGGACCCGCCGACGCGTGAGGATTACATCGCACGGCTGCGCGCCTTTCTGGCAGAACGGGTCGAAGACGGCCGCATCGCGTTCGGCGGCGCGGCCTGGCTGGTCCGCGCGCAAGCACCTGCATAGCCGCTGCGTCCCTGCCTGAGTGCCGCATTCGGGCACTCGGCCGGGGACCGCCGGGCTTAATCCGCTTGTCCCGCGGTGCGCCAGCAACTAACTGCGCTGGCATGACTTCGACCAACGATATACGCCGGTCCTTCATCGACTATTTCGCCGGCCACGGCCACACCCCGGTGCCCAGCGCGCCGCTGGTGCCTTACAACGACCCGACGCTGATGTTCGTCAACGCGGGGATGGTGCCGTTCAAGAACGTCTTTACCGGGCTGGAAGCGCCGCCGGGGCCAACCGCGGTGAGCAGCCAGAAGTGCGTTCGGGCTGGGGGCAAGCACAACGATCTCGACAACGTCGGCTATACCGCGCGCCATCACACGTTCTTCGAGATGCTGGGCAATTTCTCGTTCGGCGATTATTTCAAGGAACAGGCGATCGAAAACGCCTGGACCCTGCTGACGAAGGAATGGGGTCTGTCCGCCGATCGGCTGACGGCCACGGTTTTCCATACCGATGACGAGGCGTTCGATCTCTGGCGCAAGATTTCCGGCCTGCCGGAAGAACGGATCATCCGCATCGCCACCAGCGACAATTTCTGGTCGATGGGCGAAACCGGCCCCTGTGGCCCGTGCAGCGAAGTGTTCTACGACCACGGCGACCACATCCCCGGCGGCCCGCCCGGATCGCCGGACGAGGACGGGGACCGGTTCATCGAGATCTGGAACCTCGTCTTCATGCAGTTCGAGCAGTCGGCCGACGGAACCCGTGCCGATCTGCCCAAACCCAGCATCGACACCGGCATGGGGCTGGAACGGATCGCCGCGGTCATGCAGGGCGTCCACGACAATTACGATACCGACACTTTCCGCGAACTGATCGCCGCCAGCGAAAGCCTGACCGGCGTTGCCGCCCAGGGCGACAGTCGTGCGAGCCATCGGGTGATTGCCGACCACCTGCGGTCGAGCGGTTTTCTGATGGCCGACGGCGTCCTGCCGTCGAACGAAGGGCGCGGCTATGTCCTGCGCCGGATCATGCGCCGCGCCATGCGCCACGCGCATCTGCTGGGTGCCGATCAGCCGCTGATGCACCGCCTCGTCCCCGCACTGGTGACCGAAATGGGCCAGGCCTACCCCGAGCTGCAGCGCGGCCAGGCCCTGATCGAGGAAGTGCTGGAGCGTGAAGAAACCCAGTTCCGCCGCACGCTGGAAAAGGGTCTGCGCTTGCTCGACGAAGAAACCGCCGCGATGGGCGAGGGTGGGGAGCTGGAAGGCGAAACCGCGTTCAAGCTCTACGATACGTATGGTTTCCCCTACGATCTGACCGAAGATGCGCTGCGCGCGCGCGGCATCGGCGTGGATCGCGCAGGTTTCGAAGCCGCGATGGAGCGGCAGAAGGCCGCTGCCCGCGCCGCCTGGAAGGGATCGGGCGAAGCCGCCGATGGCGAGCTGTGGTTCGACATTGCCGAGCGGGAGGGCAGCACCGAATTCACCGGCTATTCGGCGACCGAGGGCGAAGGCCAGGTGGTCGCGATCGTGCGCGACGGCGCCGAAGTCATCAGCGCGAAAGCGGGTGAGGATGTGATCGTCCTCACCAACCAGACCCCGTTCTATGGCGAAAGCGGCGGCCAGTCGGGCGATGCTGGCACCATCTTCACGCCCGAAGGGCTGAAGATCGCGGTGTCCGACACCTCGAAGCCGCTTGGCCGGCTCCACGCCCACCACGGGCGGGTCGAAAGCGGCGCGGTCGCCGTGGGCGACAGTGTGCACATGACGGTCGATGCCGAACGGCGCGATCGCATCCGCGCCAACCATTCGGCGACTCACCTCGTCCACGCCGCCCTGCGCAACCGCCTGGGCAGCCACGTCACGCAGAAGGGTTCGCTGGTCGCCGCCGAGCGCTTCCGGTTCGATTTCTCCCACCCGCGTCCGCTCAGCGCTGAAGACATCGCGGCGATCGAGGCTGAAGTGAACGCGGAAATCCGCGCCAACGAAACGGTTCAGACCCGGCTTATGAGCCCGGATGAAGCGGTCGAAGCGGGCGCTCTCGCGCTGTTCGGCGAGAAGTATGGTGATGAAGTGCGCGTCCTGTCGATGGGCCGCCAGGCCCGGGGCGACGACGGGCAGGACCGGACTTACTCGGTGGAACTGTGTGGCGGCACCCATGTTCGCGCTACCGGCGACATCGGCCTGTTCCGCATCGTTTCCGAAAGCGCGGTGTCATCCGGTGTGCGCCGGATAGAGGCGCTGACCGGTGAGGCGGCACGCCAGTGGCTGGTGGGCCGCGAGGAGGCGCTGAAATCGGTTGCCGGAACGCTCAAGTCCGCGCCCGATGAAGTCGAGGCGCGGGTTGCCGCACTGGTCGACGAACGCAAGCGGCTCGAACGCGAACTGGCCGAAGCGCGCAAACAGATCGCGCTCGGCGGCGGCGGCGGTGCGGGTGCGCCCGCGCAGGGTGCGGCCGAAGAAGAGGTCGCCGGCGTCAAGTTTTCGGGGCAGGTGCTCGACGGGCTCGACGCCAAGGAATTGCGCGGCCTTCTCGATGAAGCGAAGAAGCGCTTGGGATCGGGCATTGCCGCGGCGGTTGCGGTCAACGGCGGGCGCGCGGCAATCGCCGTCGCGGTAACCGACGATCTGACGGATCGTTACGACGCGATCGCACTCGTGCGCCGCGGGGTCGAGGCGCTGGGCGGGAAGGGCGGCGGTGGCCGTCCCGACATGGCCCAGGGCGGCGGCCCCGACGGAGCGGCAGCGGGCACGGCGATTGCCGCAGTCCGCGCCGCCATCGAGGATACCGTTTCGGCCTGATCCAGCGCCCTGGCCCGGCTTTGGTGCCGGGGCTGGTCACGGCGTCGGGCGAGCGGCCTTTACCGGCGCAAGTTGCTGGAATTGCGCGTTTCGGGTTCGCTCCCGCGCGGCAGATCGCGGCCGCCGGTATCTGCCGGGCGGTCGGCGTCGCGTCCCTGGCCGGACTTGTCACTGCCGCTGACGTTCTGCGGCTTGAACTTCTCGTCATTCGGGATCGGTTTGGTCGGGTCCTGGTCGCTCATGCGAAATCTCCTTTTGCCCTACCAACGATCGGCAGGGGCAGAAGGTCCGCGCGTGCATCGCAGTGCTAGGTCGCCTCGACTGATCCGGTGCGCAGCTTCGGCTTGCGTTCCAATGCGCCGTCTTTCTGGATCTGCTCGCGCAGTTCGTCGCGCTTTTCGTGGATGGATGCGATCACCGGCCCCATCGCCACGCCGATGTCGGCCAGCACCGCTTCGGACAATTGCAGCGAGCTTTCCAGCGTTTCCGGCACGGCATGGCTGGCGCCGGCGCGATACAGTTCGGCAGCGTGGATCGAATCGCGCGCGCGCGCGACGATCAGCAAGTCAGGATATTGCTTGCGCACTTTCGCCACCAGCCGTTGTGCCAGAACGGGTTCGTCCATCGTCAGCACCAGCGCCAGCGCGTTTCCAAGGTCCAGCCGCTGGAGCGTGTCGCGCCGCGCCGCGTCGGCGAAAATGGCGTAATACCCTTCGCGTTTTGCCCGGGCGATCAGATCGGAATCGGAATCGAGCGCGATGTACCGCTTCCCGTGCACTTTGAGCATTTCGGCAACCAGCCGGCCGACTCGTCCGGCGCCGACGATGATCACGCGCGCCTCCCCATCGGGTTCGGGCGAAACGTCGGGCACCCCGTCCACCCGGCGGGCGATTGCGCGCCCCAGCTTGGCGAGTATCGGGGTAATGGTCAGCCCGATGGCGGTCACGATCTGCCAGAACTGTGCCGTACCCGGCTGAATCAGCAGCGCCGAGCTGGCGGCGGTCAGCACGATCAGGGTCGTTTCCGACGGGCTGGCCATCAGCACACCCGTTTCCGCCGCAGTGCCGCGCCGCGCACCCATCAGGCGCAGCAGCACGCCGGTGACGAGCGCCTTGAACGACAGCACCAGAACCACCGCCAGCGCGATGGGGCCCAGATTGTCCCAGATCGTCGTCAGGTCGATGCTCATGCCCACGGTGATCAGGAACACGCCAAGGGCCAGGCCCTTGAACGGTTCCATGATCGTTTCGATCTCGCCGTGATACTCGGTTTCGGCGATCAGAAGGCCTGCGATCAGCGCGCCCACGATGGGCGACAGGCCGACCACCGCGGTGGCCAGGCTGGCGCCGATCACCACCAGCAGGCTGGCGGCCAGAAACAGTTCGGGGCTTTTGGTTCGCGCAGCCTGGGCGAACAGCCGGGGCAGGGCGATCCGGCCGATGACAAGCAGCGCGACGACGACCAGCCCGCCCTGCCACAGCGTATCGACCAGCCCCTCCCACCCTTCGGCCTGGGCGTTGGGGGCCATCGCGCCCAGCATGAAGATGATCGGCACGATGGCGATATCTTCGAACAGGAGCATGGCCAGCGCCGCGCGCCCGACGGGCGAATGCGTCCCCGCTATCGGCAGCACAATGGCAGTGGATGATAACGCCAGCGCCAGCCCCAGGCCGATCGCGCCGGTCCAGTACTGCCCCATCATCGATAGCGCGATCGCCAGACAGCTACCGATGATCAGCAGTTCCAGCGCGCCGAGGCCGAAAACGAGTTTTCGCAATTGCCACAATCGGTTGAAGGATAATTCCAGGCCGATTGAGAACAGCAGCAGGATGATCCCGAATTCGGCAAAGGGCTCCAGCCCCTCCGGATCGCTGATCGTCACGTGCCCCAGCCAGGGGTATTCGTAAACCAGCTTGCCCAGACCGAACGGCCCGACTGCCAGGCCGATCAGGATGAACCCGATCACGGGGGTGATGCGAAAACGCGTGAAGACCGGAATGACGATCCCTGCCGCGCCGAGAATCACCAATGCATCCGATAGCGCAGGGGTAGGTGCAATCTCGCCGGCCATGGATTGCACCTAACCGGCGGGACGGGCATTGTCACGGCATGGGCGAAACCAAATTGCGCGACATCGTCATTGTCGGTGGCGGACCGGCGGGGATGATGGCCGGGCTTCTGTTTGCACGCGCGGGCCTGCAAGTCACGGTGCTGGAGAAGCACGCCGACTTCTTCCGCGATTTCCGCGGCGACACGGTGCACCCGTCGACGATGGAACTGCTTCACGAACTCGGCATGCTGGACCGCTTCCTCGCGCGGCCGCACGACCGGCTCGACCACGCGGAAGTTCGTTTCGCCGGCCGGGATTATACCGTGGGCGACCTGTCGCATCTGTCGGTGGCCGCGCCATTCATCGCGATGATGCCGCAGTGGGAGTTTCTCGATTTTCTGCGGAGCGAAGCGGCCGCCTTTCCCGGCTTTCGCCTGCGAATGGAATCGCGCGCCGATGCGCTGGTAGAGGAAGATGGGCGGGTCGCAGGCGTGCGCCTTGCCGGCGGTGAAGAGCTGCGCGCGCGGCTGACCATCATGGCAGATGGGCGCGATTCGCTGGTGCGCTCGCAAGATCTGCTTCCGCTGGAAAGTCTGGGCGCGCCGATGGACGTGCTCTGGTTCCATCTCGGCAAGGCCGATAATCCCGGCGATGCACTGCGCGGATCGGTGGAGACCGGGCGTATGGTGATTCTGATCGACCGCGGAACATATTGGCAGACGGCGTTTCTGGTGCCCAAGGGCGGGGCCGATGCGGTCAGGGCGCGCGGCGTGGCGTGGGTGCGCGCGCAGGTCGCCGCCGCGTTTCCCGATATCCGTTTTCCGACGGATGGAGAGCCCGACAGCATCGACGATCTGAAGCTGCTCGTGGTTTCGCTCGACCGGCTGACGCGCTGGCATCGGCCAGGCCTGCTGGCGATCGGTGACGCGGCCCATGCCATGAGCCCGATCGGCGGTATCGGGATCAATCTTGCAATTCAGGATGCCGTGGCCGCGGCCAACCTGCTCGCCGGCCCGATGGTGAGTGGGGCGGACCCCGATCCGCTGCTGAACCGCGTGCAGAAGCGGCGTCTGTTCCCGACGCGGGTGATCCAGACCGGGCAGAAGACGCTTCAGGACAATGTGATCGGCCGGGTTCTTTCGGGCCGGCCGATAGAGCGTGCACCGTGGATCGTGCGGCTGCTGGACCGTTTTCCGCTGTTGCGGCGTATTCCCGGCCGGGTGATCGGGCTTGGCGTCCGGCGCGAGCGGGTTCGTTCACCCCAGGCGCCGCAGCAACGCTAACCTCCGCCGACGGTCGAGGGGCCGAGCGGTTCGCGGCGGGGGCGCGGTTTGCCGGGGTGTTTCCCGCCTTCGTCCCATTCGATGCGGTAGAGGTCGAACCGCCGGTCGGCCAGGTTGCGCACGGTGCCTTCGGCGCGGGCCCAGGACAGGTCGGCCAGGTTGATGTCGCTGATCGTCAGCGTTTCGACGTTCTCGCTCGCTTCCGCCGCGATACCGTCGCGCGCGAAGGGGAAATCGCAGGGCGTGAGGATACAGCTCTGCGCGTACTGGATATCCATGTTGGCGACGTTGGGCAGGTTGCCGACATTGCCCGACAGGACGACGAAGCACTGGTTTTCAATCGCGCGTGCCTGCCCGCAATAGCGGACACGCAGATAGCCCTGGCGGCTGTCGGTGCAGAACGGGACGAAGATGATTCGCGCGCCTTCGTCGGCCAGGCGGCGGGCAAGTTCGGGAAATTCGCTGTCGTAACAGATCAGCACCCCGATCGGCCCGCAGTCGGTCGGGATCACATCAATTGAATCGCCGCCGCGAATGTTCCACCAGTACCGTTCGTTGGGGGTAGGGTGGATCTTCTCCTGCTCGTGCACCGATCCATCGCGCAGGCAGACATAGGCGACGTTGTGAATATCGTCGTCGTCCATCCGCGTCGGGTGCGATCCGGCGACGATATTGATGTTGTAGCGCATCGCCATGTCGGACAGGTCGGTCTTGATCCGCGGGGTATATTCCGAAAGGCGCGCAATCGCCTCCACCGGCGACAGAACCTTCTCCTCGAAACTGAGGAGCTGGAGCGTGAACATTTCAGGAAAGACGATGAAGTCCGATTCGTAATCGCTTGCCACATCGACGAAATATTCGATCGCGCGCATGAATTCGGCATAGTCGGCGACGGCCCGTGCCTGGAGCTGGCAGGTCGCCACGCGCACTGCCTCCACCCCGCGCGGCAGGCGCTTCTTCGCTGGCTGGTCGCGCTCCACATAAGGGTTGCGCCAGACCATCATCACGGCGTTGGCTTCGGATTTCTTGTCTTCGGGCAGATAGCCGGCGATGATCCGTTCCGGTTCGAACCCGTTGGCGAGCTGGAAGCGCAGGACCGGATCGTGAAGCCGCCCGGCAACCACTTGTTCGAGGTAATCTTCCGGCCCGTCCACCTTGCGCTTGTTGCGGCGATAGTTGGGCATGCGGCCGGCGAAGACTATTCCGGCAAGGTCGCGTTCCTCGGCCAGCGCGCGGCGTTCTTCGTAAAGGCGCCGGCCGATACGCACGCCGCGCACCTTGGGATCGACGCACATTTCGTAGCCATAGAGCCAGTCGCCGGTCGGATCGTGCCGGCTGCCGAATCCGTTGCCGGTGATTTCGTCCCAGGTATGTTCCTGAAACGCCAGCGCTTCGGCGATCTGCATGGTCGCGCAATAGCCGACGACTTCCTCGTCGAGCAGGGCGACGAAGCAGCCTTCCGGAAAATTGTTGATCTGCCCGCGAATCTCGCCGTGGGTATAGGCGGGCATATCCTCATACACCCGGCGGACGAGCGCGGCGATGCCGCGAATGTCCTTCGCCCGCGCATTGCGGACTTCCAGCCGGCGCTTGCCGAACCGTTCGGGCGCCTTGCGGCGGGCCGCAGGCTTCTTCCTCGGTGCTCTAGCCACTGGTGAATAGTCCCCCTTCCGTCACTGTTCGAACAACGGCGGAAGGGGGAAATCGTTTCACTTCCAGTCGGCCATCTCGGTTTCGAGATTGTTCACGATCGCTTCGAAGAACTGCTCGGTCGTCAGCCAGTTCTGGCCGGGGCCGATCAGCAGCGCCAGATCCTTGGTCATCTGGCCGCGTTCGACCGTGTTGATGCAGACTTTCTCCAGGGTTTCGGCGAACCGCACCACGTCGGGCGTGCCGTCGAACTTGCCGCGATACATCAGGCCGCGGGTCCAGGCGAAGATGCTGGCGATCGGATTGGTGCTGGTCGCCTTGCCTTCCTGGTGCTGGCGATAGTGGCGGGTGACGGTGCCGTGCGCGGCCTCCGCCTCGACGGTCTTGCCGTCGGGCGTCATCAGCACGCTGGTCATCAGGCCGAGCGAGCCGAAGCCCTGGGCCACCGTATCGGACTGCACGTCGCCGTCGTAGTTCTTGCAGGCCCAGACGAACTTGCCATTCCACTTCAGCGCCGATGCAACCATGTCGTCGATCAGACGATGTTCGTAGGTGATTTCCGCTTTCGCGAACTTATCCTTGAATTCGTTGTCGAAAACTTCCTGGAACAGATCCTTGAAGCGGCCATCGTACTTCTTGAGGATGGTGTTCTTGGTCGACAGGTAAACCGGCCAGCCGCGATCGAGGCCATAGTTCATGCTGGCGCGGGCGAAATCGCGGATCGAATCGTCGAGGTTGTACATCGCCATCGCGACGCCCGAGCTGGGGAATTCGAACACGTCGATATCGATGTTCTCGCCGTCCTCGCCCTCGAACACCAGCCGCAGCTTGCCCTTGCCGGGGATCAGCGTGTCCTTGGCGCGATACTGGTCGCCGAAGGCATGGCGGCCGACCACGATCGGATCGGTCCAGCCGGGGACCAGCCGCGGCACGTTGTCGATCACGATCGGTTCGCGGAAGACGACGCCGCCGAGGATATTGCGGATCGTGCCATTGGGGCTGACCCACATTTTCTTGAGGCTGAATTCCTCAACCCGCGCTTCGTCCGGGGTGATCGTGGCGCATTTCACGCCGACGCCATGCTGCTTGATCGCATTGGCGGCATCGACCGTGATCTGGTCGTCGGTTTCGTCGCGCTTCTGGATCGACAGGTCGTAGTATTTCAGGTCGACGTCGAGATAGGGAAGGATCAGCCGTTCGCGGATCCATTCCCAAATGATGCGCGTCATTTCGTCGCCGTCGAGTTCGACGATGGGGTTCTTGACCTGAATTTTCTGCATGTCTGCCCTGTCTGTTTTCCTGGGAAGGTGTCGGATGGATTTGGGCGGGCTTTAGCAGAGGAGGGGGAGCGCGCAAGGGAAGGGCTGGACCGTCCCGGGCCGGGGCAACAACCGGGGCGGCGGCTAGGGTAGGGCACTTGTCCGCCCCGCATACGAAGAAGGCGCCGTTTTCACGGCGCCTTCTTGCGTTTCCGGTCCGGTCCCGGTTCGATGGTGGGCGTAGGAAGAGTTGAACTTCCGACCCCTGCGATGTCAACACAGTGCTCTACCACTGAGCTATACGCCCGATCCATCGGTGGGCCGCGACGTGCGGCAGGCGCGCCATCTAGCGACTGGCCCGCCCCCGCGCAAGCCCTGAATAATGCGGGTCAGGCCGGGGCGTGCCGGTCTTCGAACATGCGCTCCACTTCCAGCACCAGATCGCGCAGGTGGAACGGTTTCGACAGCACTTTCGCCTTGGGCAGATCGCGGTTGGCCTTCAGCGTTACCGCGGCAAAGCCGGTGATGAACATGATCTTGGTCCGCGGGCTGATGTCGTTGCATCGCTGGGCCAGTTCGATCCCGTCCATTTCCGGCATCACGATATCGGACAGGAGCAGATCGAAGTGCTGCGATTCGAGCAGCGGCACCGCCTCGGTCCCGCGATCCACGGCGACCACTTCGTAGCCGGCGTTCTGCAGGGCGCCTGCGAGATAGTCCCGCATGGCTTCCTCGTCTTCTGCAAGGAGGATTCGAAGGCGGCTGGTCATCGTCATGCCGGCGGTCCTATCCCAGCGCGCTTAAGAAATCTTTGGTCGCATCGGGACTGCCCTGCTTTGGTACAGACCTGCTTTGACACAGGCCGATCAATTGCGGACAAGGGGCGCCATGCACGACCAGCGATCCGCGCCCGATCCGGCGGGCACCGTGTTCGGCGGAGCCATTCCCGGCAGCGGCGCTGGCGCGGGGGAGCCGGCCTTTGCGTTGCATCTGCCTGCCGACACGCCGATTCCGGTGCTGATCGCTGCGCCCCATGCCGGAAAAGTCTATCCGCCCGCTCTGCGCGAGGCGATGCGCGATCCGGGATATAGCGCGCTGCGGCTGGAGGATCGCCACGTCGACCTGCTGGCGCGCGACATTGCCGCCGCCACGGGTGCCGGGCTGCTGGTGGCCCATGCGCCGCGCGCGATGATCGATCTCAACCGTTCCTGCGAGGATGTCGACTGGTCGATGGTGCAGGGGCCGCCGCCCGGCCCGGTCCGCCATTCGCTGCATAACCGGCGGTCGCGCAGCGGGCTGGGGCTGGTTCCGCGGCGGCTAGGCGGGCTGGGTGAAATCTGGAAGGGGCCGATTGCGCGGGTCGATCTGGATGCGCGGATCGAACAGATCCATCGGCCATACCACCGGGCCTTGGCGGAGGCGCTGGATGCCTTGCGCGATCGCTGGGGCGCGGCCCTGCTGCTCGATCTGCATTCGATGCCGCCGCTGAAGCCGCGCGTTCCCGGCGATCGCCCGGCGGAATTCGTCGTCGGCGACCGGTTTGGCGCGGCCAGCGATCACGCCCTGTCGGCGCAGGCCCTGGCCTATCTGGCGCGGAATGAGCGTCGTGCAGCGCACAATCGCCCCTATGCCGGCGGCTATATTCTCGACCGCCATGCCGCGCCCCAGCGCGGGCTTCATGCGATCCAGCTGGAGCTGTGCCGGACGACTTATCTCGATGCGGCTTTCGCAGAACCTTCGGCGCGGGCGCCCGCAATCGTCCGATTGCTGACCGGCCTGGTGCGCGAGCTGGGCGATGCGGTTGCGACATTGGGGCGCGGTAGCGCCCAGCCGCTGGCCGCCGAGTAGCCACAACCGGACAAGAAAAAACCACCTCGTGCAAAATGCACGAGGTGGCCAAGGTTCAGGGAGGAGGTGCACCGAAGTGCACCAGTCGGGAGGCCATGAGGGGGGAGTGCCATCCCGACGAGGACAATCTAGGGGCGGGCGGGGGTCGTTTCAACCCCGCCCGACGCCCGGAATTATCGCTTCATCGCGGCGTCAGCCTTTGGCTTTCGCGTCCTTGGCCTTGGCGTCCTTCGCCTTGGCATTCGTGCCGGCATCGCCGCCCTTGGCTTCGCCGGCGATCTGCGGACCCTTGCCCTGCTGCTGCTGACGCGCGAAGATGGAGCGCATCAGATCGAGCGAGAACAGGTGCGCGTTGATCAGCGCGAGCAGGCCGTTCTGGTTCCAGGTCCGCAGAACGTCGCCACGCACTTCGCGCAGCTTTTCCTGATTGACCATCTGGAAACCGCGATAGACGTAAGGATTATCGGGGTTGTCCTGCTGCGTGATGGCGATTTCTCCATCCATCAGCAGTTCGTGCTTCTTCAGCTCGTCGACGAAGTTCTTCGTCCGCTGGCCGGCTTCTTCGAAGTGCTGGCAGAATTCGAGAATGCGCTGGGTTGCGGCGGTCGGCTTGCTCTCGTCGTCGAACAGCGATTCGCCTTCCTTGAACTCGCCGACCGCTTCGGTCGTCGGGTCGAAGCAGAGCGAAAGCTCGTCCGAATCCTGATTGAGCCGCGCGAGCATGAAGGGGTAGCGACGGATATAGGCCGGCAGGTAAACCGGATCGTTCACTTTGCCTTCTTCGTCGACGAAAGTGTTCACGCCTTCGTTGAGGCCCATCAGGGCCAGCGGCAGCGGGTTGTCGCCGGACGAGAAAACGATGGGGAAATCGCGCTGCGCCTGGACGAATTCGTCCACCGTCAGCGGGATCGCGTGCTGACCGGAAAGCCACTTGGCAGATTCGATCGTGCGCGTATTCCACTTCGCATGATCGCGGCTGTTGAGCGGCATCAGGTCGTTATAAAACAGGGGCAGGTTAGGCTGGGGCGCGCTGGCCATTGAAATCTCTCCGGGTCGCTAGAAATATCGGTTGGGCAGGGACCGGGCCCCGCGCATCGGGCGCGCTTAGTTGCTGGAAGCTCCCGGCGCAAGCGCAACGAGTTTGCCGGGGTTGAGCAGCCCTTGCGGGTCAAGCGCTTGCTTGACGCTGCGCATCATGGCCATCGCCACCGGATCGCCCAGGCGTTCCAGTTCGTCGCGCTTCATCTGGCCGATGCCGTGTTCGGCACTGATCGAACCGCCCCAGTCGGTCACCAGATCGTGCACGAAGGAGCTGATTGCCTTGCCTTCGCCATCTTCCCATTCGCCGCGCGGGGCGCCTTGCGGGGCAAGCACGTGGAAATGGACGTTGCCGTCGCCCAGGTGGCCGAAGGCGACCGCGCGGGTGCCGGAAAAGCGGGCCTCCACCTCCGGCACCGCGTGTTCGACGAAGGCGGCCATGCGGTCCACCGGAACGGAGATATCGTGCTGCATCGCCGGGCCGATCGCCCGTTCCGCCGGGGAGATCGAATCGCGCAGCAGCCAGAACTGCTCCGCCTGCGCTTCATTGGCGGCGATCGTCGCGTCTTCGACCAGCCCGGCCTCGAACGCCTGGCCCAGAAGGCTTTCGGCGAGGGCGGGAAGGCGGTCCGCCTCGCCCGGGCCGCCCACCAGCTCTATCAATGCGTGCCAGCGATGATCCCCGGCCAGCGGGCTGCGGGCATCGGGCAGATGGTCGAGCACGGCGGCAAGCGAATGCGCCGGGATCACCTCGAACCCTTCCATCTCGCCGCCCGCCCGCGCTTCGCAATGGAGCAGCAGGCGGCGCGCGTCGGAGATCGAATTGAGCCCGGCCCACAACACGACACGGCCCCCGATTTCGGGCAGGAGGCGCAATGTCGCGGCGGTAATCACGCCCAGCGTCCCTTCCGACCCGATCAGGAGCTGCTTGAGATCGAACCCGCGATTGTCCTTCTTCAGCGGAGTGAGCGTATCGAACACGCTGCCGTCGGCCAGCACTCCCTCCAGCCCCAGAACCTGCGCGCGCATCGTGCCGTGGCGCAGGACCTGGGTGCCCCCGGCATTGGTCGCGATCAGCCCGCCGACAGTCGCGGACCCCTTGCCCCCCAGCGTCAGCGGGAACCGCAGCCGCTCGGCCGCAGCCGCTTCGTGCAGTGTCTGGAGCACGACCCCCGCCTCGCACACCGCCTGCCGCGCATCGCGGTCGATCGTGCGGATCGCGTCCATCCGGCGCAGTGAGAGAACCAGCGCCTGCCCGCTATCGTCGGGGGTGGCGCCGCCCGACATGCCGCTGTTGCCGCCCTGGGGCACGATCGGCACCCGGTGCCGGGCGCACAGACGCATCAGGGCGGAAACTTCGGCGGTCGATGCGGGGGAGGCCAGGGCCAGCGCCCGGCCGGTATAGCGCCCGCGCCAGTCGGTCAGCCAGGCATCCATCAGCTCCGGATCGCGGGTGAAACCGCGCTGGCCGAGCAGGTCCGCCGCTGCGGCGAGGAAGGAATCGGGGTCGCGCATCGGGCCCCTATGGCACAGTCTTTCGCCCCGTTGCCACACGCTTGCCGCAGCCGGCGAGCGGATTAAGCCTGCATTCAAGCGTTTGCGCTAGGCAGTAAGGGCGATATGGCGTCATGCGCGCCTTCCCCAGCCGCTCTTACGGAGACAGCGACCCGCCCCGATGACCAGCCCCGCTGCCATCCTTTCCCCCTTGCTGCTGCTGTTCGCGCCGCCGCAGCCCGCAGGCGTGGCCGAGGGCCGGCTGTTGCCGGACGCTGCGGAAAGCGCGGTTCCGGGCGAACGCGCACCGGGCTGGCTGGCGCTGGAGGCGGTGTACGAAACCCCGGTCCAGCGGCAGGTGCGGATAGAACAGCGGGTCATCATCCGCATTGCCCCCAGCAGCGACGCAGGCCGGCAGGGCATGTCGGCATTCGTCGCGCCGCAGGCCAGCGCGACGCGGGTGGTGGAGCGGAAAGCGGGCAAGTGCCTGCCGGTCGCCTCGATCCGCGCGGTGCAGCCTTCGCGCGATAATCGCCTGATGCTCTTCACGCGCGACCGGCGGGTCTATGCCGCGCGCCTCGAAAGGTCGTGCTTTGCGCGCGATTTCTATTCGGGCTTCTATCTGGAGCGGAATTCCGACGGGAAGCTGTGCGTCGATCGCGACAAGCTGCAATCGCGAAACGGGGTCAAATGCGAAGTGCAGGCGCTGCGCCGGCTTGTGGCCGAACGCGACTGATCGCGCGGTTCGCCGCGATGCGGGCTTTTCTTGACTTTTCGCCTCGCGCCGCGCAAAGGGCGCGGCGATTGTGCAGGTGCGAAGCGCGCCTGCCTGGCTTTCGCCAATGACCCGGACAGCACCTACCGCATGACTTTCGCCGATCTCGGCCTATCCCCCGAACTGCTCAAGGCGGTCGAAACCGCCGGATATAGCGAGCCGACGCCGATCCAGGCGCAGGCCATTCCGCCCGTGCTGATGATGAAGGACATCATCGGTATCGCGCAGACCGGCACCGGCAAGACGGCCAGTTTCGTGCTGCCGATGATCGACATTCTTTCCAGCGGTCGGCGCCGCGCGCTGATGCCGCGCAGCCTGATCCTGGAGCCGACCCGCGAACTGGCCGCCCAGGTTGCGGAAAACTTCGAGAAATACGGCACCAACCACGATCTCAAGATGGCGCTGCTGATCGGCGGCGTGCAGATGGGCGATCAGGTCAAGGCGCTGAACGACGGGGTCGATGTCCTGATCGCGACGCCGGGCCGGCTGATGGACCTGTTCGAACGGGGCAAGATCCTGCTCAACGGATGCGATCTGCTGGTGATCGACGAGGCGGACCGGATGCTCGACATGGGCTTCATCCCCGATATCGAGTTCATCTGTTCCAAGCTGCCCGAAACCCGCCAGACGATGCTGTTTTCGGCGACGATGCCGCCGCCGATCGAGAAACTGGCCAAGAAGTTCCTCGACAATCCCAAACGGATCGAAGTCAGCCGCGCGGCCAGCACGAACAAGGATATCACCGCATTCAAGGTGCCGGTGAAGGCACGCCAAAAGCGGGAAACGCTGCGCTGGCTGCTGGCGAACGACATGGTCGAAACCGCGATCATCTTCGCCAATCGCAAGACTACCGTTCGCGAATTGAACAAGAGCCTGCAAAGTCACGGTTTCGCCAGCGGAGAGATCCACGGCGACATGGATCAGACCAGCCGCATTGCCGAACTCAACCGGTTCAAGGGCGGCGAGGTGAACATCCTCGTCGCCAGCGATGTCGCCGCGCGCGGGCTGGACATCAAGGGCGTCAGCCACGTGTTCAATTTCGACACGCCCTGGCACCCCGACGATTACGTTCACCGGATCGGCCGGACGGGGCGGGCAGGGGCCAAGGGCCGCGCCTTCACCCTGGTCGCGGAAGAAGATGCCGAAGCGATCGAGAATGTCGAGAAGCTGACCGGATCGGAAATCCCGGTTTTCGGCAAGGCCGACGTTCGGGTCGAACTGAAGCCCGACCCCGCTCCGCGTGAAGAAGCCAAAGGCGAAGCCGGCGAGAAGAAGCCGCGCCGCACCCGCCGCCAGCGCGATGATGCGCAGGAAACGGAACAGCAGGAATCGCGCGAACAGGCACCGGCAGAGACGGAAGATACCAGCCGCCGGAAAGATCGTGCCCCGGCAAAGCCGCGCCGCGAAAAGTCCGCTCCGCGCAGCGAGCGGGCCGCCGGTGGCCGCCGCAATCGCCGCGACGAACAGGACGCACCGGTTCCTCCCGGCGAATGGAACGGGCCGCAGCCCGACTTCCTCGGCGTCAGCGCCATCTCAAGCTAAGGCGCGCCGCGCCACCACGCCACCGCGCTTCGCAGCCTTGCGTGGGCTGGTCTCCTCTTAAGATTGGCCCCTTCCGATCCCCCGCGAAGGCGGGGGCTCGGGCTGTCAGGCGGAACGGCTACGGCCTCCTGAGACCCCCGCCTTCGCGGGGGATCGGGCATGTCATCGCGCCGGAAGCGCACAACCGGTGTTTCAACTTGACAAATCTAACCAATTAGGTTATTCATTCCGCCGCCCTTGCCCCTCACAGGGGCTCAAGGACCGGGAGCGGGCGAGACCGGCTTGCCTCCCTCCTTCGCCGTTCGGCCTCTATGGGCCAGGCAGCGACGCGGCCGGCGCAGGTGCGCGCGGGCGGGCGGTCATGGTCAGACCGTCGAGCTCGACCCGAACCGTAGCCGGAAGCCGCAATCGGATGCGCGCCCACGCGCCTTGCAGGCACCCTGTCCCCCCTTGTCCGGGCAGGCTCTCCCCGCAGGCGGAGCGGGCGTCGGTGGCGCGGCGGATCAGCCGCGAGGCCGGATGGGACTGTGCGCGAGCTCTTGCCCTCCGCCTGCCGATTGCCGTGAAAGAGAGCCGAGCCGGACGCGCCGCGGGACGAGCGTACACCGGCCGTTCGCAGACAGGAAAAATCCCCGCCCGCCTGCCCCAATCTGTGCGCACGCCCTGGCGATGCGCCGGCCGCGCGGTTCCTTTGCTGGATATGGTTCCGGCGCTTTTTCAAGGCGTTACTGTCCGGGCTCGCCGCCGGATGTTTGCGTATGCACGCTGCGTGCTGAAAATGCCTCGCGCGCGCCTGCATGTCTTGCTTGCAATCGCGCGGTGTTTCCGCATTCTCCTGCTGCGGATTCATCGCAGGGAGACGGGCCATCCGTGCTGGCGGAATAACGATCGGGCTGGCGGCCCTGAGCTCGGCGCTGGGTGCCTCGGCGCTGACGGGCGCGGCGTTGGCGAGCGATGTCGCCTCGGCGGAAAGCCCGGCGCTGGCGGAAGGCCCCGAACTGGCGGCCGTCCTCGCCCGACCTGTCGCAGTGGAGCATCCCGCACCCACCACCGTCATCCCGTTCGAACGCCATCGTCACATGCTGGTGATCGAGGCGCAGGCCAATGGTGTCGCGCGCGAATTCGTGTTCGACACCGGATCGCCCAGCATGATCGCGCGCGAACTGGCGGACGAGCTGGGCCTGCGCCCGGTCGGCTCCAACACCGGGCGCGATGCCAACGGGGCGCAGGTCACGATGGATTTCGCGCTACTCGACCGGCTGGAAATCGGCGGTGTCGTGTTCCGCCAGGTGCCCGTGCTGATTTTCGACTTTGCCGATATCGAACTGGGCCCCTGCGTCTTCGATGGCGGGGTGATCGGGTCGGAGATCCTGCCCGGCAGCGCCTGGCGGATCGACGCGCAGGCGGGGGAAATGACGATCGGCGCGCCCGGCGCCATGCCGCCCGCCGATGGCGCCGCAGTGGTCGCGCCGCTTCATCCTGCAGGATATCCCCATCCGCCGATTTCCGATTATCGCATCGGCGCGTTTTCCGACCGGCTGCTGTTCGATACGGGATCGGGCGAAGCCGTGGTGCTTTACGACAAAGCGGCCGCGGACCCGGCCGTGCGCGGCGCGATCGTGCCGGGCAGCCACGTTCGTGGGCACGGATCGCACGGCGTATCGGCCGGCGGCATGGGCGCGCCCGCGCCGCTGGAGCGGTTCACCCTCGACGACTTTGCCCTTGGCGGCCGGGCGATTGGCCCGGTTCGCGCCACGACCCGCGTCGTGCCGCCCAGCCTGATCGGCACGGGCCTGCTGGACAGCTATATCGTCACGCTCGACTATCCGGGACAGAAGCTGGTTCTGGAGCCGCGCACCGACCCCGCACCAGCCCGTGACGAGGCGGGCTATTCGCTCGCCATTGCGGGGGGCTTGGTTCAGGTCACCCAGGTGTTCGAAGGCTCGCCCGCCGCGCGAGCGGGCTTGCGCAGCGGGGACAGGATCGTGGCGATAGACGGCGCGCGCTTGCCCGAAATCGGCCCGGCCAACCGGTGCGAGACGATGCGCTGGCTGGCCGCCGAAGCCCGCCCGGAAACGGTGGAGCGCCTGACGGTGCTGCGGGAAGGGGAGGAGATCGCCCTCTCCCTCGCCGACCAATAGCGCTCAGCCCGCTGCACGCTCGATATAGCGGCCGACGTTCTTCGCCATCACGTCCAGCGGGGCATTGCCGCCCAGCACCACGGCATCGTTGAACGCCCTGAAGCTGTAGGCATCGCCCAGCGCGGCCTGCGCCCGTGCGCGCTGCCGGCCGATTTCGCTGTGGCCGATCTTGTAACCGCAGGCCTGGCCCGGCCACGAGCAGTAACGATCGACTTCGCTCGCCACCTCGTCAGGCTTCGATCCGTTGCGCTCGACGAAGAATTGCCGCCCCTGTTCGCGCGTCCAGCGCTTGTGGTGCAACCCGGTGTCGACCACCAGGCGGCAGGCGCGGAAGGCCAGGCTTTGCAGATAGCCGAGGCGCCCGACCTTGAAATCGTCGTAAGCGCCCAGCTCGTCGGCGATCTGTTCGGCATAGAGCGCCCAGCCTTCGGAAAAGGCGCTGAACGACAGGATCGAGCGGATCAGCGGGAGGCGGTTCGAATATTCGCCTTCCCACACATGACCGGGGATCGTCTCGTGATACGTCAGGTCGGCCAAGTCGTACTTGCGGTGCAGGTCGGTCGTGCGCAGGTTGATCCACATGCGGCCGGGGATCGAACCGTCCTTGCTGCCCGCGCCGCCATAGGCGCCTGGCGCGCCGGGTTCTTCGGCGAGCGGCAGGCGGCGCACTTCCAGATTGGGATCGACCAGCGTGTTGAACGCGCGCGGCATCTGCGACTTGATCCACGCAATCCGGTCGTGGATGAAATCCATGATTTCCTTCCGCCCCGGATCGCCTTCGGCAAATTTATAGCGCGGGTCTTCGGCCAGGGCGCGCATCCGTTCGCCCACGCTGCCGGTGGTATAGCCGATGTCCTTCAGGATCGGGTCCATCTGCCCGTGCAGCGCGGCCAGTTCGTCGAGACCGATCTGGTGGATCTCGTTGGGCGAAAGCGTGGTCGTGGTCGCCGCGCGCAGCCCCCAGGCATACCATTCGTCGCCCTGCGGCTGCGCCCACATGCCCGCGTCGGATTTCGCCACCGCACGCTCTGCCCGCAATTCGGCGAGCTGGCGGCGCAGGGCTTCGGTAATCGGGCCGCCGACCAGTGCGGTCGCCTGCCGGCCCCAGTCGCCTTCGATCCCCGCCTCGCGCGTTCGCGTGGCGAGCGATTCGGCCAGCGCGCCGCCGCCGGCGGTTTCGGCAATCGTCTGTTCCATCTGCGCGATGGCCTTGTCGAGCAGGAAATCGGGCGGAACCACGCCCATTTCCCGCGCCTGCCGGATACGCGCCAGCTCTCCATCGAGCACCGCGGGCAAAGCCTCCAGCCGCGCGAGGTAGGCCTGCGCATCGGCGGCATCGCGCACCGGATGGGTCGTGTCCATGAAACGCGGTATGTCGATATAGGTGCCGACGTTCTGGATCACGACGTAAGGCGAATTGCGCCAGCTGCCGACCGCGACATCGCCATAGGGCAGGGCAAACCCGTCGAGCGCGGTGGAATAGGCGCTCTCGACCACTTCGAAGCTGGTCCGCGTATCGGCATCGAGCGTCGCGGTGTCGAACGCGCGCACCCGCGCCAGATCGGCGCGCAGGGTTTCGGCATAGGCCCGCTGTCCGGCTGCCGACTGGTCTTCCAGCCGCGAGCGCAGCACGGCATGAGCGCCGGTGTCGACCCCCAGCCCGGTCGCCCGTTCCGGCTCATGCGCGAGGAGATTGTAAGCGACGTTTTCCAGCAGGGCGGCGCCTGCTCCCCCGGTAGCGCCGGGGCCGGCGGTTCCGGCGGGGACGGCGTTTTCGGCAAGGGCGCGCTGGCAACCGCCGAGCGCAACCAGCGAGGCACCCGCGCCAAGCCCGGCGAGGGCCTGGCGTCGGGTGATCGAAGTCGTGATGTGGGTCATGCCAGATGTCTGGCCCCGTCGCCCGCAGGTGTCAAACGGCGCGATGGGAATGACCCGGTCGGCGGTCAGTCGGTAAATTCAGCCGGCACTTTCCCGCCATTCTTCGCCAGTTCGCGCATCGTCTGGCGATGGAGCAGGATGTTGTCTTCGGCCGATCCGGAATAATCGGCATTGCCCAGTTCCTGCGCCAGCTCCTTGCGATTCTGATAGCTCGAATCGACATTGATCAGCTTCATCAGGTCCACGATCGACGTGCGCCAGTTGAGCTTGTCCGCGCCGGGCATCGCATCCAGACGCGCAGCAACGTCCACCTCGTCGATCGCGCGCGGCTGCGATGCGGCGGGGGCCGCTGCAGGGGTGGCGGCCGGCGCTGCGGCGGGCTTTTCGTCCTTTTTGTCGCTGCCGAAGATCGCATTCTTGATCGAACTGAAGATACCCATCTCGTTACTCCTTTTTGGCGCGGGCCCGCTCGGCCTGCGCTGGGAAACCGGATATCCGGAAAGGACAGACTCTTTTACTTCCGCTGCCTTGCCGAACGCCCTAGTCTCATGCTGCGGCATGTCGCCGTGATGACACGCTACTACAGGAAGCCGGTTTATGGATATACTTGATGTACTTAGACAAAGCGGCGGCCTGGACGCGATGGCAAGCCAGCTTGGGATCAGCGAAGGTCAGGCGGCCAGCGGGGCGGAATCGTTGTTGCCCGCGATCCTGGGCGGCTTTAGCAAGCGGGGTCAGGGCGGCAGCGCGGGTGGCGGCGGAATCGGCGATCTCGTCGGGATGCTCGGCACGCTCGGCGGCGGCGCGCTGATGGAAAACGTGCTCGGCCCGCAGCCGACGGAGGTTTCCCGCGGCAACGAGGTGCTCGGCCAGATTTTCGGTTCGAAAGATGTCAGCCGGCAGGTCGCGGGCCATGCTTCGCAGCAAAGCGGGCTGGACCCGGCACTGTTGAAGAAGATGCTGCCGATTCTGGCGATGCTGGTCGGCGGTTACCTTTCCTCGCGTGCCGGTGGCGGCGATGCGCAAGGTTCGCCCGCTGCGAGCGGCGGGGGCGGGATACTCGGCAATATCCTTGGCGGCATGCTGGGCGGCAATCGCGCCGGATCGGCCGGCGGCGGTGCCGCGGCAGGGGGCCTGGGCGGGATCGGCGCGATGCTGGATTTCGACGGCGACGGCAATCCGCTGGATGACATTATCGGCATGGCCGGCAAACTGCGCGGCTGAAGACAATGGGTGCCGTGCTTTCCATCGTCATGCTCGCCGGCTTCGCACTGCTGGTCGGCGCCTTCGTCCTGTGGCGCAAGGGCGGCTCTGTTAAACAGGCCGTGCTGATGGTCGTGCTCGCGCTGGTCTGCTTTGCCAATATCGCGATCTGGACGGTGCCGACTTCGGACGGAGACGCCCCGCTCGACAGGATCGAGCAGGACGCCGCCGAATAACGGCACGCGGCCTCGCCGTCAGTCCGGGATTTGCCATGCGACCGCGTTGGCATAGCTGCCCGCGGCGGCGGTGCCCTGCGCGTTGCGCGCCGCGTCGAACCGGGCGCGACGGGTCACGAGGTCGCAGGTTGCCCGGTCCAATTCCGCATGGCCGCTGGAGCCGGTGATCGTGCAATTGCGCACTCGTCCGTCGGCCCCCACGTCCAGCCGGAAACGCGCCACGCCGGTCAGCTCGCGATTGATCCATGACGAACGATAGTCGGCCTGAGTCACCCAGCGTGACGGGTCGTTGCGCGGGCTGGCCACGACCGGCTCCACCCCAGTGCCCAGACTGGCGGAGGGTGCTGGAGACGGGACGGGCAGCGGCGCGAGACGCGTGTCGCTCGCAATGGGCGGCAGTTCGATGTCGACTACCTCGATATCAGGCCGGGCATCCGACAGCGCAATTGGCGGGGGCGGGGCCGTTGTCGGGGTGCTGGCCGCCGCCGGTTCCGGGCTGGGCGGGACGGGTTCCGGCTCGGGCGGGATCGGGACACTGGTCACCGTCTCGCCGGTCAGGCGCGGCGTCTGCTCGATAACGCCGGTCGCCTGAAGGCCGACCAGCAGGGCATAGCCGAGCGCACCATGAACGGCGACCACGCCGGCAACCGATTTGATGCGGTCGTTCCGCGATCGGGAATCTGTGTAGGCCATCGGGACACTCCTCTCTCCGGTTTGCCCTCGGCAAGCCGGGGCAAGTCCTCCCGCGACAGGAATGATACAACGTTACGCTGTTAGCGCCTAACCGTTTCGAGTTGCAGGTCGCAACGTGATGGAGAATCCCGGGCAGTCCCCAGGGGTGCGCAGCCCCCCTTCGGCGCTCAGGCGGCCGAAAGGGGGCGTGCGGTCACTTGATCGGGCAGGACGGGTCGAGCCGGAAATCGAGGTAGTTGTCCACCGAGCCCATCAGTTCGTCGATCTCGTTTTCGAAGAAGTGATTGGCGCGCGGGATTTCCTCGTGATGGATGGTGATGTGCTTCTGCGTGCGCAGTTTTTCCACCAGCTTGGTCACGGCTGCCGGCTGCACCACGCTGTCGGCTGCGCCCTGGACGAAGATGCCGCTCGCCGGGCAGGGGGCCAGGAAGCTGAAATCGTACATATTGGCGGGTGGCGCGATCGAGATGAAGCCGCGAATTTCGGGCCGGCGCATCAGCAACTGCATGCCGATCAGGGCGCCGAAGCTGACCCCGGCGACCCAGGTGACCTGCGCTTCCTGATGGATCGACTGGACCCAGTCGAGCGCGGCGGCGGCATCGGACAATTCGCCCACGCCGTTGTCGAAGCTGCCCTGGCTGCGGCCGACGCCGCGAAAATTGAACCGCAGCGTTGCGAAGCCGCGATCGACGAACGTCTTGTAGAGCCGCTGCGTGATCCGTTCGTTCATCGTGCCGCCCCCCTGGGGGTGCGGGTGGAGGATCATTGCGACCGGCGCACGCGGGCGCGGGGGCGGAGAGAAACGGCCTTCGAGGCGGCCTTCGGGGCCGGGAAAGATCACTGAGGGCATGGGCGGGTGGCACCTGCTAGAGCTGATAATCGCACGGCTGGCGCGCGCGAGGTGCCGGGCTATATAGTGCGCCCGAGCAAAATCGCAATCACCGCGGCACTTTCCCGCCTAGCGAGAGACATCCGATTTCCGACCGCATCTATCTCGATCATGCCGCCACCAGCCCCCTCCGGCCCGAAGCGCGGGCCGCGATGGAGGATGGTATGCGGCTTTGGGCCAACCCATCCAGCCCCCATGCCGAAGGGCGCAAGGCCAAGGCCGCGCTGGAGGATGCGCGCGAACGGGTGAAGCGCGCGCTGGCGTGGGAGGGGGAAGTGATCTTCACTTCGGGCGCGAGCGAGGCGCTGGCGATCGCGCTGGGTCGGGCCAAGGCCGAGCGGCGCGCGGTCAGCGCCGCAGAGCACGACGCGGTGTTTCGTGCCGCGCCCGATGCCGCGGTGCTGCCAATGCACGAAGGCGCGGTGGAGACTGCCGCGCTCGATACGGTGCTGGCGGGGGAGGGCAGATCGCTTGTCGCCATCCAGCATCTCAATCCCGAAACGGGGACGATCGTTTTGCAACAGGCTGCTGCGGGGGAGCGCGTGCGCAGCGCGGGCGGGCTGCTGCTTGCCGATTGCGCGCAGTCGGCGGGCAAGATCGCCTTGCCCGATTGCGACATGGCGGTCGTGTCCGCGCACAAGCTGGGCGGCCCGGTGGGCATCGGGGCGCTGCTGGTGCGCGACTTCGCGCTGCTGGAGCCGGTCGGCGGGCACGAGCGCGGCTATCGCCCCGGTACCGAGAACCTGCCCGCGATCATGGGCTTTGCCGCGGCGCTCGACTTTGCCGGCGACTGGCGGACCGACGCTGCCGAGCGGGACGCCTTCGCCGCGGAGCTGGCCGGGGTCCGCGTTGCGCCGGGCGGGGAGCAGGCGGCCCATATCCTCGCGCTCGCCCATCCGTCGATGAGCGCGCAGGCGCTGCTGATCCGGCTTGACGCGATGGGTTTCGCGGTTTCGGCGGGCAGCGCCTGTTCCTCCGGCACATTGAAGAAAAGCCGCGTTCTCGATGCTTTCGCGGTGGCGGACGATGTCGCGGCGCGCACGATCCGCGTCAGTCTGGGCTGGAGCACGACGCAGGATGAACTGGAACGCTTCGCGGCGGCATGGACATCGCTCTGCCGATGACTATGGCAGGCCGATGATCTATCTCGATTATCAGGCGACCACCCCGCTCGCGCCCGAAGCGCGCGAGGAAATGCTGCGCTGGCTCGACGGCCCCGAAGGCACGGCCTTCGCCAATCCCCACAGCCCGCATCGAATGGGGCGGCAGGCGGCTGCCGCGGTGGAGGTGGCACGCGATCGCGTCGCTGCGCTTCTGCCGCCGGGCGGGCGGGTGATCTTCACCGGCAATGCCTGCGAGGCGGTGAACCTCGCCATGCGCGGATCGGCGGCGCATCGAAAGGCGGGGATCGCCCTGTCCGCCATCGAACATGCGGCGGTTCGCGATACCGCGCTGGCCTTGGGCCAGGCGAGCGAGATCCCGGTTGATGGCGAGGGGCTGACCGATCCTGCTGCCGACCTGCCCGCCGATATCGGCCTGATCGCGGTCATGGCGGTCAATAACGAGATCGGGACGATCCAGCCGGCGGCCAGGTGGGCGCAAAGGGCCCGCGAACAGGGCGCGCTGTTCCTGTGCGATGCGGTCCAGGCCTGCGGCAAGATGGACGTGCCCGCCGCCGATATGATCGCGATCAGCGCGCACAAGATGCACGGGCCGAAGGGGATCGGCGCGCTATGGGTGCGCGACGGGCTGGACCTCGACCCGCAAGTCACCGGCGGATTGCAGGAAGGCCTGCGGTCGGGAACGCTCAGCCCCGCGCTCTGCGCCGCTTTCGGCGCGGCGGCGCAAGTGGCGAAGGATCGGCGGGAAGACGACGCGGCCCATATCGAAACGCTGTGGAACCGCGCGCGCGAGCTGTTTTCCGGCTGGACGCTCAACGGCAGCGCCGATGCCCGCTGGCACGGCAACCTTTCCATCCGCCGCGAGGGGCTCGATGTCGCCCGGCTGATGAGCGAATGCCGCGAAGTCATGTTCTCCGCCGGATCGGCCTGCGCCAGCGGTTCGGGCAAGACGAGCCACGTGCTGAAAGCCATCGGCCTCTCGGATGCGGAGGCGAAGACTGCCATTCGTATCGGCTTCGGCCGCTATACCACGATCGAACAGCTTGAAAGCGGGGCGGAGCAGATCATCGCCGCGGCGGAGGCGCAGGGGGTGTGAGCGTGCGGGTGCGGTTCGTTTCGGCGCGCGGCGCGGTGACCGAAGCCGAGGGCGCCGAAGGCACGCCCCTGCTCGAACTGGCGCAGGCCGCAGGGATGCCGCTGGAGGGGACATGCGAAGGGCAGATGGCCTGTTCCACCTGCCACGTGATCGTCGCCGCCGAATGGTTCGCCCGCCTGCCCGAAGCGAGCGAGGAGGAAGAGGACATGCTCGACCTCGCCGCCGGGGTCCAGCGGACCAGCCGGCTTTCCTGCCAGATCCTGCTGAGCGCCGAGCTTGACGGGCTGGAAGTCCAGATCCCGTCCGAAAGCCGGGATATGAGCGTATTGTGACGCCGCTCTATCCCCGCGAGCGGGACTGGCTATCGCTTTCCTGAACAAGTCGTTACATAGCGGGCGATGGGCCCAACCGAAGTATTCCGCCGCAACAATGTCCAGATCTCCGGCACGGGGGCGCGGACGATGGTCTTCGCCCACGGGTTCGGCTGCGACCAGACGATGTGGAAAGATGTAGCGAGCGCGTTCGCGGACGATTTCCGCATTGTCCTGTTCGACTATGTCGGGGCAGGGCAGTCCGATCTGAGCCAGTACGATTCCGCGCGATACGGCTCGCTCGACGGCTATGCCGCCGACGTGGTGGAAATCGGCCGCGCGCTTGCGCTGGAGGATGCGATTTTCGTCGGCCATTCGGTCAGCGCAATGATCGGCGCGCTGGCGGGAATCGCAGCGCCCGGGATGTTCTCCGACCTCGTGATGGTCGGCCCTTCGCCGCGCTATATCGACGATGGCGATTACGCCGGCGGTTTCTCGCACGACCAGATCGAGGAACTGCTGGAGTTTCTGGCAGAGAATCACCTGGGCTGGTCGACCGCGATGGGGCCGACGATCATGGGCAATGCCGACCGGCCCGAACTGGGCGAGCGGCTGACCAACAGTTTCTGCAACACCGATCCCGATATCGCGCGCGAATTTGCCGGGGTCACGTTCTTTTCCGACAACCGCGACGATCTGGCGCGGGTCACCGCGCGCACCCTGGTGCTGCAATGCCGGGAGGATGTGATCGCGCCGCAGTGCGTCGGCGAATATGTGCACCAGAACCTGCCGAACAGCACCTTCGTCATGCTCGATGCCACGGGCCACTGCCCGAACCTGAGCGCGCCAGACCAGGTTATTGGAGCGATCCGCGCCTTTGTCTGACCCCGCAGCAGCCCACGACGACCCCCCGGCGGAGGACCTGAAGGACCTCTACGACAACGCGCCATGCGGTTACCTGTCGCTTTCGCCCGATGGCCGGATCGTCAAGATGAACAGGACCCTGTGCGACTGGATCGGGCGTAACGATGATGCGCTGCTCGGCCACACGGTGCACGAGATCCTGAGCTTCGGCGGGAAGATCGCCTTCGAAACGCACCTCGCCCCGCTGCTGCGGCTTCAGGGGTTCGTGCACGAAATCGCGCTCGATCTGGTCGATGCTGGAGGCAACAAGATACCGGTGATCGCCAATGCGGCGGAACGGCGGGGGGAGGGGGATCGGCACCTGTTCACCCGCCTCACCGTGTTCAAGGCGGTCGATCGGCGAACGTTCGAACGCAGCCTGATAGAAGCACGCATCAAGGCCGAAACGCAGGCGAAGAGCGAGCACGAGGCGATCGAACTGCGCGATCAGTTCATCGCCGTGTTGGGCCACGACTTGCGCAATCCGCTGGCCGCGCTGGAGGCCGGCACGCGCCTGATCCGGCGATGCGAGGG